>JAUYFG010000030.1 GCA_030690985.1 Pseudomonadota bacterium
GTCGTTCCAGAAGCCCGGCCAGTCAATCGCTTCGATGATGCGCAAACTCTGTCTGCGTCCCCGCATCGTTCTCGACTATCTGCGGCTCACCAAAAACTCCGCCCCTGCTCGGCAGGATTCGTGAGAACAAATTTGCCCTGACCCGGTCACCTTCAGGGTGGAAGGTGGCCATGAATTTATGCGCGGAATCGAAGGGGATTTCGGCGATGCGCGGCCGCTGCTTCAACGCGGCCGCCGGCTCGATGCCGCCCTTGGCTGCCAGCGCCAGCAGCGCCCCTTCGGTAGGGTCGCCAATGAGCTTGCCGTCATGGATGCGGCTCTCGCTGCACAGGGCCATGGGCAGCAGCAGCGGGGTGAGGTCCGCCGCCTCTGATTCGTCCTCGGCGGTACGATCTGGCGTGATCTCACCCACCCCCGCATAGCCTTCGCCGGACACCCGGAAATGCCGCCCGCGATAAAACAGTGCCCGCGCGGTCATCTGATTCAGGGTCAGCGTGCCGGTCTTGTCGGAACAGATGACCGTGGTGCTGCCCAGGGTCTCGACGGCGGCAAGTTTCTTGACGATGGCCTTCTGCTGGGCCATGCGGTACATGCCCACCGCCAGGGTCACCGTCACCACCGCCGGCAAGCCCTCGGGAATCGCCGCTACCGCCAGTGCGACGGCATTGAGGATGGCTTTCACCAGGTCCTGGCCGTAAGCAATGCCAACCGCGAGGATGAGGGCGATGACCACCACGGCGATGCCGGCCAACCGCTTGCCGACCCGGTCCAACTCCTTCTGCAACGGCGTCTCGCCCTCCACCGCCGCCTCCAGCATGGCCGCCAGCCGCCCCATCTCGGTCGCCATGCCGGTGGCGGTGACCAGCATCTCGGCCCGGCCGCGCGTCACAGTGGTGTTCATGTAGCCCATGTTCACCCGCTCGGCCAGCGGCACCTCGGTTGCCATCACCTCCGTTGCCAACGACTCGGTTTGTTTGCCCACGGCGAGGGATTCGCCGGTCAACGCCGCTTCGTCCACCTCGACGTTGTGCGCGGCGAGAAAACGGCCGTCGGCGGGAATGCGGTCGCCCGCTTCCAGCAGCGCCAAGTCGCCGGGCACCAGTTCGTCGACATCCACCTCGATCACCAGCCCGTCGCGTTTCACCCGCGCCCGCCGCGCGAGCATGCCCTTGAGCGCCGCCAGGGTCTTCTCGGCGCGGTATTCCTGGTGAAAACCGAGCGCCGAATTGAACACCACCACGATCAGGATCACCACCGCATCCTTGAGTTCGCCGATCGCCCCCGCCAGACCCGCCGCGCCGATCAGCACCCCGGTGAGCACATTGCGGAACTGGTCGAGGAATTTCAGCCAGGCCGGACGCTTGGGTTTTTCCGCGAGTCGGTTCGGCCCGTGCTGCGCCAGGCGGCGCCCGGTTTCCTCACTGGAAAGCCCCTGCACCGGATCGGCTTGCAGTTCGGCACAGGCCTGCGCGACGCTTTGCGCGTGCCAGGGGGTATGGGGTGTTTCACTCATGGGTAGGGTTGTGTTCTTTCAAAGGGTTACCGTGAAACATGTGGCGCACCACATCCTACGTCGCCGGTTTCATGGGACGGGGGCGGCTCATCGAGCCATGAATGGTTAGGGTCATACGCGGCTTTCCCGGCCTTGGCCACCTGGCGCGTGGCGCGCCGTCATGGCAACACCTCGCCGACCTCTTCGTCCAGGTGCGCCGTCCATTCGCGCCATACCGCCCAGGCCACGGCGAGGACGATGGGGCCGGCGAACAGACCGACCAGACCGAAGGCGAGCAGGCCGCCGAGCACGCCGAACAGCACCAGCAGGAAGGGAATCGCGCCGACGCTGCTGATGAATACCGGGCGCAACACGTTGTCGATCTGGCTCACTACCGCCGCGCCCCACAGCCAGACGCCGATGGCCGCCCCGGTCTCGCCCTGGAACAGCAACCAGGCGCCGGCACCGCCCCAGGCCAGGGGCGTGGCGAAGGGAATCAGGGCAAACAACGCGGTCAGCACCCCCAACGTCACCGGCGAGGCCAGCCCCGCCACCCAATAGCCCACGCCGGCAAAAGCGCCTTGCACCAGGGCGGTGAGCAGAATGCCGTAGACCACGGCGCGGGTGGTCATGCCGGCGGCGGCGAGATAATCGTGGGTGCGTGGGCCGATGAAACGCGCCATGACATGACGCAGCTCCCACACCATGCGCGCACCATCGCGATAGAAGAAGAACAGGGTCGTCAGCACCAGCACCAGCTTGATCAGGTTCTTGCCGACGCCGCCGGCCAGCATCGCCGCCTCGCCCGCGTGCGCCGCGAGCCAGGCTTTGACCGCACTGATGGTGCCTTGCGGATCGGCCAGCAACAGCGCCCGGTACTCCGCCAGCCAGTCGCCCAGCCAGGGGGTGCCGCGCAGGAGTTCCGGCACTTCCGGCGGATGCGTCACGAACGCACGCAAGCCCGCGTAAAACCCCGCCATCTCCTGCTGCGCCAGCCAGACGAACCACAACAAGGGCGCGAACAGGGTCAGCGCCGCCACGGCCGTGCTCAGACTGGCGGCCAGGGTGTCGCGGCCAGCGCAGCGCATGCGCAGCCGCTCCGACAACGGCCAGGAGGCGTAGGCCAGCACCGCCGCCCAGGCCAGCGGCGCAAAGAACGGCTGCAGCACCAGAAAGGAGAGCAGCGCCAGGCCGGTCAAAGCCAGCCAGGGCGCGAGACGGCGACTGATGGGGGAAGCGGCGGGCATCGGCGTTATTCCCTGACAGCGGCGGGTTTCGCCCGCTCTTGAGAGGAATCGTGGGTTTCCAGGGCCTGGTTGGTGGCGGGTGGGGTGTCGTTCATCTTGCTCTCCAGTCTCGGTTGATTTTGGCCTGGGTTTAAGTCTTCAGGCATAGCGCCGTGCGTTTTACTTATTCAGCCCAAACCGGCTCGTCCGGCTCAGGTTGGATGAAATTCCTTAAGCACGCGTAGGGCGGATGAGCCGGCGTCTTCTTGCCGGCGTTATCCGCCGAATGCCAAACATTCGGCGGAAGGCGCGATAAAGCCGCTTTTCCGCCCTACGCGTGCTGGGTTTACGTCTTCAGACGCAGTGCGGCGCGGCGGCCGCGCCCGACGCGCACACCGGAAAGCAGAATCAGCCCGACGACGAAGTAACCCCCGGTCAGCAACAAAGCGCGGCGGTGGTCGCCGCCGGTGAGCCAGGTGGTGAGGCCATAGCTGAGCGGGCCTGCGATGGACGCAAGTTTCACCGCCAGCCCCCAGAAACCGTAGAACTCCGCCAGGCGGGAAGGCGGCGCCAGCTCCCCCACCAGCGCGCGGCCGGCGGACTGCGCGCCGCCCAGGCAGAGGCCGGCGAGGGCCGCCGCCGCCCAGAACAACGCCGGCCCTTCTGGAAACCCCGGCGCAGCCCAGGCCAGGAGGATGGTCACGATCCAGCCGACCAGGATCAGGGCGATGGCGCGGACATGGCCGAGGCGGTCCTGCACATGGCCGAACACGAAAGCGCCCGCCGCCGCCGCGATGTTGACCACGAAAACCAGCAACAAGGTCTGCCGGGTGTTGAAGCCCATCGCCTGGGTGGCATAGACGGCGGCCAGGGTGATGACCACCTGTATGCCCGCCTGATAGAACACGCTGCAAATCAGGAAGCGGCGCAGATCGGCAAATGGTCGCAACCGCGACCACGCCGTCGCCCCCGCGCCGGCAGCCACACGCGGCACGGCGCGCTCACGCAACAGCAAAAAGGTCGGCAGGCTGGCCAGGGCGAACAGGGCAGCGGTAATCAGCATGGTCACCGGCACGAACTGCGCGGCAGTCTGGCCGCGCGCCTCGGCCCAGGTGACATACACCAGACACAGCCCCAGCGTGGTCAGCCCGCCCAGGTAGCCGATCCCCCAACCCCAGCCGGACACCCGACCAAGTGCGCGATCTTTGGCGATTTCCGGGAGAAACGCCGCGACCAGGTTCTCGCCGCTGCCGTAGAAGAAGTTGGCGGCGACCACGCAGACGATGGCCAGCCACAGCGTTTCCGGCTGCGCGAAATAGAGCAGGCCGGTGAACAACACACAGCCCGCCGTGGTGATGGCCAGCAGCTTCTTCTTCGCCGCGTGCAAGTCGGCGAAGGCGCCGATCACCGGCGCGCTCACCACGATCAGCGCATAGGAGACGGACAGCGCAGCGGTCCAGGCCAAGGTGGCCCAGGGCGCGTCGCCCGCGACCACGGCGACGAAATATGCATTGAACAGCGCGGTGATGACCACGGTGGTAAAGCCGGAATTGGCGAAGTCATACATCGCCCAGCCCAACAACTCGCGCGGACGGACATCGGCGCGCAGGGCGCCCTGGAAAGGGGGTTGCATCATGTGCGCCTCGGGGACAGAGGAATTTGCGGGCGTCGGTAGCTCCAGGAAGGATACCGCCCCTGAAACGACTGAAAGACGCGCCGCGTCAGCAAAGCGCGCCTGGGGTGGGTGAGGTAGCCGGCAGCGAACCGCATCAAATAGCGCAGCCGTGGTCGATGCGGTTCGCTGCGCTCACCACATCCTACGTCTCTGCTCTGCTCGATTCGACGGCGTGATTTGCGACCACGGGCCGATTACTTCGCTCTCCCCCTCGGGGCTCAACTCGAACCACGAAGGCTATCAGGATCAACCACCGCGAGCGCGGCTTGAACCCAGGCGAAACCGATCCGCTCCTGCTCCAGCCGCACCGCCGGCCCGAGCCGGTCGTGGCGCAAATCGTCGTACAAACCGGCTTCATCGGCATGGAGCCGGCTCAATTCCCGCTGCGTGGGCGTGTCTTCCCGCCCCCACAATGGCCTATGGGCCAGCAAGGTGGCGCGATCCATCAGGAGTGAACGGGCGTGCGGAAAGTGGCCGCGCAACTGGTCGAGGATGGCGAAGCCGTGGCTGTCGATGTCGCCCCAGTAGAAGATGTCCCGCGCCTGAAGCCAGCTTGCCTCGGCCAGCGGGTCGAAGCCGTAGCCGGCGCCGAAGATCACCAGGCTGTCGGGTACCCGGGGGAAGGCCAGGAAGTTGATCTCGTTTTCCGTGATGAAGACCCGCCGGGCGAGGAGCGACAAGCGGGCGAACTCGTCGCAGGGCACGGTCAGATCGGTCAGGCCATGCAACGTGCCGTCGAGCAGGCGGAAACGGATCGGCAAAGGCTTGGCGCGAAAGCCATAGCGCCGCTCGAAGCCGGCCGCGCCGCCGGCGGAAGCGGCGGCGATGGCCGACGCCGGCAGCACCAGATCGAGCAGTTCGGACAGCAGCGCGCGCTGCCGTTCGATGAATTTGCTATGCACGCCGGGCACGTCGATCTGGCGCAAATAGACATTTGGGCGCGGGTGCCCGGCGATCCAGCGCAACACCCCCAGCAGCCCCGGCCAGTCGTCCGCCTGTTCCAGGACGCGCAAGGGGCGCCGGGCGAGCCAGGTTTGCAGTTGCGGAAAGGCCAGGGCGATGGTGGTGGCCAGTTCGTGAAACCGGGCCGCTTCGCGCCGCTTGCCGATCAGGGCCAGGGCATCGCCCTCCGTGTCCAGCCAGGCCGCCACCGGCACATGGTTGCGGCCGAGTTGGCGATGGTTGATTTCCTGGAATTCCAGGCGGTAACCGGCGCTGCTTCCGCTCTTCCCAGCCTCGGTCTTGGCGCCATCGGCGAGGGCGCGTATCCACTGCCGCACGGCGTCGAATTGGTCCGCCAGCAGCGCGGTCGTGGGGCCTTTCAGGGGAATCCGCCAGGGATACAGCGCCTCGCCGGTCAGGGAAGCCGATAGCAGGCGGCCGCGCTGCCATTCCCGCAGGACGCGGGAGCGGATGTCGGCGGGAGTGGTCCAGTTACTCATGCCGGATTCGTAAAGCCGCTGACGCGGCAACGACTCCGCTGCCCGCGATGGCGACCGTGGTATCGCGGGCAAGCCCGCTCCTACAGCATTGCCGGCTACCCGCCATGCGCCTCCTCGTGTTTTTCTTTCTCCGCCCGGTACTCGGCGATGGTCAGGTTGCGCAGCAGCGATTCCCGCCCATCCGCGTTGTGCACGAAGCCGACGTTGGCCACATAGGGTTCGATGATGTGGATTTTCTGCAGCGGGGTGACGATCAGCAATTGCAGGTTGAGGCGCTGAAACAGTTCCAGGCCGAAGCGCGCGGATTCGTCCGAGCCGCGCCCGAAGGCCTCGTCGATGACCACGAAACGGAAGCTGCGGGAGTTCACTGCGCCCGCTTTTATGTCCGACTCAAGCCCAAATTGGTAGGCCAGGCTGGCCGCCAGCACGGTGTAGGCCAGTTTCTCCTTCTGGCCGCCGGATTTGCCGCCGGAGTCGGTGTAGTGCTCGTGCTCACTGGCGTCCTCGCGCCAGCGCTCCGAGGCGGCAAACACGAAGCCGTTGCGCACGTCGGTCACCTTGCGGGTCCAGCGCCGGTCCAGGTCGGTTTGCCCCTCGCGGCCCCGGAAGCGCTCGATGATGGCTTTCACCTGGAGGAATTTCACCTCGGAATACTGGGCGTCCTCCGAGCCGGTCAGGCTGCCCTCGGTGCAGGCCCGCAGTTCGCTCTGGAAGTCGCGGATTTCGGCATCGGGGCTGGGTTGCGCTTCCAGTTCGATGAAACGGCCGGGGTTGTAGTCGATCTGGCGCAGGGACTGGTTGATGCGCTCGATGCGTTCCTTGATGGTCTGCCGTTCGCGGGCCAGTTGCGACTGGAAATTGGCTACCTCGCGGATGGTGTTCTCGTTGAGCAGTTCCTTAAAGCGCGCCTCGAAGCGCGGCAGGTCGTCGGCCTGCAACTGGTCGAGCATGATTCCGTATTCGTAGGCGGCTTCGATACTGATGTCCACGTCCTGAGTTTCCAGGGTGTATTTCTCCCGATATTCGGTCATCGCCTTGATGATCTTTTCCCGCAGCCGGCCGATTTTCTTGTCCTCGGCCTCGATGTTGTCCTGGAGCCATCCCCGCAGGTCCCGCTCCCGGTTGTCGCAGGATTCCACCGTGAGCGTGTGTTCGCCCAGGGCTTCAGCGCGCATCGCGTCCAGTTGTGGGAAGCGCACCCGCCTGGCGGTTTCGTCCAGTGTCGCCAGGCTTTCCCGGCAATCCGACAGTTGCGCGCGGGTCTGTAGCTGCCGTTCCTCGTTGCGTGCCTGGTCCTGGTTGCGCTCACGCAGATCGTTTTCCGTCCGATCCAGCTTCTTCTCCAGCGCTTCCAACTGCCCGGCCAGGGTTTGCAGCAGGTCGGAGGCGGCTTCCAGGGCTTTTCTCTCAATGTCCAGGTTGGCGATTTCCGCCAGCAGCGGTTGCCAGTCCAGTTCCTGGAAGTCGCGGAATTCGCCGATCTGCGCCAGGCGGATGGCCTGCTCCTTCACCCGCATCTGTTCCGCCTGGGCCTCGGCGATCAGCTTGCCGATTTTCTGCATTTCGACTTGCAGCGCGTGGGCGCGCTTTTCCAGGGCGGCGATCTTGCCCTCGTTGCTCCAGCCCAGCACATAGCGGCTGCGGTCGTCCAGGCGGTGGCGGTCATCCTTCTCATGCCGCTCGCCGCCGGCCTTGACCTGGCCGGCGCGGGTCACCGCCTGGCGTTCGCGGCGGAACTGATCCAGGGTGTCGCAACAGACGGTGTCGAAACGCCGCGCCAGTTCCTGTTCGATCCAGGCATAGAAAGGCGAATCGGGCTTGATCGAGAGCTTGCGCGCCAGGGAATCCGGATTCGTGCTCGGCGGGCTGGCGGCGCCCGCCTTCAGATGCACCCGGAAATACACCAGCCGGCCCTTGAGCTGGGTGCGCTCCACCCATTCGGCCACGGCCGGGTAGTGGCGGTCCGGCACCAGCAGCGACAGGCCGAAGTTGTGCAACAGGCGTTCCGCCGCGCCCTCCCAGTCTTTTTCCTCGGGCCGCACCTGGATCAGTTCGCCGGCAAAGGGCAGGTCGGCCTCATCCAACTGGAGCGCGGCGCACAGGGCGCGGCGGATGGTGACCTGGGATTCGTCGATGTTGCTGCGCCGCGCCCGCAGGCCGGCCAGCTCGACGGCGAGGCTGTCGTGTTCCCGTTTGCTCGTCGCGAAATCGACCCCGGCTTCGTTCTGCCGGTTCTGCAATTCGGCCTCTTTCGTCAGTGAAGCGCGGGCCAGGGTCTCGCACACGCCGCGATTGCTGACGAAGCGTTCCGGCCCGGTCACCGGCAGCAGCCCCAATTCCTCGGCCAGTTCCGCATAACGCTCGGCACGCTTGAGGCGGCGCTTTTTTTCTTCTTCCTTGGTGGTGATTTCCGTGGCGATCCAGGCCAGGCGGTTGCCGCCGTTCTCGGCGATGTCGCGTTTCAGTTGGTCGCGTTCCGCCCACTGGCCGCGCTTCGTTTCATCGAGCGAGTGGATGCGCGCCGCGCCGCGCTGATGTTCGATATCCAGGCCGGCCAGGCGCTTTTCCAGCAAGGCGGACTTCAGCCCGGCGAAATAAGCCTTGAGCGCATCGCGCGCGCCGCGCAGAGCGTCCACCTGGGCGGACAGTTCGGTGTGGCGCCCGCAATCGGCTACCAGGGGTTGCAGACGCGCCACCTGATCCTTGGCCTTGAGCACGGCGGCATGGGCGCGGTTGAGATCGTCGAAATGGTGGATCAGCGCGGCGATGCGTGATTCCACAGCGAAGGCTTCGAGCATGTGCTCGCGCACGAAGTCGGTGAGATTGCCCACCGATTTCATGGAAACCGTCTGGTGGAACAGCTCCAGCGCCTGCTCGTTGTCGATGCCGAAGCGCCGGCGAAACCAGGCGCCATAGGGCGGGAAACTGTCGAACAGATCGATGCCACGGCGGCCACGCAGGCGGCGGCGCAAATCGTTGATGTCGCTGCCGAAGCCGGCGAAGTCCAGGGCGATGGACAGGTCTTGCTCGGCCGCCACGAAGAAGCGCGCCGGCTGGCTCTGGGCATCTTTCAGCCAGAACACCTGGGCCAGGGTCACGCTCTGGTCGAAGCCGGTGTTGCGGAACACCCCCAGCACCACCGAATAGGCGTTGTGGTCGCGCAGGGCCACCGGCTTCGCCGCCAGGCCGGCGTCGGCCCGCTCCGACTTGTAATGGCCCAGAACATAGGAGCGCAAGGTGCGCTCCCGCGCCTCCGCCCCGGCCGCCTTGTTGTAGGCGATGCGCTGCGCCGGCACCAACAGGGTCGTGACCGCATCCACCAGGGTGGACTTGCCGGAACCGATGTCGCCGGTCAGCAGCGCGTTGTCGCCGTTCAGCGTGAGCGTCCACACCCGCTTGTCGAAGGTGCCCCAGTTGTAGACCTCCAGGCGATGCAGACGAAAGCCTGCCTGCCCGTCGCTGCTGGAGAAGTCGAGTTCGCCCGCTGCCGTCACGGCGCCCCACTATGCAGGACAGCATCCAAAGCAATCTGGATTTCCTCGGCGATCTTGGCGCGGTCCTGAAGAAGCAAATAGGACCATTTGCCATAGCCCCCATCTTCATTGACCGCCTTCACCCAACGTTCCGCCGCTGCCAGCTTCTCCGCAAGCCGATCATCATGTCCTTTGGTCTCGACGATCACGTTGACTGCGGCATCGTGATCGAGATTGACAATGAAGTCCGGCACATAGTCATGGCTCTGCCCGGCGTGCATGTAGGGAATCGCAAAGCCCAAGCCGCTGTTCTTCACAAAGCTGCGTACAGCCGGATGGTTGTCCAGTGCGTAGGCGGCCACACGCTCCCATTGCGAATCGGGAACCACATAGTTGACGTGGCTCTTCTGCACCGAGAAGGGCTCCTTGCGGGTAACGTACTCCACCTCGGCGGTGGACCCCGGCCCGCGATGTCTTTCGACGCGGATGCGCTCTTTGGAACCAGTGGCGGGTGCCATGCCGGCAAGCAGACGCTCCATCATCAAGCCGTAATACGGTGCGAGAAACACGTCGGATTCGGACGCGGGTTGATAGGCCTTGACCTTGGTCCCGACGAAACGAGTGAAGAGTTGTACGAACTGGGGGTAGAGCACAGCGGGATGAATCGGTGTCGAATCGGCATCGGACTGGGCCAGATAGACCCTCACCAGGTCACGCGCGGCCAGTGCAATCCGAGACTGCAAACGGTGTTCGGCGCGGTACGAGACCAGCGAGGCGGTGTCCAGTTTCCCCGGGCCATACAGCGTGGGGCGCCCCTGATTGGTGGGCAAGCCCGCCTTCATCTGCACTTCCGGTGGAATTTGCGTCGGATCGAGGATGATTTCCGGCACGTTGTCCCAATCCACGCTCAAGGTCGAACTCGGTTCGAACAGATAGCCCTCGACACGTGGAAACCGGATTTCGAGTTCCGCGCGTTCAGGCAGGGCGCGAACCCGCCAGGTCTTGACCGGTGGCCTGGGTGTTCCGCCTTGGTTGGCCTTGAATGGCACCACCTGGAAAGGCACCCCAAACACCTGCGCGACTTCTTCGCCAAAGCGTTCGTCATCCGCCTCGCCGTCCGTCTCATAGCTGGCACGACGCAAGCCTCGGCCCACCACCTGTTCGCACAGCAACTGCGACATGAATGGCCGCAGACCGACGACGTGGGTCACGGTGTTGCAGTCCCAACCTTCAGTCAGCATGCCCACGCTGACAATCGCACGCACATCCCGGCCCGGCGGGTGCAGCGGTTTGCCCAGCTTTTCCGCCAGCGCCACAAAACTTTCCGGGGTGATCGGACTGCCTTGGGTGTCTCTCGGCCAGTCGAGCCGACCTACCGAATCGAGGGTGAGCCGCATCCAGGCGGAGAGGTCCGACTTGGCTTCCCCCGAATCTGTCTCGGATACCACATTCGAATCGACCCGGATGGTATTGATTACGCCGTCCCGATTGCGGAAATCGGCCAAGCCTGAGGTTGGAATGCCGGGGGGTGGGTTGTCCTCAGCCAACCAGTCGAATACCAGCTTGGCCAGCTTCGTGTTCTTGCACACCAGAATGAACACGGGTGGGCGCGGATCGGTTCCGTTCTGCTTCCATTCGCGGGCCAGGTTCTGCCACAACTGCCCCAGCATCACGATCGGCGTATAGGCGTAGCGCAGAATGGCTTCGGGCTTGGCGGCGCTCTTCTTGCCGCCGCGCTCGGACGACTTCAACTGCGGCAAGATCCAGCGCCAGATGTTGAAGTAGCCCGGAATCGACTGCCCCGACATATCGCGCACCGCGAATTGCGGGATCTTGGTCAGGCCGGATTCGATGGCTTCCATCAAATCGAAGCTGGACACCACCCAGGGAAACGGCCGGTTGGCCTGCTCGCCGACGCGGCCGAGAAAATACGGTGTCGCAGAGAAATCGACGCAGGTGTTGATTCCCGCCTGCTTGTGGATGCGGTCGAGACCCTCGACCCAGATCGTCGCTTCCTTGTAGTAGTCCTCGAAGCCATCGTCGTCGGCGTCTTCGAACTCATCCGGTTCCTCTGAACGAATCCGGTAGGCATGGTGCGCCTCGTCGTTGAATACCAGCACATTGGCGCGACGGCCGGGCTTGATACCCAGCACGCGTGCCAGCCACGCGGCATCTGATTCCACGTAGCGGGTACTGGCCACTTGCGCCTTGAGCAGAGAACCGCTGGCGTCGGTTTCCTCTTTCACCACCTCCAGCAGACCCGCAGCCACCTGGCGCCGATAGTCGGCCAAGGCCAGGTAGCGCGTGCCGCGCGCGGTGGTGGTTTTCTCACCGATCCGCACCGTTTCCAGTACGTTCAACTCGCGGCCCGTGCGCACCACTCTGGCGGCGGTACCGCCCACCTTGTTAGCCTCTTGCAGCGCGAAGACGTGCCAGTTCATCACCAGCACGCGCCCCTGGCTGAGCGGCCCCATCAGGTGCGGCGGCACCAGATCGCGGCTGCGGTAAAGGCTGGCCTCGCCCAGCGCCGGGTCCAGTTCGGCAAGACGGTTGCGGATGGTCACGTTCGGGCATACCACCAACACCGTATCCGAGAACTGCCGCGCCCGGCTGCGGTCCAGGCCACCCGCCACCCTGTTCAGAATGCTCCAGGCGGCCAGCATGCCCATCACCGTGGTCTTGCCGCTGCCGGTGGCCATCTTGCAGGCATAACGCTGAAACGCACGGTTGCCATCGGCCTTCTGCTTGTCCGAAGGCTCATCCAGCGGAATGTGGATTCCATGCAGGAAATCCGCGCGCGCTTCGGTCAGAAAGATGACCGTCTGCGCGGCTTCGCGCTGAGCGAAGAACAGGCGCTTCTCGCGCCCCTCGCGAGCCCAGTAGGCCAGCAATTCCAGGGTGATCTTCGATGCGCCGGGGTAGCCCGCCGCGCGCCAATCGGCCAGGCGGGCACGAATGCGCGAGACCAGCAGCAGCTCGATCTCGTAGCCCACATCCTCATCCATGCCCTCTTTCGCGACCTCGAAATTCGGCGGGCGATAGAAATAAGCCGGCTTGCGCCGCCCCTCCTCGACACGCGGCGGCGTGCCTTCCTCGATGCGCCAATAGCGCCGCGGCTCCAGGAAGGGCGAATTCAGGATCGGGGTTTCGACCTGGAAATCAAACATCGGCGACTCCGAAGGCCTGTTTGATCTGGTTCAGCCGCTCGATGATCTCGGGATGGACTTCTTCGGGCTTGAACAGCGAAGCGATCTCGAAATATTCCCGCTTCGGCACATTGTTCAAGCCCGCAGCCTGCAACAGGGCCGGCAGCAGCGTCTTGCTTACAGGTTCGACCTTGAAGTACTTATCGACGAGTGGCACTGGGTGCATCGGCTTATCGATGAATTCCTGCTGAAGCTCGTTGGTCAGCTCATTCCGCAGGGCTGCGGCCGATTCCTCAGCCAAAGGCCCACCCCCTGTGCGACGTTCGACAAAACGTTGCAAGGCTTCAGGATGAATCAGATAGCTTTCAACCTCGTAGCGACGCCACCGCAAGCGCTGCATACGCCCTGCATCTCCCGTAATTGAATCATCAGCCTTGTTCTTTGCGTCGCCATCAAGCAATTCCAGTGCCGGTAGATTCTCGCGAACCAATTTCAGCATGGACCAGTGATCCTGAGGGAAATACCCACCCAAGCCTTCCGGCAAGGGCGCTTTGGACGACTTTACAACCAACTCTCTCGACAAGAGTTTCAGGGCGGCGTCATCGCTCAGTACAAGAGCAAAAGCTTTAAGGATGTCGACGTCGGTAAAGTCCTCGGTGTAAAGCACGCCACGCGCACCATCCGCTTCGAGCAACTCACTATGCGTAACGACACCGAGGGCATCGCCAATCGTTTTCTTCAAATCGTCAGACACAAGACGCGGCGTACCGAACATCAGGTACAACTCGCGCGCTTCGACGTTGTTCACGATCATTTCTGAATGGGTCGCGACGAACAGTTGGGACAGGCTTCCAGCGACCAAGAGGCGCAACTCGCTGTAGATGGATCGTTGCAACAAGAGGTGCAAGTGGGCGTCGGGCTCATCGATCAGCAACACCCTGTGCCCACCATCCACAACACGTGATTGCGTCAACAGCAATGCGAGCAGCAAGAGCACTTGAAGAAACCCGCTACCTCCGCTGGCGACATCGAACAGTGGCGCATCAGCCGCCAAGCCTTGACGGTATTCGCAAATGAGTTCGGCGCCACTGCGCGGAACCTCCAATCGGCACGAGAACAAACGCTCGATAGTCGCGTTGAGCTTTCGCCAACCCGTCTCATCCTTGTGCGCAATAAATAAAAGGTTGCGCAGCACTTCGCCGGGACGACCTTGAGCCAAAGCGGAATCAATAGCCTCCTGGTCGGCGAGACGCTGTTCAGATCGTGCCAAGCCCGACATTGCCGGGATAAACGTCGTTTGAAAAGCCAATTTCGCATCGCGCAACATGTCGCCTGACACGTCAGCTTTCGGCCGTACCTCCATTGAACCCGCGCTGTGATAGCGAAACTCCATCGTCACCATGGGCAGGCCATCCACCTGCACCCCGATTTCAAAGGTCTGCGACCTCTGGCGGTTTGTCCATAGCAACTCGAACGAACGCACCGCGACCGCCGAGAAATTCAGCCGCTCCAGCTCCTGCCACGAATAGCCGTTGCGGCGTGGATTGAAGTTGTTCAGCTCCCGCCACTTGCGAAAACCCAACTCCCAGGCCGCAATCGCTTGCAACAGCGTCGTCTTGCCGGTGTTGTTCGGCCCGGCCAGCACCACATGGCCGGGAATGTCGAATGTGACTTCGCCGAAGCGTTTGAAGCCTTTGAGGACAACTTTTCGGATCATGACGCACCCTCGGCAGCGCGGATCAGTTCAGACAAAGGTAAATCGACGGCCAAGTGCCATTCCGCGCGCATCAGGCTATGCAGGCCCACCTGGATGAATTTGGGGCGGGTCAGTCCTTTGGGTGGAGATTTTGGAAGGTAAACAGCAACACCAAAATAATCCGGGCTGACTTTGGTTCCATGCTGGAACAGAATCAGCTTGAACAGGTATTCACAAAACGCCTTGCCGCATTCCATTTGATGCTGCGCATCGCCGGGATTTGCTGAATTCTTGCATTCAATAACAAAAACCAGGGGTTTGCCGGACTGGCCAAGGCAAATAATCGTCAGGTCATTTCTGGAGTTGAGACCTGGGGCGAGTATTGGAAAAGGGTCCTTGCCTTTTTTGTCGAGGGACAACGCCACCATTCTGCCGCTGGGAATGACACAAAATGTACTGCTGGTTCCGTCGCGATGCTGCTCTTCATGCAGCAATTTCCCCGCATGGGGGGTACAAAGATAATCCGGGCGAATCGCACTGCGCACGGTATTGAAGAAATCCTCCGCTCTCATGGCGCTTCACTCCTGGAACAGGTCGACCTGTTCCGGCTGCTCAATCGGGTGAAGCGCATCACGCAAGGCAAAATAAATGGTGCTGTTGGATTCGTTGAGGTTATTGATGGCGGCATCCATGCTTTCGACTTCCATGCCGAACTCCGGGGAAATATCGCAAGACTCCACGCGCCTGTCCGTGAAATGGTAGGCGGCAATATTGGAATAGGCGAGGCGTTCACTCCCCGCAGGGTCATAGCCGAATTGCTTTTCCAATTTCTCGCGCCCAGCGAATTCCGAAGACAGCATGATCATGTTGTTCAATTCCCGGACAATGTAATCCGAGTGAGTGCTGATGACCACGCGAATACCGCGATTGACCAGACGCACTAGCAGACGTGCCACCAGCCTCTGGTTGTCCGGATGAAGATTCAATTCCGGTTCGTCGATCATCAGGCAATCGCCGGGCTTGGCCTGCAATTCAAGCCATGCCCATAACCCATAAAAACTCTTCACCGTGGAGGAAGTCAGGTGGATGCCCAATTCCATTTCACTGCGATAGGGCTTCGCCGTAATGACACCATCCTTGCTTACTTTGTAACGAACCCGCGTGATTTCCTTTTGCAAGGCGAGCGCCTGGTCATGCAGATCCCCCCCTGATTTAGGCAAACGCGGCGCGCGCTTCAAAAACTGGATATAGGCATCGATGGGCTCGGCATATTGCGCCACCATCAATGCCTTGATCAGTTCGAGGGGATTGGCTTCCTCTCTTTTCAGGTGGCGCATGAGGGCGGAATTCTTGGCGTCCAGATCCTGATAAAACAGGTTCAACCCGCCGCGTTCCGCCGGCAATAAAAAAGCGTTATCCACCTGGGAGCCCAACACCAGGTCGATGAACAGGCTGGAAACGATTTCCGCCAGTAGGGAATTCGGCAGCTTCCCTGCCTCCAAAGCAGTGACAGCGATACCCAGGCCCTTGGGGCTTTGCGTCAGTCGCACATCCAGGGTGCTGTTTGTGCCGAAGAC
Source organism: Pseudomonadota bacterium (assembly GCA_030690985.1). Taxonomy (GTDB): domain Bacteria; phylum Pseudomonadota; class Gammaproteobacteria; order Burkholderiales; family Thiobacillaceae; genus PFJX01. The sequence continues at coordinate 15,728 of JAUYFG010000030.1, forward strand.
GATAGATCTTTGTAGTTCGTGATGGCTATTGGCAAAGGCCTGGAATTCCTGAAAATCCAGGGACACCCGAATCTGGGCGGCATCAAACGCAGCAGCCGGCGCACTGAACAATTCCGGCAGCCGTTTGCGCAGTCCGTCCGCGATGCCCTTTTCCAGAGTTGCCCAATGCTGGTCAAAAAAATCATGCAAGGGCAATTCCACGCCACCCTGGGTTTTCAATTGCTCGGCAAGACGCTCCGCAAAAGAAAATACATGGCGGGCGCGACGCTGGAACAAGGCCCACAAGACATACATCGCATAAGTCTTGCCGGTATTGTTGCCGCCACTGAATACGGTCAAACGGCCAGGGGAAATCTCGATTTCATCCTTGATGGCGCCGATGTTCTTCAAATAGAGCTGCATTATTCTTTCCCCAATGATTTCACCACCATCAACTCATTGCCCCGGTCGTCGATCACCTTCACCGCGATCTGCTTGTGCTGGCCGGCGTTGAACGGGGTCGAGGTGTTGCCGGCCAGGTGCGCCCAGACCGACTCGTCGAAATCCGCCTTCAGCGCGCGCTTCAGGTTGTCCCAGGCCTGGGTGCGCGGGAAGAAGGCCTGGCAGACGCGAAACACCATGCCGTTGTAGTCGGTATCGAGAAACCAGGCCGGGACATCCAGGCCGGAGCGGGTGTCGATGTCCATCGTGATCGGGTCGAACACGTCCAGGCCGTTGAGTTTGACCTCGTAATAGGCTTGATTCGGAATGCCGTCTTCCGGTGTCGGCACTTCCTTGATCGCCACATCCGGCTGGCCGCAGACCGAGAAGATTTGCGACGAGCGCATGTTCTTCAGCAGGTCGCCCATCAGGATGTCGGGGGTGGCCTGCACATAGGTGGTGGGCAGCCCAAAAGCCGAATACTCGCCGATGGACTGGCGCGCTTTGGGTTCGATGGCGAAGCCGATCACGTAGAGATGGTTGAAGTTCTTTGCCGTCGCCTCCTGCCAGGCATTGAGCACAGCCACTTCGGCAATCGCTCCGTGCTCGGGGCCGAACAGCAGCGCGACAGGTTCACTACTTTGCAAGGCCAGGCCACCGTTGGCGGCATCGGCATCCTCCAAAACGCCATTCAGGCCATCGGCCGGGCGCACCAAAGCCTCGGCCGAGAGAAACAGGGTCTTGGCCGGGCGGCGGATGCCGGAGAGTTGCACCGTCTTGCCGCCGGCCAGATGCAGCACCGGCGAGGCGCGCAGCACCTCGATCATGCGGTCGGGGAAGTCTTGCGCACCTTGCTCCCTCTCCCCCTGGGAGAGGGTCGGGGTGAGGGCCGCCGTGTCGCCGTCGAAATTGCTGGCGGTGGGAATGGTCGCCTCGAACACGAAGGGGCCGCAGACGCGGGTGACGCCGCCGCGCTCTTCGGGCCGGTCCACCAGCACTTCGTATTTGGGCGGCGCGTTGTTGGCGATGGAGCCCAGGGTGATGTGCGGCACGATGCCGCCGACGTGCTCGCCCTTGCGATTCTTCTTTTCCTTGTAAACGAAGCCACCGGCCGGGCCGCGCCCCGGTTCCTTCAACTCGAAATACTTGAAGGTGGCGGTCAACAGGCGCTGCCGGGCCAGGGCCAGCGGTACGCGGGAAGTGTCGAGGGTGATCCAGCGGCGGCCCCAGTTTTCGGCGACATAGGCGGTGGTGCCGCTGCCGCAGGTGGGGTCGAGGACCAAGTCGCCGGGATTGGTAGTCATTAGGAGGCAGCGCTCAACTACCGAAGTAATTGTTTGGACCACATATAACCGTTCTTCGCCGAAACCCGAGCTGGTTACATTGTTCCAATTGTTGGTGATTTGGCGAAATGGAAACTCATCGTGGTAGAACTTCCAACGAAGTGTCTTTCCTATCAGGTGACAGCGCCCGATTTCAACTGCTTTTTGTGTTCCGGAGGATGTGACAGTCCAATGCCGGCCAGCGGGAGGAAATATTTTATTTCCATTTATTATGACTGGCGTTTTCGAATCTGGTGTTCCACCCTGGGAATCAGTGGGCCGCAGACGGAGTAGGCGCCCCTCAGGCATGGGTGCACGCCCTGTCTTTTGTGCAACACTCAAATCAATTACACCTCCGGTTGGTGTCTCAACGCAAACATAGCGCTCTTGCGGATTTTCAATTGGCGGTTTTTCTTCAAATAGCTGGCAATATTTTACTTTTGCCTTATCCCTCGAATACCACAGCAAATAATCAGATATGGAAGCGATTAACTTTGAGGTTGCGCCACTGGTTTTTGCGACAGCAATTACTGCACAGAAATTCTCCGCCCCAAACACCTCATCCATCACCTCCCGCACATGGTGCAGGTTCTCGTCCGAAATCTGCACGAACACCGAGCCGCTCTCGGTCAGCAGTTCCCGCGCCAGCAGCAGGCGGTCGCGCAAATAAGTCAGGTAGGAATGCAGGCCCAGTTCCCAGGTGTCGCGGTAGGCCTTGACCATCTCGGGTTCGCGGGTGAAGGCTTCGTCGTCGTTGTGGCTGACGTCGCGCTTGCGCACGAAGGGCTGAAAGTTGGAGCCGAATTTCACGCCGTAGGGTGGGTCGATGTAGATCATCTGCACCGAGCCGCCCATGTTCTCGTAGTGCAGCAGCGAGTTCATCACCACCAGCGAGTCGCCCAGCACCATGCGGTTCTGCCAGCCGTTGGGGTGTTCGTAGGCGAGGCGCAACTGTTCCGGGAGGCTGCGCTCGGGATGGCCGAAGAAGTCGTTGATCCAGTCGCTTTGTTTGACCGTTTTATGGCCCGAGATGGAATTCAGGATCGCCTGGGTGGATAGCCGCTCGTGGATGAACAGCGGCAGCGTGGGCACCTCGAAACTCAGGCGCTCGGCCTTGCCGGCCCAATTCAGGAAGGGGCGGGACAGCGCCTTCAATGCCGCCGCCGCGTCGCGTCCGGCGCGCAGCGGTTCGTCCCGCAGCGTGGCGATTTTCGCGCGCGCTTGTTGCAGCAGCGCGGCCAGTTCGTCGGCGGCCTGGCCAGGCTGGGCGCTGCCCAATTGGCTGTGCACTTCGGCCAGCGTGGCGTGGATGGTGGCCAGCGCCGCCTCCAGCTCGGCAATGCACGCCTCGCCCTGCTCACGGGCGGGGTTGAGCGCATCCCATTGCAGCTCGGGCGCCAGGGATGAGTCATAGCGATAGGCGGCGCCAGGTTTCTTCTTCTTGAACCGGGTTTGCGCGCCGGCCTCCGGGCGGATCAGGGCGTGGGCTTCGGTGTGCTGATAGGAAGTGGCACTGGCCGTGGGGGTGCTGCCGGGTTTCTTGATGGTTGCCATGGGTCACCTCGCGTTGTTATCGGTCTTTGGCGGTTCTTCGGCATCCGCCGCACCGTCGGCGCGCACCCAGTCGTCCACCTCGGAGAGCCTGAATTTCCAGAGCCGGCCGATGCGATGCGCGGGCAGGTTGCGGCGCTCGCGCCAGCGGTACACGGTGTCTTTGGCTACGCCCAGGTGGCGGGCGACCTGTTCCACTGCAACCCAGGGTTCGTTGGTGGCGAGGGTTTGATCGGTCTTCATGGGTAGCGTCGTTTCAAGTCGACTAAAGTAGGCAAGAATTTATCTTAAAAAGGCGCAGTTGACCGAATCGTAGGAGCGGGCTTGCCCGCGATTGGCGGCGGTTATCGCAGGCAAGCCCGCTCCTGCGGCGATGCGCAGGTTACGTCATTCCTGCTCCGCTACCTCACCGCCCAACTGCGCCCGATACCCCTCCAGCCGTTGGTCGAACTCGGCCAGCCATTGGGCAGCGACGAAGGCTTTGAGGAGGCGGCGCACCTCGAAGGCCGGCTCGCCGCCGGGCGCTTTCAGCCGGCGCAGAAAACCCAGTTCGATGATCTTGTTGATATGGGTGTCCACCTGGTCGATCAATTTCGCCTCGTTGCTGCCCGAAGGCAGAAACACCCGGATCAGTTCGACGATCTCGTCACGGGTCAGGATCAGCCTCGTATCTCCACCCCCGGCGTCGAACTCGGCCAGTTTCTTGCGCAGCAGGGCCAGGAGCAGGCTGACCGGGAAGGACAAGGCGCGGCGCTGCACCAGGCGCGGTAATTCGGGTTCGCCTTCATTGAGGGGGCGGGTGCGCAGGAAGGCATAGCCTTCGGCCTCGTCGAGGATCAGCTCCAGGCCGAGCACCGCGATGTGGTCGCGCACGCGGGCTTGCAAAGCGAGCAGGTTCTGCCACAGCGGCGCGTCGCCCTCGCGGTAGACGACGCCCTTCATCAGCCCGACCAGGACGCGCGATAACGCAACACCCTGCGCAACACCGTGAGATAAACCCTGGGTCGATTCCATGTCCATTGCATTTGCCCAAAAAGTTGCGGTTGTCGTAGGAGCGGGCTTGCCCGCGATAGCCGCCGCGATGTTGGGCACGCTTCGCTTTGCCCAACCTACGGTTCTACGGCTCATCTCGTGAAAATCACCCTCGGCAAGGTCGCTCGTCTTGGCTTCCCGGTCGCATCCAGCCAGGCCACCGATTCTCGCGTGTCTTCGTCGAATAGCGATTTGCGATCCTCGCCGGCCAGGGTCAGCCAGGCGACCAGTTCGGCCAGGCCATGCTCCAGCGGATGCCGTTCCAGCAGTTCGCTCAAGCTTACCTGCGACTTCTCTTGCAGGGACTGGCGTATCCAGCCGGCCAGGCGCGCCTTGTCCACCACCACTTGATCGAACAGGGCATCCGTCTCGACCTCCCCCTCGCCCTCCAGCAACACCTGATCGGCGATCACCGGGCGGATCGGCGGCGTATACAAGGGGCGCTCCATGGGCAACTCGATGCTGGGCGACGCTTCGTCCAATTCCATGAAGCCGCCCTGAGGTTGCACATCGCGCAACGCCAGCGCCTGGGCTTCGATGCCGTGCAGCACTTCCATGATGCGGCGGTTTTCCAGCCAGGCCTTGTCGTCGAGGAAACGGCGCAACTGCATGGACAGCAGCGCCACCGTGCGCTGGGTGTGCTCACCGGCTTCCAGCCAGTCGTAGTGGACGCGCTTCAGGCGCCCATCCGGCGCCAGGGATTGCACCGCCGCGAGGCCGAATACCGACTCCAGCAACGCCGTTAGCTCCTCCTGCCGGGCCGGCGACATCAAAAAATCCCAGAAGGCGCGAAAACTGCGGCCCTGGTCGGAATCGGCAATGGCATCCCGCTCGCCGAAGATGCTTTCCAGCAGGGCGCCCTTGCCGCCCTCCCACAAGGCGATGCGCTCGCGCACGCTGCGGTCGAGGTTGCGGAAGTTCTGCTCCACCTCGCGGAAGTCCGAGAGCAGTTCGCGCGCCGTCGCCGCCACCTGCTGAAACCGGTCTTTCACCGCCGTATCGTCGAGCAGCGCCATTTCCCCCTCGCGCACCCGGGCAATCTCGGCGTCGATCTCCGCCCGGCGCTTCTCCAACTCGCGGATGCGCGCCTCGGGGTCGGTTTCCGAACCTTCCACCATCTGCCGCAATAGCTCGAACACCGTCATCAAGCGCGACTCGGTGCCGACAAAGGCGCGCTGGGTCAGGCTCTCCAGCCAGGCCAGGGCCTTTTCCGTCGATGGGGTAAGGTCGAAATGCGCCTCGTCGGAACCCGGCGGATAGAACTTGCGCAACCAGCCCTTCTCGTTGGCCGCCCAATCGTCCAGATATTGCGCGGCGGAACGCGGGAAAACACCCTCGCCCAGGGTCTGGCGCAGGCCGAACAGGACATCCTCCAGTTTCTCCACCAGATCGGCCTGGGCCATCACCCGTACATTGGGCAGCACGAAAACCTGATGCAGAAAGCTCGCCACCAGCGGCGCATGCGGCGAATCGAGCAGGCGCCAGGCCGGGTGGTTGCGGCGCAGGGTGTCGAGGGTGGCGTAGTCGAGGGGCACGAGGTTTTCTGTTTTCCAGGATCTGGCCGGGATCAGGTTTTCTTCTTGGCTATCGCTTGTTGGGCGACTGATCCGATGGGGCCCATTTTGGTGACGTCAACAAAATGGGCCGTTGCAACATGTCCGGATTGTGGTTCGAAGCCGCTTTGGAATGCGTCGAGATAGCGTTCGACCCGTGAGCTACCAGCGGTGTCGCCGGAGGTCAGCGTGGCCCGCAAAATCTGGTCGATCAGGCGCTGTCGTAATTGGAGGTCAGTCAAGATGGTCGTTACGCTTTTTGCCGTGCTGGGAAAACTGTCCGATGCCGGAATGCGGGAGGCCTTATTCATCTCGACCTCCCGGTTTGCTCCCAGCCTCGATCTGCTTGACCACCCTGTCGAAATCACTCTCAAACAGCCGATCCTGCACGATGCGGTACTTCTTGAATTCGCTTTCGGCGTGGGCTTTCGCGAGTTCGGCTGAAACCTTGTCGGCATCGCGCAAGACCTACTTGCACGCAGAGCAGGTAATCCGTGCGCCCGGCGCCTTTACGGCGGCGACCCTTGGGGCCGGTCGGCTCGACCGGCGCGGGGTTTCCATCTTGAGCCATTGATGGTCGTTGTAGCCCTTGTCGCGCAGCACGGGGTCGATGAGAAAGAAGCGTGTTTCCTGCTCGTTGTAGCTCAAGTCAATTCCCCCCGATCCAGTACGCCCAAACCGCCATTGGACTTGTCATAGCGGTTTCGCCTAATGGTTGTCATGGCCGTGTGTTCAATCTCATCCTGCTACTCTCGCCGGGAGGAAGAGTAGCAACGGATTATCGGGTGATGCTTGAAACCCGAAGCGCCGGTAATAGCCTGCCGCCCGCTCGTCGATGGCATCGACGAACAGGCCGATACCGCCGGCCTCCGTGTAAATGCGACGCGCCCGGGTCAACGCATCCACCAGCAGTAACTCGCCGAGGCCCTTGCTCTGATATTGCTGATCGACGGCCAGACGCCCCAGCCGCACACCCGGAATGCGACGCGGCAGTTTCTTGCGCCAGGCTTCCGGCAGATGGCGGTTTTCGAGCTCGGCCAGGGTCAGCGCGTAATAGCCGTAGATAGGCGTAGGTACATCCTCGCGCACCGCGACGAAGGTTGTCGACAGCCCCTTGTCCTGATGCCGGCGGGCGACCTGCCGTAGCCAGTTGTTCAGTTCCTGGCGGCCGCAGTCGAACTCCTGCCGGTCATGGCTCCCAGTTAAAGGCAGTACCTGCATCGTCTCGCTTGGCCTTCTGGTAGCGCTTCATGGCCGCCGTCAACGCGGGCGTCGGCTTGGGCGGGTTTTCCATCAGATCGAGCAGCCAGTTCCAGTCGCGGGGCGACAGGCGAATGACCTCTTCGCGCTCGATGACGGCCTGGGCCTCTTTCAGCGCCGCCTGCACCAGAAACTGGTTGACCGTGGCCCCGCTCAATTCGGCGGCACGACACAAGGTTTCATAGACCTCGTGGGGGACGCGAGCACCGATGCGGTCTTGCTTGGCAGTGGCGGTTTCCATCATCTCCACCTTGGTAATCACGGGCGGTCAGTGTATTCGTGGCGCCAAATTGGCGCCATGTATTTTCGATGGCAAAGCCTGGCTTACTGATCACCCAGCGCGTTCAGGGCGGCGTATCCGGGCTTGTGTCGTTGTCATCATGCAGCCACGCAGGGATGTCGCGCTGGCCATGCAATACGCGCCAGATGTCGATGTGGTTGGCCAGTTCGACGTAGAAGACGAGGTAGGGATAGCGCTGCAATGGCCAGGAGCGCAGGCCGGGCAGGTTCAGTTCATGCGCATATTGGGGTGAACCACTGGCCGGGTGGTGGGCGATGTGAAGATAGGCCTGTTCCAACGCCTCGACGAAACCGAGCGCGACCTGCTCACCCGCCTCATTCATGTAGTAATCGACTGCATCCTCGACATCCCGGCTGGCTAACTCGCGCGGAATATTGGGCTTGGTTTTCACCCGTGAACACGTCGGTGGACGCGGTCACGCAGTTTCCCGAAGTAGGCCCCGTCTACCGGTTTTCCAGGAGCGGACTCCGCACCTTGCAGCAACAGACCACGCAGCCGGGTTCGGTCCTGATCCTTGCGGATCAGCTCGCGCACATACTCGCTACTGGTGCCATAGCCGCGCTGGACGACCTGTTCGTCGACGAAGGACTTGAGGGAGTCGGGAAGGGAGATGTTCATCGTGGTCATGGCGCCACAGTAGGATGTTTGCCAAAATTTGGCAAATTATCCGAGTTGAGCCGGGCTGCCACGATCCTCACCGCTATTGAACTCCTCCCGACTTTGGGCTTGGGCGAGCGAAATTTCGGCGCTGACGCGACCTTGTGACCGTTTCGCATCCGCTCAACAGCAATCAACTCCTTGATTTATCAAGACGCCCGGCCGTTGTTTCGGTTATTTCGTAACTACTCATGTGCCTGGCATGGAACGTGCTTATGGGTGAGGTATGAACGAACTGCCTGACCTTGCACGGCTGAGTGTGGCCGAGAAAGATGACCTGATCCGCGAGCTTTTCGCGCAGGTGCGGGCACTGCTGGCCAGGGTGGTTGAGTTGGTAGCCAGGCTGGCGCAGAACAGCCGCAATTCGAGCAAGCCGCCGTCCTCGGATGGGCTGAACAAACCGAAGCCCAAGTCGCTGCGCCGGTCGGGGAAGCATCCGAATGGCGGTCAGAAGGGGCACCCCGGCGGAACGCTCAAACAAGTTTCCGAGCCGGATCGTGTCGTGCAGCATCTCGCACCATCGCACTGTGACGGATGCCATCACGCCTTGAACGACGCAAAAGTCGTTGAAGTGCGCCAAGTGTTCGACCTCCCGCCGCTGCGTTTCGAGGTGACCGAGCATCAGGTTCTTGCCGTTTCTTGCCGCCTTTGCTGCAAGATTTGCCGGGGAACCTTTCCCGAAGGCGTCTCGGCGCCGGTTCAATATGGGCCGGCGGCCCTGGCTGCGGTCGTACATTTGACCCATCACCACATGCTGCCGGTGCAGCGTACTGCGGCCTTGATGGGCGACTTCTTCGGCCTGCCGATGGCGGATGCCACGGTGCTGGCCGCGAGCGAGGAAGCACGGGATCGTCTCACCGCCACGGTGGGCGCGATCGGCCAGGCGATTCAAGCCGCTGACGTGGCCCATGCCGATGAAACCGGGATGCGCGTTGCTGGCTCGCTGCACTGGATGCATGTGCTGGCGACCACGACCCTGACCTGGGCTGGCCGCATGATTAACCTGCTGGTGGTCGCCTGCGATCAGGTCAACGCCCTCGCCGGCCCGATGCCGACCGTGCAACTTGCCAACTTCCGCCTCCGTTATCAGGAAATCCTCGCCGAGGACGATGTCCTGAATCCCCTCGTCCCGAAATCGGGGAAACGGGGCCGTACCCGACAGAGCAAGGCGGCCAACCTGATCTGGCGATTGCGTACCTACGCGGATGATGTTTGGCGCTTTGCTGCTGACCACCACGTCCCCTTCACCAATAACCTTGCCGAGCAGGCCGTTCGGCAGCCCTTGGTCAAACAAAAAATCTCCCGCGGATTCAGAACCAAGAACGGCGCCGATACCTTCTGCACCATCCGTTCCTACCTCGCAACCCTGCACAAGCAGGGCGCCAACCTCTTTCATGCGCTCACCCTGACCTTCCAAGGCCATCCGCCCCAGCCTCGATTCGCTTGAGCTTCGGCTCATCCCGATCCAGCAAGGGCACCTGAGTAGTTACTCGTTATGTTTGATTGCTGGAATTGGTCGCCAGTGTCACAGCAAGGCTGATCCACTTGGCTCCACGCCCCTTACCGGTGGGCGCAATCAAGCCTTCGGCCTTCATTGTGCGTAACACCAGCCGCACCATGTCGCGACTGACACCGGGGCAGGCTTCTTCAATTTCAGAGATGGAAAAGGGCAAGTTGCGCTTGAGTATCTCTGCCCGTACCCGGTCGCCCTTGGCCCCACGTCCGCGCTCGATGGTGCCGACGCGTTCTTCAAATTCTTTATAGGCGCGCAGCAATGCACCCCAAAAGTAGTCGAGCCAAGGGGCGATGTTGTGTGCGGTTTCGTGCCAGCCCTGCGAACTGGCTTCCAGTGTTTCGTAGTAGCTTTCTTTCGATTCCTCGAAGATGCGCTCCAGACTGATGTAACGCCCCACGGCATAGTCGAAGTGGTAGAGCATTTGCATAGTCAACAGCCGTGCCATGCGCCCGTTGCCGTCCGGGAAGGGGTGGATGCAAAGAAAATCCAGGATGACCAGCGGTACCAATACCAGCGGATCGGCCAAATGCTGATCCAGTGCGGTGCGATAGCGCTCAACCAGGTCGGTCATTGCCATCGGCGTGAGGTGCGCGGCCACGGGCCGAAAGCGGATGCGTGAGCTGCCATCCGGGTGCCGCTCGACGATGTCGTTGTTGGTGGCCTTCCAGTGACCACCGGGCTGCGGCATGTAGCGGTACAGGATGCTGTGCAACTGGAGAACGGTGCCCTCCGAGAATGGCAGCAGCGAAGCGCTTTCGTGGATCAATCCCAAAGCATCCCGGTAACCTGCCACCTCCTGCTCCGAGCGGCTCTTCGGGGTCGCGTTCTTGAGCACTAGGGACTTGAGGCGACTGGCGGCCACGACGACGCCTTCAAGGCGGTTGGAGGACTCCGTCGATTCGACGACTGCCACCTGCCGCAGATCACTCAGCACCTCTGGCGACTGAGCGACGTATAGAAGCTGCTTGCCCCGGTACTCGCCCAGCGCGCGCAGCGTTGCCAGTTGCTGCATGTCAAAGCGCAGCTTGGCGAGGTAGTCCGGCGTCAGTGAGTGCATGGCTCGTGGAGGATTGAGGAAATGGGGTAATCCTAATGAATATTGTGGTATTGCGCTACACCATTACCCCATTATTCCAACGATTACCCCATTTAGCAGAAGCAGTGAGCTTGGCTTTCAGATCAAACAGCGCATTCATGGTGGCGTCGTCAATCACATCACGGAGTCCACGATGAACACCGAGCAAACCGCCCTCGACGCCTACCTCGCCCACAACGCCGCCATCCGCACCAAATTGGAACGGCTACAGCGACTCGCCAACGACCATTTCGGTCATGACCCCGATGCCATCCATTGGGGTCACGTCGGCGATCTCGGGCGGGTGGAGGCTGGGCTGGACGAATTGTTGGCGATCTTCGGTGATGGCGAATGACGACGCCCACCAACCACAGGAGATGATCATGAACGCCAAACTGACTGCCACCCAAACCACCGTTCTCAAAGCTGCTGCCGCCCGTCCCGCGCCAGTACTGGCGTTTCGGGCAGACGTGAAAAAGGCCAGAGCAACGTCTGGCCTTCGATTAGTGGTGGTGCTGAGGCGACCGCACAAACAGCATAAATATCAATGACATAGCCACACTTTTTGTTGTTGGCCGCTGATTCAAGTTCCTGGCCAAGCGCGGTCCAGTTCGATCCCGTCTATGACAATCAAACTCCAGACCTCTGGATATCGAACTATGCCGCGACGATGTGGAACTCAGTTGCCTTTGCGACTGGGCGCACATGATTCTTCTCACGCAACATCTCGACGATGCCGTAGTTCGACATGGTCCTGAGCGTGCGGGAAAGATTGCTCGTTTTGCGTCCCGTCGTCTCCGCGAGTGACGTGATCGACTGCGGCTGCGTCTCCTGGATCACCTTGAGCAAGGCCCGATTCTCATCACTCAGTACCTCGGCAAGAGATCGCATGGATGTGAACCAGATCTTCGGCTCGCCGGAACGGGGCTTGTATTCCCCACGAGCGATCGCCAGCACCCGCTCGCGGATTTTTTCCTGGGCCATGATGCCAATGACGATTGCTTTCATTTCTCTCTTAGCTCCTGCAACACACGATCCACTTCAGCAAAGAAGTCGATCATTAACTGGTGCGCATCCTGAAATTCGTAGGGCACCCCTTTGTCTGACACATGCCGATGCTTGTGGTCATAGGCCAGTCTGCGTCCGGCGTACTTGAACTTCTTTGGCGGCTTCACCGCATGCGCGTTGTCGTAGCCGAGTATCCGTTTGCCATAGGGTTCATGCAGCGACAGGCTATAGCGGATTCCATGCGGGATGTCCGGCGTCCGATCGACCTGCCACGCTTCGATCTTGATCCAGTAGCCGCCGCCCTGATCGATGATCTCATCGTGAAGGCTGAGGAGGGTGTCTATGCCGGGCTCATCTCGCATGACTTAGTGTATCAGCCGTTGATAAAGTTTCAACGCCATTCAACCGGTTCACCACTACGCCAACGACCGCTGCCAGCGTCGCCTCGCTGGTGGGTGCCGCCTTCAGATCCACTACAGCAGCCCGCTCTGCACGTTCCATACCAATTTTTCGTATGTAGCGTGTCATGTCGAAGCATTGCAAGGCCTGCGGCCGGTTATTCCGGGCCCACCCCCAAGTCCCGAACCAGATTTACTGAAGTGGACCCCTGCGTCAAGACAAAAACCCACCTGATTTAAGCTGTGCATTCGACTTGATTAGCAGCTGGACGGCGCTGCCCCGGTTTTGCCTTTGACTCGGCCGTTGCTGTGGCCTTTGACTTTGCTTCTGCGGTG
>JAUYFG010000038.1 GCA_030690985.1 Pseudomonadota bacterium
CGAGGCCGCCAACATCCTGGTCGGTGGCGGCGACAACGACACGCTGGTGGGCAATGGCGGTGACGACACCTTCCTGGTTTCCGGCCAATACAGCGACCACACCTTCAATACTTACGATGGCGGGGCGGGGTTCGACACCATCCGGGGCGGCGCGGGCGACGACCTCATCCGCCTGCGCAGACTGGACGCGAGCACCAGGATCGAACGCATCGACGGTGGCGGCGGTTTCAACGTGCTGGCGGGGACGGTGGATAACGACACCCTCGACATCCGTGGCATCGAACTGGTGAACATCGCCCGCATCGACGGCGGGCGCGGCAACGACACCCTGATCGGCGACGAGGCCGCCAACATCCTGGTCGGTGGCGGCGACAACGACACGCTGGTGGGCAATGGCGGTGACGACACCTATGTCTTCAACCGGGGTGACGGCCAGGACACCTGGAGCGACCTCGACTCCAGCGTCGGCAACCAGGACATCGCCCGTTTAGGCGCCGGCATCTCCTACGAGCAACTCTGGCTCAAGCGCAGCGGCAACCATCTGGAAGCCAGCGTCATCGGCACGGCGGACAAGATCACCGTGCAGAACTGGTATGCCGGCAGCGCCAACCACATCGAGCGTTTCGAGGCCGGCGGCAAGGCTTTGCTGGACAGCAAGGTGGATCTGCTGGTGCAGGCGATGGCCGCCTTTGCGCCACCTTCAGCCGGGCAGTCCACCTTGCCGGACAATTATCGGCAGGCGCTGGCGCCGGTGCTGGCGGCGAACTGGCAGTAGGCGCCATGTTGGGTTCCCCCATGCGGGGACGATGACACCGGCACCGTCGGCTAACCCAACCTGTAGGGCCGTAGGGTGTGGTGAGGCACGAACCGCACCACGCGACGGGAGCGTGGGCGATGCGGTTCGCTACGCTCACCACATCCTACGTTCCTACGTTGCCGACCGTACTGCTTCCAAACGCATTGCGGCCGCCCGCCGGCCATTTCACCCACCATAAAAACCATCAGGGAAGTACCCATGCAAACCGACCCCACGGTGGCCGAAGCGGCCCAACAACCGCCCCCCGATCCCGGCCTCGCCTGCCTCACCATGCTCGCCCGGTTCCACGGCGTCAGCGTGGAACCCGCGCAACTGGCGCATGAATTCGGCGACGGCAAGCCGTTCGGCACGACCGAAATTCTCCTCGCCGCGAAGAAGCTGGGTATCAAGGCGAAACAGATCAAGGCCTCCGCCGAGCGGCTGCCTACCACCCCGCTGCCGGCGCTGGCCCTGGACAAAGACGGCGGCTTCTTCATCCTCGCCCGCTTCGACGACGGCCAGGCCTTGATCCACGACCCCGCCTCGCCCTGCCCGGAGACGCTCACGCTGGAGGAACTAACCGCCCGCTGGGCCGGTGATCTCATCCTCTTCACCTCACGCGCCTCCCTGGCCGGCGATCTGGCCAAGTTCGACTTCACCTGGTTCATCCCGGCCATCGTCAAATATCGCAAGCTGCTCGGCGAAATCCTTCTGGTCTCCTTCGCCCTGCAATTGTTCGCCCTGGTGACCCCGCTGTTCTTTCAGGTGGTGATGGACAAGGTGCTGGTGCATCGGGGGCTGTCCACTCTGGATGTCATCGCCGTCGGCCTGCTGGTCGTGATGCTGTTCGAGACCCTGCTCTCCGGCCTCAGAAGCTATGTCTTCGCCCACACCACCAGCCGCATCGACGTCGAACTGGGTTCCCGCTTGTTCCGCCACCTGCTCGCCTTGCCGCTGGCCTATTTCCAGGCGCGCCGGGTGGGCGATTCGGTGGCGCGGGTGCGGGAACTGGAGAACATCCGCCAGTTCCTCACCGGCAACGCCATCACCGTGGTGCTGGATGTGCTGTTCTCGGGGGTGTTCATCGCCGTGATGCTGTTCTACAGCGTCAATCTGACCCTGGTGGTGCTGGCCTCGCTGCCGTTGTATGGCCTGATTTCCCTGCTCATCACGCCGCTGCTGCGTGCGCGCCTCAACGAGAAATTCAATCGCGGCGCGGAGAACCAGGCCTTTCTGGTGGAGGCGGTGTCCGGGGTCGACACCCTCAAGGCGATGGCGGTGGAACCGCAGATGACCCGGCATTGGGATACCCAGCTCGCCGCCTACGTCGCCGCCGGCTTCCGTGCCGCTACCTTGTCCACCCTGGCGCATGAGGGCGTCGGCCTGGTCGGCAAGCTGGTGACGGTGGCCACGCTTTGGCTGGGGGCGAAGCTGGTGATCGAGGGGCAGCTCACGGTGGGCCAGTTGATCGCTTTCAACATGCTGGCCGGAGAGGTGGCAAACCCGTGTAGCGCAACCGGTGATGCGCCTGGCGCAGTTGTGGACGGATTTCCAGCAGACCGGCATCTCGGTGCAGCGCCTGGGCGACATCCTCAACACCCGCAACGAGGTGGCCGGCGACAAATCCGCGCTGCCGGCCCTGGCCGGGCGGATCGAGTTCGACCAGGTGGTGTTCCGCTACCGCGCCGATGGCCCGGAAGTGTTGCGCGGGGTGAGCCTCAGCATCGCGCCCGGCGAAATCATCGGCATCGTCGGCCGTTCCGGTTCCGGCAAAAGCACGCTGGCGAAGCTGGTGCAGCGCCTGTATGTGCCGGAGCGCGGCCGGGTGCTGGTGGATGGGATGGATCTGGCGCTGGCGGAGGTT
>JAUYFG010000040.1 GCA_030690985.1 Pseudomonadota bacterium
GCACGGCAAATACCGGCTAGACCCCGCCCGGAAAACAATCGTGCTCTGTCTGCCCAACTGGGCCGAGGTCGGCTTCAAGAGCTGGGAATGGCATTGGCGGGAAAGCGAGCTGCTGTGCCACCACGCCGCTAACCAGGGCTGCAATGTCCTGCTCTCCCTTCATCCCAGCCAGGAGCGCGCCCGTTACGCGTATCTGGAAGACCGCTTCCCTCCCCTGCGCATCCTCGACGAACGTCTCGCCACGGTCATGCCCGTGGCAGACATCTATTTCACCGGACTATCTTCCTCCACCATCCCTTGGGCGGTGCTGTCCTCGGTCCCCACGGTGATCGCCGACCACTATCCCGAAAAGGATCGCATCCATGCCGGCTTGCCGGGCGTCCTCTATGTGCCCGAGGCTGATCAGCTGGGCGATACGCTCGCGCGTCTGGTGGGCGACGACGCCTACTTCCAGGACCTGAGGCAAAGCCAGCGGGAGGTCTCATATCGCTACGGCACCATTGACGGGCACGCCACCGACCGGATCGTCCAGGCGCTGCTCACATCCAGACTCAGGGATGGCGGAGAAAGGCTTGCCCATGCCGCGTAAAGTCATGGTGCTGACCGGCAAACGCGGCGGTTTCGGTGCCATGAAACCGATGCTGCGCCTGTTACGCGACGACCCCGCCTTCGAATTGCAACTGGTGGTCACCGACCAGCACCTCGACCCGCGTTTCGGCCGCACCATCACCGAGGTCGAACGGGAGTTCCCCATCGCCGCCGCAGTCGATATGGAACAGCGCGACGGCTCGGCGGCGGGCCGGGCACGCGCGCTGGGCGTGTGCGCAACCCGCATGGCCGAAACCCTGGATGCGTTGAAACCCGACCTGTGCCTGCTATACGGCGACCGGGGCGAGGTTCTGGCCAGCGCCATGGCCGCCACCGCCCTGAGCATCCCCATCGGCCACATGCAGGGCGGTGACATATCCGGCTCGGTGGATGAACAGGTGCGCCACGCGGTCACCAAACTGGCCCATCTCCACTTTCCCTCTACCCGGGAAAGTGCCGAGCGCATCCTGAAGATGGGCGAGGAACCCTGGCGCGTGGTGGTCACCGGCGATCATCACCTCGACCTGATCGTGGCCGGGGAATACGCCGCCAAGGCCGAGGTCGCCGCGGCCACCGACATTGACCCCGACCAGCCGGTGATCGTGCTGCTGCAACACTCCGAGACCACCGCGCCGGACCAGGCCTACCCGCAGATGGTCGAGACCTTGCTCGCGGTGCGCGATACGGGCATGCAAACGGTGGTGGTCTATCCCTGTTCCGACGTGGGCTACGAGGGAATCGTGCAGGCCATCGAGGAATTCGCCACGGGTCCGCAGTTCCGGGTCTTCAGGAACCTCGACGCACCGGTGTTCTGGGGGCTGCTGGCCATCGCCAGCGTCATGGTGGGCAACAGTTCCGCGGGCATCATCGAAACCCCCTGCTTCCGCCTGCCCGCCCTCAACATC
>JAUYFG010000041.1 GCA_030690985.1 Pseudomonadota bacterium
CCTGATGCTCCCGCCTGAGGCGTTGCGCGGCTTCCTGGAGCGTGCCGGCACGCTGCCGCGCGGCACCGGATTCATCGCACGCTTCCTGATCGCCTGGCCCGGGAGCACGCAGGGCACGCGCGCCTACCGCCCTGCGCCCGAGGCGATGCCGCAGGTAATGTTGTTCCAAGCGCGCATTCGCGAGCTGCTCGCGCAACCGCTTGCCACCGACGTGCAGGGCTGCCTCACCCCGGCGGTGCTCGACCTATCACCGCAGGGACGTGCCGAGTGGATACGGTTTCACGACAAGGTCGAACGCGAACTTGGCGCGCGAGGCGCATTCCGCAGCGTGCGCGATGTTGCGGCCAAGGCAGCGGAGAACGTGGCGCGGCTCGCAGCCTTGTTCCACGTGCTGGAGTATGGCGCGAGCGGAACGATAACGTCCGAGGAAATACGCGCCGCGGCCTGCATCGTGGGCTGGCACTTGAACGAAGCACGGCGCCTGCTCGACGATCTGGACACGCCGCCCTCGCTTGCGGCGGCGATCCGGCTCGATTCCTGGCTGCGCGCCGAAGCGCAGGCCAGCGGCACTGATCGCGTGCCGACGAAGCGGATCTACCAATACGGTCCGAATTGCGTCCGGGACAGCCGCGACCTGCGCGCAGCACTTGCCATTCTCGCCGAGCGGGGGCGGGCCTGGCTGGAGGAATCCGGGCGCCGGCGGAGCGTGGTGATCAATCCGGCGTTGCTCGTCAACCGGGAATGACATTTGACGATGCGGTTTTGACACCGGAGGGTGTTGCTACTGTTGCTACTTTCGCTACCGTCGCCCGGGGTGAACGCTGATCGGTAGCAAGAGTAGCGAGGGTAGCAGGGGGTGGCGGTTCGGAAACTGCATATTCACCAATGGGCCGTCCATCGCTGACCACTCGTGTGCCGACGAAGCGGATCTACCAATACGGTCCAAACTTCGTTCGGGACAGCCGCGCCCTGCGCGCGGCCCTTGCCATTCTCGCCGAGCGGGGGGCGGGCCTGGCTGGAGGAATCTGGTCGCCGACGGAGCGTGGTGATAAATCCGGCGTTGCTGACTGAGACGGAGTGAGCGTGGACTATGGGTTTCGACATCAGAGGATGTTGCTACTGTTGCTACTCTTGCTACCGTCGCCCGGGGTGAGCGCTGATCGGTAGCAAGAGTAGCGAGAGTAGCAGGGGGTGCTGGGTCGGAAACTGCGTCTTCCCCAATGAACTGTGCCACCTTTGAGGATCTGCCGATGCCCTGTCATTTAGTCAGAGTTTGCCGCCGCTCTTCCCGCGCATTCCCACCACACAGTCGACGGATGGGCTCAAGGAATCCATGAAGTTTCCGTCATCACGTCATGGGTTGCTGAAGGAGCGTTTGCAGTGCTAACGGTCGAAGTCCACAGTGCCCTGCTGGTCCTTCGGGGATTCGTCCCTCGTTCCGAGGAAAGAGGATAGCAACCGCCGGTCACGCCCCGTCAAGGACGCTCGCCATGCTCGCCCTGCGGGCTGTGCGTGTCTCCGCGCCGCCTGCGGCGGTCTGCGATCCTTTGACCGAGCATGCCCGCCGGTGCAGATTTTGAAGTGTCGGGACGAGGGGCGTCCACCCATCAAATTCGCCACGCCTGCGGCGCGTCGAACCAGGGGCGAGGGTGCCCGGGGCTCGCCCGTGCCGTCCGCGTTCGCGGTGTTGTGCGATTACCTGGAATATGCCTACTCGCGAATCAGTTACGATGCATAATCGCGCATTCGCCGACGTAACCGGAGCTACCGATGCTTCCAACCCTCTTTGATGCCTGCCAACCGCGCCAGGACGTGCTGCAGGGCGCAATCCAGGAAGCCGACTTCGCGGCGGACCTGGCCCAGGTGTTGCGCAACGAAGGGCCGCTTGATTACCGCGATCCGCAGCGCTTCTTCGCGAACACCTATCCAACCCGCGGCCTAAAGAACCTGCTGCGGAACGTATGCCTGCGGCTGACTGAGAGCCCGGAACAGGTCGGCGCGTTGTTTCGCCTGGACACCCAGTTTGGCGGCGGCAAGACCCACGGCCTGATCGCTCTGGCGCATACCGTGCGGTCAGGCAAGGCCATCACCGGCATCGACGAGTTTGTCGAAGCCAGTTTGATCCCCCCCGGTGCCGTTCGCATCGCCGCCTTCGATGGCGAGAACGCGGACCCGGCCAACGGTCGTCGACTTTCTGACGCTGTGCGTGCCCACACTCCTTGGGGCGAACTCGCTTTCGCCCTTGCTGGCGAAGCGGGGTATCGCTTGGTGGAGCGTAGCGACCAAAGCGGTCAAGCCCCCGGCGCCGATACCCTGCGTGAGCTGTTCGGCGCCGAGCCCTGCCTGATACTGCTGGACGAGTTGGCTGTCTATCTACGCAAGGTTGCCACCGGATCGCAGGCCACCTTTGCCGCCGAGCAACTGACAGCTTTCCTGACCGCATTGTTCAAGGCGGTCGAGAGCACACCCAGGGCCGCGCTGGTCTTTACTTTGGCGCTGGGCAAGGACGGCAAGTCCACTGACGCCTACTCGCAGGAAAGCCAGACCGTCGCCAGTTTCATGGCGGAAGCGGCGAGCGTGTCCGCGCGCAAGGCAGCGCTGCTCGACCCCACGGAGGAGGACGAAACAGTCAAGGTGCTCTGCCGGCGCCTCTTTGCCGCCATCGATCTCGACCAGGCGAAAACCATTGTCATCGCCTACAAGCAGCTATGGGATGCCAACAGGGAATCACTGCCCAAGGCGTCGCTGCATGACCACCGGGAGGAAGAATTCCTCGCGGGTTATCCGTTGCACCCGGAACTGATCGCCACCCTGACCAACAAGACCTCCACACTTGGCAACTTCCAACGTGTTCGAGGCATGCTGCGTCTTCTCGCGCGCACGGTCGCCCAAGTCTGGGCCAATCGTCCCGTCGATGCATTCGCAATCCAGCTCCAACACATCGATCCTGGCCATGAGCCGATCCGTCAGGAGATCGTTACCCGCCTCGATCAACGTCAGCTCACGCCCGCCATCAAGGCCGAAGTGGCCGCCCATGCCGGCGAAACTCCGGCCTTGGCACAAGACCTGGATGCACGCCACTACGTCGGTCTGCCGCCTTACGGCTCTTACGTTGCACGGTGCATCCTGTTTCACACCCTGGCCTTCCAGGATTCCCTGCGCGGCGTGACACCCGAAGAATTGCGTTATGCGGTCCTTTCGCCGGGGACAGACCTATCGTTCATCGACGACGCCCGCAAGCGTTTCGTTGCGGATTCCGCGTACCTTGACGACCGGCCCAACGTACCCCTGCGCTTCCTGGCCGAGGCGAACCTCACTCAGATGATCCGTCGACAGGAAATGCAGGTGGACCCGGCCGAGGCCCGCGCACAACTCAACGATCGCATTCGCGCGATATTTGGTGGGCATAGCCTCAACCTTGTCCCGTTTGCTGCCGGTCCGCATGATGTTCCCGACGATGCCGGCGAAGGCCGCCCCTATCTGGTGCTGGTCAACTACGACGCAGCGACGATCTCGCCCGATGCTCTGACCGTACCCGAACTCATCGAACGCACCTACCTGCATAAGGGCAGCGGCACCGATTGGAGGCGCAACCGCAACAACCTGTCGTTCCTGGTGGCGGACGCCGGCGGTGTCTCCGGCATGAAGAGTCGCATGACACGCCGGCTCGCCCTGGAGGCCCTGCGCGCCACAGACAAGCAGAGAGACCTGGCCGAATACCAGGTGGCTAAGCTGGGCGAATACTATGAACGCTCCGCTCAGGAGCTGGCTCTGTCCATCCAACAAACTTACCGCCACATCTTCTATCCCTCACGCAATCGTATTGAGAGTGCGAATGTCGATCTCGCCCATACCGCCGTGGATGTGCAAACAGCCTCGGACCGCCCAGGCGATGGCCAGAAGCAGGTGGTCACGCAACTCCAGAACGTGGGCAAACTGCGCCTGACCGGCGATGCGCCGGACTCTCCGGCATACATACGCGATCGCACTCCGCTCAAGAGAGGCCAGATAACCGTAGCCGATCTGCGCAATGAATTTCGTCTTGATCCTTCCCTGCCCATACTTGTCGGCGACGATGTGTTTCTGCGTGGCATCCGTCTCGGCATCGATCAGGCAGAGTACATCTACAAGAGCGGCGAACTGGTGATGGGCAAGGGCGATCCCTATGCCGAGATTCGCATCGACGAGCAATCGCTGATCTACACCATGGCCTATGCCCGGGAGCACGCCATCTGGCCGCGCCCGGCGCCAAAGACCGAAGCGCCGGGAACGACGCCCACCGGCACCGAACCGCCTCCTGGAACTTATCCGACGACCACCCCGGAACCCCCGCCCGGTGTCCGCGAGCCCGAAACCTTCCGTGCCGAAGACGCCCTGCGCGCCGCCCTTGTCGCGGTCGTCGAGAAGGCCCAGCGCGCCAATGCTAAGGGGTTCGTCCGTCTGACTGTCCGGCCGTTCGAGCCCGGCGATACGCTGCGTTTGCTCAACGCAATGAATACCATCGCCAACGCGACAAAGACAGTGACGCTGGACATTTCCTTCGAGGCGGCAGACGGCTCAACGACCGAGGTACGCTTCGAGGGCACCCCTGCCGAAGCCATGCCACTCAAGGACTTCATCGAACCGCAACTGCGGGCCGCCGCCGACAAGCAGCTCGACGCCAACTACAGGATCGACTTCGACCCCCCCCTGTCCCTGGAGGGCGATGCCGCCACCAAACTCATTGAGCGGCTGACCCGTTTTGCTACTGGCGCCGCCGAAGTCGTTGCCTTTGCCGGAGACAAATGAATTGGCTGCCAACAAGAAAGCCTCGCGCGCTCCCATGGCCTCATCCGCCACGCTGCCCCGCTATGAGCTGCGGGCGCGCCGGCTGAAAGCTACCGACTCCCAGATCGAAATCTGGCAATTGCCCGCCCCGGCCACGTCTCATATCAAAGCGCCGGTGTACATCGCCGGCCTCAAGGGGCGCAACCTGGCCTTGGTCGAACATCGCCTGCTGCGCCGCTTGAAGCTGGCCGGCATCGATCTCGGCGGGCTGCCGCTCGACGACTTGCGCCGCTTTGCAGTGAGCGAGGACTTGGCGATCAACATCGGCCTGCTGTTCCGTGCCCTGGCACCCATGCGCAACCGCGAGCACATGCTCGCCGTTTCTGCCGGCATCGAAGCCATGCCCAAGGAAGAAGCCGCCTACTGGCTGGGCATGGCCATGCACCGCAAGTACCCGCGCCGGGTGCTGATGGCGCTCCGGTTCCTGCTCATCGAGCCGGGCACCTGAGCATGCTCTCGCGTCAGGCCATCATTGATCTTCTCCAGCGTCTGGAAAAAGTTGTCGCCGACGATCTCGAGGGGCAGGAGATCGACTTCAAGGAATGGGACGCGCGCAGCAAGGCGAAGGCACTCGACCTGCTGGTCGAAATGGCCGTCTGCATGGCCAATGGTGGTGGTGGCACGGTGGTGTTCGGCGTGCGTGACAAGGTGATCGGCCGCGCCCAGGCCATCGTCGGCATACCACCCGAGATCGACATCAACATTCTCGCCCGCACCGTTTACGACGAAACCGATCCCAAGCTCACGCCCGAATTTGAAGAGCTCACAGTGCCCGAAGGCACGGGGCGACTGCTGCTCATGCATGTGCGCGGCATGCTCAAGCCCTACACCACCACGGCGGGTCTGGGCAAGATTCGCGTCGGCCGCGACTGCATGCCGCTCACCGGCAGCCAGCGGGCGACAATTCTGGTCGAAACCGGCGAATCCGACCTCACGGCGCAGACGGTTGACGGACCGCCCGAAACGCTGATCTCGCCGGCGGCCATGGAAATCCTGCGCGAAGTCGCGCGACAGGAAAGTGCGCCCGGCGACTTGCTGACCAAAACCGATCTGGACTTGCTGGCCGCGCTCGAACTCATCGTTGACGGCCGACTCACCCGCGCCGGCGTGTTTCTCGGCGGCAGCGAAAAAGCCATCGAACGCCACCTGCCCAACTACCTCTGGACGCATCTGCGCATGGTGTCGGACACCGACTACCAGGATCGCGCCGACGGCCGACAAGCCCTGGCACAGGCATTGACGCGGCTGGAAGATCGGATCAACGCCGACAATCCCATTACCACCGTCGAGCACGGCCTTTACCACTTCGAGTATCGCGCCTACCCCGCACGCGCCCTGCGCGAAGCCCTGATGAATGCGCTGTGTCATGCCGACTTCACACTGGCCAGCCCGGTACTGGTCAAGCAATTCCCCAACCGACTGGAGATAGCCAATCCTGGTGGCTTCATCGGCGGCATCACACCCGGCAACATCCTCAACCATGCGCCGGTGGCGCGTAATCCGGCATTGGTGGCGGCGCTGGCGCGGCTGCGGTTGGTCAATCGCAGCAACCTCGGCGTCGGTCGCATGTTCGAAGCCATGCTGATCGAAGGCAAGGAACCGCCGACTATCGAAAACCGAGGCGGCATAGTCCGTGTCGGCTTTCTGCGGCAGGAGGTATCGGCGCCGTTCCGCGCCTTCATTGCCGACGAAGGCAAGTCGGGGCGAGTCCTGCCGATCACACAGCTTCTGGTGCTGCGTTACCTGCTGGCGCACGCCGAAGCCGATACCGCGACGCTGGCCGCACTGGCGCAGCGCGAAGAGGGCGCCATGCTGAGCGCCCTCGACGAAATGGGGCGCGCTTACGGTTACATCGAACGCGGTGGCGCCGGTCGCGGCACCTGGTGGCGCATTGCGCCGCACCTGCATCGCCAGTTGGCCGGCCCCGGCCATCCCGAGCGGGACCAGCGCATCGAGTGGGAAGCCGCCAAAACGCGAGTGCTCTCCGTATTGATGGAGCGCGCACGCCGCGGCGAACCCGGCCTGACCAATGGCGAGGTGCGCGCCATCACTCGTCAAGACCGCCAGCAGGTCAATCGGCTCATCCACGAACTTGAGACCGAAGGGGTCCGCCTCACCGGGCATGCGCGGGGCGCGCGTTATGTTTATGCCGGACCGCCGGCACGGCAGTTGCCGGACGATATGTCCGCATGAAATGTATTTGCATACATAAACGCCGACTTATGTATCAAGAAATGTCCAAACGACAAAACCGCGAACAAATCCGGGGCGAACGGCCCAATGGGCAACTCAATCGATGAGTGCCATTTTTCATTCCATTGCCGGCGGTAAATGGAACTGGAAATGGAACAAGCCCATTACCGGCGCCATTGCCGCCCACGCCTTTGGGCTCTCGTAATTGCGGTCAAATAGCGGCGGCTTACGAGAGAAATTATGAGAGCCTGCCGCCGTCTCGCCAGCGCCGACTTTTGTAAGGTGCTGATTTTTAGTGAATCGCCCTGCCGGCTTGGCTTTCAAGCACGGTTGAATTGAAAGAGAGCTTGAAAGACCCCATGACCCACCGCCTGATCGAATCCTGGTTGCCGATTGCCGCGCTTGGCGAGGAAAGCGTGCGCGAGCGGCGCTCGATGACCGCGCTGCCGCCGACCTACTACCTTCATGTCTGGTGGGCACGTCGGCCGCTGGTGGCTTCGCGGGCCGCGATCCTTGCCTCGCTGCTGCCCGCCGACGCGGATCGCAAGCAGTTCATGCAGGTGCTGGGGATACATGGCGATCCGGTGGCTGTGCGCAAGAAAATCGACCGGGCACGCAAAACGGGCGAAGACTTGGGACTGAATCCCTACGGCTATGGTCGCGCTTTCGCCTACTTGCCGAGCGAAGGCGAGCGAAAATGGGTAGACGCGGAATTGCACAAGCTCGGGTTGAGCGATGCTTTGGTGCTTGATCCAACGGCAGGTGGTGGCAGTATCCCGTTCGAGAGTGCGCGGCTCGGTCTGGCAACCATTGGCAATGATCTCAATCCCGTTGCATCGCTGATTGAGAAGGCGACTATCGAGTGGCCGTTGCAGCACGGCATGGCAGTCGTCGGCGAGTTCAACCGCATAGCGAAACGGTTTGTCGATCTTGCCGAACCGCGCTTTGAAGGAATCTTTCCACGTGAGCCAGAAGATGCACAGGTATTGAGCTACCTCTGGGCTCGCACCATTACCTGCCCCCACTGCGATGGCCTGATTCCGCTTTCGCCCAACTGGCGACTGGCACCGGATGGCATGGGCGTGAAGCTGGTTCCACACACCGATGGCGTCCGACGTTGTCGCTTCGAGATCGTTAAAGGCGTCAAGGAGCAGTCAGCAGGCACAGTATCCGGCGGTGACGCCACCTGCCCCTTCCCCGACTGCGGGCGGCTGGTGGCGGGCGACGAGATCAAGCGCCAAGCCCAGTCCGGGCAGATGGGCGAGCAGCTCTACACCGTGGTCTACAAGCGCCGCATCGAAACAAAGACCAAGGCTGGCAAGCGCGGCAAGGACAAATGGGAACGCGGCTATCGCGCGCCGCGACCTGGGGACGATGTGTCGGCACTAATTGCCGAGCGGCTGACCGAGAAGCTGCCGGAATGGGAGGCGCTGGACATTGTGCCCACCGAAGCGGTGCCGGAGGGGCTAAAGACCAACGAGCCGCTACGTTATGGCATGGCCCGCTGGCAGGACATCTTTTCCCCTCGCCAACTACTTGGCCACGGCATTGCCGTAGAGGTCTATCGCGACCTACTGGACGAAGCCCAGACCAACGGGCCACTGACCGACATCACCAAGGCGGCCTTCGGCTATCTGTCGCTGTCGCTGGACAAAATGCTCAACTACAACTCGCGCATGTCCGTCTGGATGTCGACGCGGGAGGTGATGGCCAATACCTTCAACCGTCATGACTTTGCTTTCTGCTGGTCTCACGCTGAAATGGCGCCGCTGATCGTCGGCCTCGGCTACGACTGGGCCATCGAGCAGACAGGTAAGTGCATCGGCGAACTGGTTGCCCTATGCCGACCCGATGGCGGTGGTGGTGGCCATCAGGGCGCTCTCGACTTCCACGGCTTTACGCCACCGACCGTGACGCTCACCTGCCAGTCCGGCGACGCTCTCGATCACCTTGCCGACGCCAGCGTCGACGCGGTAGTGATGGACCCGCCTTATTACGACAATGTAATGTACGCCGAACTGTCGGACTTTTTCTACGTCTGGCTCAAGCGCACCGCCGGCTACGTCTATCCGGAACTCTTCCGCCGCGCCCTCACCGACAAGGACCGTGAAGCGGTGGCCAACCCAGCGCGCTTCAAGGAACACAAAGGCGCCAAAGCGCTGGCCGGGCGCGACTACCAGCAGAAGATGCAGGCCATCTTCGCCGAGATGCGTCGCGTACTGAAACCCGACGGCATCATGACCCTGATGTTCACCCACAAGGCCACGGGCGCCTGGGACGCGCTGACCAAAGGCCTGATGGCCGCCGATTTCATGATTACCGCGTCATGGCCGATCAACACCGAGGCGGAAGGTTCGCTGCACATCAAGGACAAGTCGGCCGCCAACTCGACCATCTTTCTCGTCTGCCGGCCGCGCGAAGCGGCGCAGGAGACGAGCTACTGGGAAGACGTGGAGCCGAAAGTGGCGGCAGCCGTGCGCGAGCGCATTGCCGACTTCCAGGCTGGCGGCATACGTGGCGTCGATCTCTATCTGTCCTGCTTCGGACCGGCCCTGGAGGAATTCTCGCGCCACTGGCCTTTGAAACGCGGCACGCCGCGGCCCGAGGATCAGTCGAAGCGGCGCAAGCGGCAGACGGAATTGTTCGAGGAGGTTTACGACCCCTACGCAGTAACCCCGGAGGATGCGCTGGATGCCGCCCGCCGCGAAGTGAAGGCATGGCGCTTGAAGCAGCTCACGCACATGAAGACGCGCGGCGACCTGGATGCGCTGACCTCATGGTTCGTGCTGGCCTGGGATGCTTTCCAGGCGCCGGTCTTCCCCTACGACGAGGCCCTGCGCCTGGCCCGGGTCTGTGGTGTAGACCTTGATCGCGAGGTTGTAGGCCGACTCGCCGAGAAGAAAGCATCAGACCTGGTGCTGTGGGATTCCGCCGCCCGCGCGGCCAAGGGCACCTTGGGCAATCCGGATGGTCGTGAGGCGATGATCGATGCGCTGCATCATGCCGCCCACGCGGCACGCACGCGCAGCCTGGATGCCGCCCGCGAGTTGTTGCAGAAAGCCCGCGTCGACACCGACGCCGCCTTCCTGACGGCATTGGAGGCGGCACTCGAAGTGCTCCCGGTCGGCAAGGCTTTCGCCGGGCTTGAATTACCCGATGCGGCCCAAGGCGCCGGCGCGGATTTCGACGCTCTGGAAAACCTGCGCCGCCTCGCCTTCTCAGAACAGGTCGATGAACCGAAGCAGTTGGCGATCTGGCAGGACGAAGCGGACACCGCAGCGAACGGCGGTTGACCGCCGAAACAAGAGGGAGCAGCCCATGCCACACACGTCCATTCCAGACTCTGAGTTTCGAACCTTCGCTCGCAGCTACTCAACCACGCGCGAAGATGAGGCCCTGGCCGCTCGCGGAGATTTTCTCCAGGCGTTCCCTCTTTCGAGCTTGAAGACGCTGACCCTCGATGATTACGTGATCGGCAAAGGGACCGCATCATTCTGTGCCCGCGTGGAGGCGAAAACTCGGGCGTGGGCTTACATTCAGGGGGCAACCTCGTTCAAGTTCGGTATCTACTTTGGAAGAACGAAGTCCGACCCAGCCAAGAAATATCGTTTTACGAACAAGTTTGGAAATTCAGAGGCCGAGGCCTTCAAGAATGTGAAGGCAGCACTACTGAAACTGGTTAAGGCCGGAGAGGATTTGGACTTTCAGACGATTGATGAGAACCCGCTGTCGCAGATGTTCAAGGCCAAGATTCTCAGCCTCTACTTCCCGGAGAAGTTCTTCAACGTATGCAGTAGCGAGCACCTGGAAATGATGGCAGGAGAGCTCGGCATTTCAGAGCACAAGTACGTCAGCGAGTATCAGCATCGTCTGGTGGAATTCAAGAACAAGAACCGCTTAACGCGGAACTGGAGCAACCCCAGGTACATGGAGTTTCTCTACGGCAGATTCCTGCCCAGCCACAAGACCGCGCCGGCGACCGGAACAATCGAAAAGCCAAAATCGCCGAGCAAGCGACGTGTCAACTTTGCCGAACTACAGGAAGGGTGGGCGGAGATCGGTAAGCTGAGCGAGGAGTTCGCGCTTGCCTGGGAACGGAAGCGACTTGCGGCGACCAAGTTTCCTGAGCTTGCTGCGAAGATCGCTGATCGGCGGGATCGACCGGCATACGGCTACGATTTTCGATCCTACACAGCACCGGGCCAGGAACGCTATATCGAAGTGAAATCCGTAGGGAAGGAAAAAGGCGGCTACCGCTTTTTTCTGTCCGAGAACGAGAAGGGCATTTCAAACTCCGACCCATGCCGGGACGACTATTACTTCTATCTGGTTTTCTATGGCAGCGACAAGAAACCGGAGCGTGTGGATGCTGTGCGCGCGCAAGAGCTATATCCCAAGGCGCTCGTCGAAGCATGCGCCTTCCGAGTGCGATTCAGCGTCGATTAGGCTACCGTGACGATGATTTCGAGGTCTCAGTGCATGCCCCGATCACTCAACCAAGTGGCCCAATTTAACTGAGCAGCAGACGACATGGCTCTGTTATCCGACCACAAGTGGAAATCGAAATACACGCCGGACGATGGCGATCTGGTGCAGCGCTTTTATGTTCAGGCGCTGGACGCTGCGGTGCGCTACGACCGCACCACTGGATATTTCTCGGCATCCGCCCTGGCGCTTGCGGCGCGTGGCATAGAGGCTCTGGTGCGCAACAACGGCAAGATGCGTCTGCTCGTCGGTTGCACGCTGGACAAAGATGAAACCGATGCCATCGCGGCGGGCTACGACTTGCGCGAAACTGTCTCCGGCCGCTTGATGAAAATGCCGCTACTCGCCGGCGACGCCGACCACCGAGAGGCACTGGAACTCCTGTCGTGGATGGTGGCCAAGGGCCTGCTCGACGTAAAGGTAGCCATTCCGAAGAACGAAGCCGGAAAGCCGATTCCCGATTTTTCATTGTTCCATGAAAAGGCGGGGGTCATAGAGGACAAGACCGGTGATCGCATCGCGTTTTCGGGCAGCATCAACGAAACTGCCGCCGGCTGGAAGCTGAACTGGGAGAGCTTCCACGTCTTCTGTTCATGGGCCGGCGGCGATGCCCATATCCAGGCCGAGGAAGAGAGCTTCGCGCGCCTTTGGGAAGGCCGCTCATCGACCGCCTGGGTATTGGAAATTGCCGATGCGATCGGCAAGGCGCTCTTGCCCTTCCTGCCGGCGGGCGACGCTGAGCCGGTACGAGTGGTCCGATTGAACCAGGCGGGAGACATCGCAACCCCTGAAATGCCGCCGGCACCGCCTCCTGCGCCGCCACCCTCTCCCATCGACGAGAAGCGGCGAGAGACCTGGGCCTTCATCCACTCGGCCGCGGCACGACCGGATGGCGCTCGCGTCGGCGAGGCAACATCGGCGGTGGTGCCCTGGCCGCATCAGGTGCGGGCATTCCATCGCATGCATTCGACCTGGCCGCCGCGCCTGTTGATCGCCGACGAGGTGGGCCTGGGCAAGACCATCGAGGCCGGCCTGCTGCTGCGACAAATCTGGCTGTCCGGCCGCGCACGGCGCATTCTGATACTGGCGCCGAAGGCGGTACTGACCCAATGGCAGATTGAGCTCAGGGAGAAATTCAACCTCGACTGGCCGATCTACGATGGCGATTCGCTGGTGTGGCAACCCACGCCGGCGCATCGTGACGGTGTCGCCAAACCCGTATCGCGCCAGGACTGGCACAAAGAGCCGTTCGTCATTGCATCGTCGCACCTCATGCGGCGACGCGAACGCCAGACAGAGCTGATTCTCGACGCAGAGCCCTGGGACCTTGTGGTGCTCGACGAGGCACACCATGCCCGGCGAAAGAATCCCGGAGCACCGGGAGAGGGCGGCCCGAATCTGCTATTGCGTTTGATGCAGGGAATGGTCCAGCAGCAAAGGGCACTGGGGCTACTGCTGCTCACGGCGACGCCAATGCAGGTGCATCCCGTCGAAGTCTGGGACTTGGTGTCACTGCTCGGCCTGCCCCCGGAGTGGTCCTCTCAGGCCTTTCTCGAATATTTTGTCGTGATTGGCAGAGGCAACCCGTCCCATCCCGATTTCGACAAGCTCGCGGCCCTGTTCCGCGCCACGGAGCGACGCTACGGTGAGACACCGGTGGAGCTGGCTCAGACCCTCGTCAAGGACGGTAGTCGGTTAAAGGCCAGGCGATTGCTCAGCGCACTGCGCGACCCCGCTGGTACGCCGCGCCGGCAGCTTGGAAATGAAGATCGCCGCGCCGCGCTGGACCTGCTCAAGGCGCGGTCGCCGCTGGCTGTGCTGATTTCGCGCCACACGCGAGACTTGCTGCGGGCCTATTTCAAGGCCGGCAAGATCACGACTCCTATTGCCGAGCGTCGGGTTCTCGACCAGTTCCTGCCGATGACGGATGCCGAGCGTACCGTGTATGAAGCCGTCGAGGATTACATCTCGACGACCTACGACGCTGCCTCTCCAGACGAAAAGACCAGTGTCGGGTTCGTCATGACGATCTATCGGCGGCGCCTGTCGTCTTCGTTTGCGTCTCTGATACAGACCCTGGAGACGCGACTCGCCGGAATGTCGAACGCGGACCAGGCCATGTTCAACGGCGATGAAGATTTGCCCGACGATGAAACGGCGGAGGACGTGGTTGACGCCGACGATGCACAGTTAATGGAGCGCCAAGCCCTGCAACGGGAAGAGCGAACGGAAATTGCTCGCCTGATCGACATGGCCAGGGCACTGCCCACGGATACCAAGGCACGCGCCTTGGTCGATACCGTGCATGCCCTGCAGGAACAGGGTTACGCTCAAGCCCTCGTCTTTACCCAGTACACCGACACGCTGGATTTCCTGCGCGGCGTCTTGGTCGGGGAGGGCCTTTCGGTAATGTGCTTTTCGGGACGCGGTGGCGAGGCAATGCTTCCTTCCGGCGACTGGAAAACCATCTCGCGCGAAGATACCAAGCGCCGCTTTCGCAACGGCGATGCGCAGGTCTTGCTCTGCACCGACGCCGCGGCCGAGGGCCTTAACTTCCAGTTCTGCGGTGCCCTGGTGAATTACGATGCACCGTGGAACCCCATGCGTGTCGAGCAGCGTATCGGTCGTATCGACCGCCTGGGTCAGAAGTTCGAGAAAATTGCCGTCGTAAATCTGATGTACGAGGACACTGTGGAGGCAGACGTGTACGCTGCCCTTCGCAGTCGTATCGGTCTGTTCACCAGCGTCGTCGGCAAGCTCCAGCCCATCCTTTCGCGCTTGCCGCATCGTATCGCCGAAGCGGCGCTGGCGAGCCGAGAAGAGCGCACTCGCTTGCGCGCCAATCTGCTTTCCACGCTCGAAGAAGAAGTTGCCGAGTCCGAGACGGAGGCATTCGATATTGACGCGGCTACGCGAGACGCAATGACGATCCCGTTCTTGCCAGCGCCGCCCCTGACCATGGCCTACCTGGCAAGAGTGCTGAGGGACTCCGACCTGCTACCACCAGGAGTCGAGGTGAAGCAGCGCAGTGAGATCGAGTTTTCTTGGCGAGCGCCCGGCATGCCCGAGGCTCTTCGCGTTACG
Organism: Pseudomonadota bacterium; assembly: GCA_030690985.1. Classification (GTDB taxonomy): domain Bacteria; phylum Pseudomonadota; class Gammaproteobacteria; order Burkholderiales; family Thiobacillaceae; genus PFJX01. Next base: position 14,590 of record JAUYFG010000041.1, read on the forward strand.
ACCGATCTGGATTTCTACGAGAATCATTCGTCGAGCGTGGAGTTCTGGTCAGCAGGGAGCCCACTGTTTCCTTCCGGTGAGTAGCGGTAGTGCCGAATACCCAATCCTTCGCCACGACCGCGCGACGCATTAACGGAGGTTGCGGACGTAGGTACGCACTATAGCTCTCGGCGGGTCTCGGCAACGAAAAGGACTCGTCTCACTGGCAGTGCTGGGAAAGGAAGCGGAAATATAACAAGCGGATATTCATGCAGCAGGGCGATGAAGCTGGACCACATTCTTGTCCGCCGCAAGCACCTGGATTCTCTCCGCCCACGCCTTCAGCGCCGCCTCGCGTTGTGGCAAATACTCGTTGTGGTTGTAGTGCGCCATGACACCTGGCAATACGTGGTTGGCGATCTTATGCGCAAGAAACGGCTCAAACCCCAAGTCTGGAAGCCGGGTAATCAGCGTCCGCCTGAGATCATGAACATGGCACGGCGTAACGCTCGGCAACAACCCGCGCCTAAACAAGGCAGCGAGAGCGCCATTCGTACTCCTCCCGTATATCGGCTGGCCTTTGCGCAATGGGGATGCGAAGGCATGCGCATGGCTACCGGTCAGTTTCTTCAGCTCCTGGAGGATTTCGATTGCTTGAGGAGCCAGATGCACAAGATGAGCTCGGCTCTTCTTTGTGCGACTGGCTGGAATTTTCCAGAGACCGGCATCCAGATCAAATTCGGTCCATGCAGCGTCGGTTACTTCCCGCTCCCGTTGTCCGGTCAAGATCAGGAGGCGTAGCGCAGCCACTGTAACCGGATCGGATTTGCATCGCCGGCTATCGCCCAACACTTTCCACAATTCCACCAGCTCGTCCAAGCGCAGCGTAACTTCGCGCTTCCTTGGCTTGGCATCGAAATCCTTGCGCAGCAACACCTCGATACACGAGTTTGACACCCACTCACGGGTCTCGGCAAACCGCCACAGTCGTTTGGCCTGAATCAGCACCTCTCCTGCCAAGAGCTTCGCCGTCCTGCCCTCGACACTGCCTTCCGCAATTTTCTCGATTGCGGCGATTACATGCTGCCTGGTCACATCGCGAATTTTCTTATCGCCAAGGTGGACTGCCAGCCGGTCGAGTCTGTAACGTATGGCCGGCGCGCTCTTCTTCCCGGCGATGTGTTTGGTTATGAATTGGTCGATGGCATCGTTGACAGTCGGCTGTGCAGCTTCAACGGCAACTGCCTTTGCGTGAGCGACCTTCTTGGCTTCCTTTGACGCCAGTGCGGATTCCCACTTCGCAATCGGATCATGGCCGCTGCGGCGGTCAGTCTTCCATTTGCCGGCAATAGAGCGGGCCTGGGTCAGGGACAGGCGACCAGCCTCCAGCCACGCTGTGATACTCTCGCCCGGCGCGCCACCTCGGTCATAAACGCCAATCGTATATTTCTGGCGCGCCCCCTTGAATTCGTACTCAACTACCCACGTCTTTGTCCCATGCGGCCTGATTCTCAAGAACAAACCATCGCCGTCCCCCAGAAGACGGTCGCGCCCACTATTGTCAGGCTTTGCGGTTTCACACGTCGTTGCGGCCAGCTTGCCCATGGTTCACCTCTGGGTGGGAGTTTGGGTGGGAATCTGGGTGGGATTATAGCGGACAAAATCGGATTCAACAAAATTGCCATGGGAAGAATTTCAAGCATAGAACCAGTATTGACGGGCCTTGGCGGACAATATCGGACGATAGCGGACTAACCTATGCGTTACTGGCTGATGAAAACCGAACCGGCGGTAGTGGGCATCGACGATGTGCTGGCGATGCCGCGGCAGATCGTCGACTGGTGGGGAGTGCGCAACTACCAGGCGCGCAACTTCATGCGCGACCAGATGAAAATCGGCGATGGCGTCCTCTTCTATCACTCGTCCTGCCCCGAGCCGGGCATCGCCGGACTGGCCGAAGTGTCGCAGCTCGCCTACCCGGACCGCACCCAGTTCGATCCGGCAAGCCACTACTTCGACCCAAAATCCACGCCGGAGAATCCACGCTGGGTGAATGTCGATGTGCGCATCGTGAAGAAGACGCGACTGGTCGGCCTCGACCAACTGCGAGCGCATCCCGAGCTGGCCAACATGCGCGTCCTGCAACGCGGCAACCGCCTGTCGATCACCCCGGTCGACCCGGCAGAATGGAAGTTCATTGTCGGCAAGCTGATGAAGGCGTCGGCGTGACGCTTTGGTGGCTCAGCTACCCGCTGCTGGGCGTATTCGCCGGTTTCGTCGCCGGGCTGTTCGGTGTCGGCGGCGGGCTGACCATCGTGCCGCTGCTGTTCATGATTTTTACGGCGCAGGATTTCCCGGTCGAGCACAGCATGCATCTGGCGCTCGGCACCTCGATGGCAACAATTGTGTTCACCTCGATGGCCAGCATGCGCGCCCATCACGCGCACGGCGCCGTGCGCTGGGATATCGTCAGGAGTTTCGCGCCGGGACTGGTGATAGGCACGCTGTCCGGCTCCTTCCTCGCCACTTGGGTGCCAACCCGGCCGCTGGCGATGGTGTTCACCGCCATCGTGTATTACGCCTCGCTGCAGATGATGCTGGACTTCAAGCCCAAGCCCCATAGCCAGTTGCCGGGAAGCTTCGGCATGGTCGTCGCCGGCACGCTGATCGGCGTGGTATCGAGCCTGGTCGCCGCCGGCGGCGGCTTCCTCTCGATTCCCTTCATGGTGTTTTGCAACGTGGTTATTCACCATGCCGTCGGCACATCCGCGGCGCTGGGCTTTCCCATCGCCGTGGCCGGCACCGTCGGCTACATACTCAGCGGCCTCAAGACACCGGGCCTGCCGGATTTCTCGCTGGGCCATGTCTATCTGCCGGCCTTTGTCGGCGTCGTCGCCATCAGCTTTCTGATGGCGCCGGTCGGCGCCAGGCTGGCGCACAAACTGCCGGTCAAACAGCTAAAGCGCGCCTTCGGCGGTTTTCTGGCGCTGCTGGCGAGCAAGATGCTGCATGGTCTGCTGACCAGTTGACAACATCAGCGATGCGCAGATTGCAGCCGGCTTGAACGCTGGAATCCCAAGGGCTTGTGGCAGGCCAGGGTAATGCCGTCGGACTGCCCGGCATCAAGCGGCGCGGCCAGCGCACAAGACTATGGTATTTCGCGGATTTCCAAATCCGCCGTCGATGCCTTGATGAAGCCGAACCTGGCATAGGCATCCTGGCCCTTGTCCGATTTCAGAAAGGACAGGTATTTGTTTGCCGCATCCCTGTGTCCGGTGCCGGTCATGACACCGATCGCATACGAGACTTCGTTGATCAGGCTGTCTTCAGCGGGCAACGGAACCGCCTCGACGGCATGCCCCTCCTCCAGCGCATTTTTCGTTTCCGTCGCCCAGACAATCCCTGCGTCTACTGTCCCGGCCTTGAGGCCATCGGGAATCTCCCGATGGTGCACAGAGGTGAAATGAACATTCGGCGTCGGGTCGCAGGACTTGCATTCCTTGCCGCCAGACAGCTTGTCCCACAGCTTGTGATTGACCAGAACCTTCCTGGCATAGAAAGTCATGATGCCTTCGTCAATCGGGTTGGGCAGCATGATCTTCAGGTCATCACGGCCGAGATCGTCGATACCCTTGATTCCCTTCGGGTTACCCTTGGGCACAATGAGGTTCAGCGCATTGTGGGTGTAGACCATGAACTGGCTCATCCTGCCCTTGCCCTTGAGCGTTTTCAGGTGGCCCAGCTGGACGCTGGCGTAAATGTCGGGCTGCATGCGGTAGTCCTTGCCTTCGTAGCTCCAGCCGCCGGCATTGATGGCTTTCAGGATGATTCCGGGCGGCAGGGTGATCAGGCCGACATTGCCCACGGCCGGATTGTCCTTCTGAAAAGCGCGGATCACATCTTCCATGGCGAAGAACTGATTGCCGGCAAGCCACAGAACGAGCCTGGCGTCCGTGTCCATCTTCTGCAACGCAGCGCTGCCGGTGACGATCCTGCCGTCGGCATAGAACAGCCTCAAGTCATTGTCCTTCTTCGGCGGTATCGGTTCCAGGGGCTGGGCAGCCACGGCTTTTGAGGGAACTGCTGCATCCTCGGCATGGGCGAAGCCGCCAATCAGGCCGGCAACGAGCAGTGCAGGAAATACATAGCGCATGAAATACATTCCATCTTCTCCTTCAATTTTTTGAGCGTAACCCATGCTCTTGCTTGACGCAGAAACGCCACCGCATTCAATACGTGCGGAGCCAGGCCATCCGGATCCCCGGCGCACCGCCGATCGGCCCGCACCTGTGCTCGTGCAACGAACTGAAGCCTCGGCTCCAATCCAGCCAACGCGACCGCTCAAGGCTGTTTGCCGGGCGGGCCGATGCAATATCGGCGCCGCCGGCGCTGGACGGCTAGGGCCGAACCACGGTCCAGCCCTGCCTGCCTTTCTCGATGATTTCGATGACGCCGGCCTTGACGTAGCCGACCTTCGGATGCATGTCCGCCTTGGTCAGTTTCTGACCCGTCATCGTGTTCTCGCACATCAAGACACTGGCACCGTTCGCCAGCGCATCGTCGATGCGGTTAGCCAGCGGCGAGTCGAACTTGAGCAGCCCCGAGCCATTGCCGAAGACCACCAGTTCGATATTGACCTTGTCCTTGCCATATTCCGCCTGGACGTTCTTGATCACGTTCAGCGCCTGGTTCCAGGTCTTGGTATCGTTGTCGCTGACCTGGATTACAACGCCCGGTCTGGCCGGCTCGGCTATCGCTGCTGGTGTTCCGGCTGCAAGGATCGTGCTCGCGAGCACGAGTTGGACGAAAGTTCTGCGAATCATGATGACTCCTCTCTGGTTGGACAAACAGGCCGCGCCTGATCTCCGCGTGTTTTTGAATCTGGCTGCGGCTCCGGTAAGACGCAGGCAAGGCCTGGTTTATTCCCGCGGACCCGTGACGGGGTGAGGGAATAAATCCGCCGCCTGTTGCGTCATAATCGGACAGAAGGGGAAAATCGATGAAATGGCTGCGATCGCGCGAGCAGCGCGAACTGGTGGAGCAGATCAAGGCAAGCCGCGTGCGGCTCTATCGCCTGGCCTTCGCCTGGTGCCACGACGCGGTTCTCGCCGACGACCTTGCCCAGGAAGCCCTGACGCGCGGCCTGTCCAAACTTGAGCAGTTGCGCGAGTCCGAGCGGCTCATGAGTTGGTTGTTCGCGATCCTCAATCGCTGCTGGATCGACCACCTGCGCGCCAGACGTGAGGATCTTGACGACGAGATTCTCGCCGAACTGCCATCGGATCTTCCGGGGCCGGAAGCCCATGCCGAACGGCAGGAAACGGTAAACCGGGTGCGGGCGGCGGTTGCGGCCTTGCCGCTCGGGCAGCGTCAGGTGCTTACCCTGGTCGATCTTGAGGATTTTTCTTACGCGGAGGTCGCCGAAGTCCTGGCCATACCGATCGGCACGGTCATGAGCCGCTTGTGCCGCGCCCGCGGCTCGCTGCGGGGACTTCTTCTGGAGCCGCCGGCGGCGCAACAACGCCTGAGGAGTGTGAAATGAACGATCGCATGGATTTCTCCGACGAGCGCCTGAATGCCTTCGTTGACAACCAGCTCGGCGCCCAGGAATGCGACGAAATACTCGCAGCCATTGCCACGGATGTCGAGCTCGGTCAGCGTCTTTGCGCGCTGCGCTCCACCAAGGAGTTGGTGCGCCATGCCTATGGCCGGGTACCGGCCGCCCGCCGCACGCCGCACCGGCACCTTCCATTCTGGGGTGGCGCGCTGGCAGCCAGCCTGGCCCTGGTCATCGGCGTGCTGATTGGCTGGCAGGGGCACCATGCAGCGACAGCGATCGAAACGCCCGGATCGATGGCTGCCTGGACCGACCGCCTGTTCGCGGCGGAACCGGCTCGCATCCTGATTCATCTGGACAGTTCCCGAGCGGAGCAAATGGATGCGGCGCTCGACCTGGCGGACGCCTATCTTGCCAAGACAGGCAAAGCCCGTATCGAGATTATCGCCAACAACACCGGCCTCGATCTGCTGCGGGCGAGCACGACGCCTTACGCCGCGCGCATTACTGAACTCAAGGCGCATCATCAGCGAGTCGGCTTCATCGCCTGCGGGCAGACCATCGCGCGCTTGCGCGGCGTCGGCCAGGACGTCTCGCTGGTACCCGAAGCGCTCGTAACCAGGACTGCCATCGAACATGTCGCCGAGCGCGTGCAGCAGGGCTGGACTTACCTGAAAATCTGAACGGGGCGGGAAGGCAGGCAATACCTTCCCTTGCGCTGCCGCGGCCCTGCCAGCGGATCGATCAACCCGGACGCACGGTGCCGGCGTCCTGCCCGAACAGCACGCGCCTGGCTTCCTCGGTCACCACCGGCGCCGGATTGATTTCTTTCGCCAGCGCATAGGCGCGTTGCGTCGCCGGGCGCTCACGAATCGCGTCAAACCAGCGCCTGAGCTGCGGAAAATCGTCGAGATTCTGCCCCTGCTTCTCGTGCGGCACGATCCACGGGTAACAAGCCATATCCGCAATCGAATAGCCGCCGGCGATGAACTCGCGATCGGCCAGGCGCTTGTCGAGGACGGCATATAGTCGCGCCGTCTCCTTGACGTAGCGATCGATCGCATAGGGAATCTTCTCGGGCGCATATTGCGTGAAGTGATGGTTCTGCCCCGCCATCGGCCCGAGGCCGCCCATCTGCCAGAACAGCCACTGGATGGTTTCGTTGCGGCCGCGCAGGTCCGGCGCCATGAAGCGGCCGCTCTTGTCCGCCAGGTAAAGCAGGATCGCCCCCGATTCGAACAGCGCGAGCGGCGCGCCGCCATCGGCGGGCCGGTGATCGACGATGGCCGGTATCCGGTTGTTGGGCGCAATCTTCAGGAAGTCCGCGGCGAACTGCTCGCCCTTGCCGATGTTGATCGGCACGATGCGGTAAGGCATGCCGGCCTCTTCGAGAAACATCGTGAGCTTGTGGCCATTGGGGGTAGTCCAGTAGTACAGATCGATCATGGTGTTTGCTCCGGAATCGGTGAGTTGGAGTTCCATGGCGTCCTCTGACAGCGAATTCAGCGCCTTGCCTCATCCAGCAACAGCGAAATCTGCATGTCCTTGTCCCGCCACAATTGCTGCACCCAGCGCTGGAAGGCCTCGCGCACCGCCGCATCGCCGGCGTAATCGCTTTTCATCAGATGCTCCGGAACCGGCAGCGTCTGTACGCGAACGATCACCCGTTGCAGTTTTCCGCACAGGAATTCCCAGAAATTGGGCGCGCCTTCGGGGTACACGATGGTGACATCGAGAATGGCCTGAAACTTGTCTCCCATTGCGTTCAGCGCCAGCGCAATGCCACCCGCCTTGGGCTTGAGCAGGTGTCGATAGGGCGATTGCTGGCGCCGGTGCTTGGCCGGCTTGAAACGGGTGCCTTCGAGAAAATTCATCACGCTGGTCGGGATCAGGGCGAACTTTTTGCAGGCGCGGCGCGTTGCGGCCTGATCCTTGCCGCGCATCTCCGGATGCTTCCTGAGGAATTCCTCGCTGTGGCGGCGCATGAAGGGAAAATCCAGCGCCCACCAGGCCAGCCCCATGACGGGCACCCACATCAATTGCTGCTTGAGGAAAAACTTCAGCAGCGGAATGCGGCGGTTGAACAAGTGCTGCAATACGAAGATGTCGGCCCATGTTTGATGATTGCAGTTGACCAGATACCAGTTGCGCGGATTGAGGCCGGCTATGCCTTCGACATCCCACGTGGTGCGCTGGGTCAGCGCCATCCAGCCGCTGTTGCAGGAAATCCAGGCCTCGGCGATGGCCACCAGCACCGGGTCGATCCACAGGCGGATCGCCTTGAAGGGCAGGATCAGTTTCAGAACAGCAAACAGCAGCAGTATCGGCACCCAGAACA
>JAUYFG010000053.1 GCA_030690985.1 Pseudomonadota bacterium
GCGCGCGGGTGAACACGGTCAGGCGCTTCCAGCGGCGGATGGGTTCGGCCACCGCCTCCGGGTCAAAGCCCGGTTTGATCTGCACCAGCACGGCATTGACGAACGGGTTGACGCTTTGCGAGGCGAGCACCGCATCCAGCACACCCGGCACGCCGGGCCGGTTGAGGGCCGGGTTTTCGGCGGTGCGGGCGCGTTGCCGGACGATGGCGTCGTTGTCCTTGAGGAACTGCGCCTCCTGCGCGTCCTTCAACGGCACGAACACCATGGGATCGCCGCCGGAAGACACCATGCGCCGGGTCAGCCCGACCACGCTGTATTCGTTGCGGCGGATGCGGATGCGCTCGCCCAGCTTGAAGCCGGTGGCGATGTCCGCCACCGCCTCGTAATGGCCGCGCGTGATCTGCCGTCCGGCGACCAGATAGCCGGGCTGGCCCGGCGCGCCGGGGGTGCCTGGCGTCACGCCGACCACCATGGCGCGCACATCCTTCTGGTCTGCTCTGCCCGCTCGCCGCACCTGCATGCTCAGGTAGGTGATGTTGGCCGCGCGCGCCACCCCCTGCATGCCGAGGATGCCGCGATAAGTGTCGTCGTAGAGGCTGGAGGATTCGGCATACGGCCCGAGGGTGTCCTGCTGCACCACCCACAGGTCGGCGCCGCTGTTGTCGAGCAACGCCTTGGCATCATCCACCATGCCGCGATAGACGCCGGCCATGGTCAGGGTGACGCCGATCAGCAGCCCCAGGCCCACCCCGGTGAAGACGAACTTGCCCCAGGAATGCAGGATGTCGCGTCCGGCCAGACTGATCACCGCGTTACTCCAGATGACACCCCGGGCAGGTTTTCCACCACCTTGAAACGGCTGTCGGCGGCGAGGGCGCGCTGGCTGTACACCACCACGCGCTCACCCGCCTTGAGCCCGTCCAGGATTTGCACGCGGCCATCGAGATCGGCCGCGCCCAGCTTGACCGGCGCGAAGCGCAGGCTGTCGTCTGCGACCACAAACACGCCCAGTTGGCCATTCAGTTGCCGCACGCTGGCGTTACCGACCACCGGCCGCGCCGGCAATGCGGACAGCGCCACGGTCACCTCGGCCAGCTCGCCGATCGGCGGCAGCGGATTCGGCAAGGCGGCGAACACCACCTTGGCCAGGCTCTCCTCGGTCACCGCATCGGCCAGCGGCTCCACCCGCGCCACCCGCCCGGCGAGGGTTTGCCCGGCCAGGCTGCGTGACACGATGCCGGCGGACAGCCCCTCGCGCAGGCCGGTGGTGCGCAGTTGATCGAAGCGGACGTTGATCCACACGCTGGCGGGGTTGATCACCTCCACCACCGCCTGCCCGGCGACCACCGTGGTGCCGGGGTCGGCGGCGCGCACGCTGACCAGCCCGGCGACCGGGGCGACCAGATGCAGGTTGGCGCGCTGCCGCAGCAGGCCATCGCGCTCGGCGCGGCTGCGCAGCAATTCCTGCTTCGCAGCATCCAGATTGGCGCGTGCGGCCTGCAATCCCGCCTCGGCGATCTGGCGTTCCTGGCGCTTGGCCTCGACCGCTTCTTCGCTGACCGAACGCGCCTCCAGCAGTTTTTCGTAACGCTGCGCCTGGGTTTCGGCAAAACGCTTGCGCGCCGACACGTCCTGAACCTGGGCCTCGGCGGCCAGCACATTGGCATGGGCGCGCATCAACGCGGCTTCCAGGGCGCCGATGCGGTCGTCGAGATCGATCGGGTCCATTTCACCCAGCACCTGGCCCGCCTTGACCCGGTCGCCCACCTGCACGGCGACCGACTTGACCCTTCCTGCGACGGTCGGGCCGATCTTGTAGGTGTAGCGCGCCTCTACCGTGCCGATGCCGAACAGGGCGGGCGAAATGGATAGGCTCTCCACCGTGGCCACGGTCACCGGTATCGGCGCCAGCGGCCCCGCACGCAGGCCGACATAGACGAACAGGCCGAGCAACGGCGCCAGCACGCCGGCCAAGGCCAGGGTTCTTCCATGCGTTGACAGGAATTGCTTCATTTCAGTCCTTTTTAACGTGAACGTCGCGTAGCGACGCTTGAAGCTCCCCTCTCCCGCAGGCGGGAGAGGGGTTGGGAGTGAGGGAAACGGGCATGGCGCGGACGTTCATGATTTGAGATGGCCTCAATCCATGCCCGTTAGTTTCTTTATGCCGCGTTGGTAGCGTGCTTATCCGGTTATCGCAGACACCCACTACCGGTAGTGACGTAGGTTGGGCAAAGCGAAGCGTGCCCAACGAACCGCCGCGATGTTGGGCACGCTTCGCTTTGCCCAACCTACGGCGCCCTGCCGCGAAATCACGAG
>JAUYFG010000060.1 GCA_030690985.1 Pseudomonadota bacterium
GTTCCAGAAGCCCGGCCAGTCAATCGCTTCGATGATGCGCAAACTCTGTCTGCGTCCCCGCATCGTTCTCGACTATCTGCGGCTCACCAAAAACTCCGCCCCTGCTCGGCAGGATTCGTGAGAACAAATTTGCCCTGGCACGTCGGCCAGGTCTTGCAAGGATTGAAAAGCCAGGATGCAATGCATCCCCCAGCCAGCCGCCGCGCCCAGGCTGGTCATGAACGGGCGCGAGATGTGAACCTTGAATTCGTCCGCAAAGACGGTGATGGTGCGCGGCTCCTGGCGCAGGTAATCGCGCTTCTTCGCCAGCATCATCAAACGCACCAGCAACATGCGCTGCATCCGCACGATGCGGGTGTTGCCCATGTCGCCCACCACGTAGAGACAGCCGCCGCTCTGTTCGAGGGCGCCGATGTCGATGCCCTGGCCATCGGCCCGATTCACCGCCCGCAACTCGGCCATTTCCTGCATGGCAGCCGCGAAGCCGTCGGCTTCTCCTTTCCAGTGCTGGCCGAATTCGGCCAGGATGGCCCCAGGGGTAGCACCGGGGTTATCCGCAACATAGCGGGCCGTTTCACGGGCCGCGCGGCGATCCTTGAGCCGGTAGAAGTCGGCGGCCTCGCCCTTCTCGGCAAGCGAGAAGGCGGCTATCAGCATGTTTTCGATGGTTTCCTGGTCGCAGCCTTGGAACAGGTCGATTTGCGGATGGGTGTCCTGGCGCAGGTCGAGGAAGTGATAGGGCTGCCCGCACTTTTCCGCCTCGCGCCGGAAGATGTGCGGCATCCAGGCATCGGCCTTGGGGTCGAGGATGATAACGAACTCTTTCCGCCGGATGGCCTGGGTCAGCAGGATCTGGGCGGCCACGCCCTTGCCGCTGCGGGTGCGCCCGGACAGGAGGACGTGGGAAAGCTTCCAATCCTCGTAGGGGATGTAAACCGGCCGCTTGTCCTCGTTGAGGCCGACGAACATGCCTTTTCGCTCGTCGATGAATTTCAACGGATCGAATAACCCGATTTCCGCCGGCAAGAAACGGTCGATCTCGCGAACATCGGTGCGCTGGTTGCGCTCCAGACTCGACCGTTTGGTGAACTTCTTGCCCAGCCGCTCGAAGCCGCTGACGCCGTGGCGCAGCCAGATAAGGCCGGCGACCAGGCCGCCGGCCGCGCAGGCCAGCCAGAGCAGGAACCAACCGAAGGGCGCGGGCGTGATGTCAACGCCGGCACGGTGAATCAGCCAGGGCGTAGAAAGGTACGCAAAGGCTGGCAGCACGGCGAGGAAAGAGGCCCCGATCATCATGTACTTCGCTGGCGAGTCCTCTTCCAGATCACTGCCGATGAGGAACGCCCCAGCCAGCAGCCCCAGCCAGAACAGCTCGAACTGGAGCAAGAAGGCCAGCTTCAACAGGTGTAGATCAAGCACGTTCAGCATTCCGCGATCACTTACCAGCCGAAGCCGTGCCGCCGGTCTCGCTGCGGCTGCCGGTTTCTTCCAGGGTCGCCGCGCTGCTGGTGGCGCGCATCTCGGTCGCAATGGCGGAAGCCAACGAGACTTGATATTTACGTCCGGTCAGGCTGCCATCGCCCAGCCAGGTCTGGCCGTTCTTCTGCCAGACCAGTCCTGCCGCATCACCCAGGAAAGAGCCATTACCGGAACTCCAACCCACGCCTTGCCCGGTCGAGAGGTCCAGGATCGCGCCGCCGCTGGCATCGGCCACGCTCTGGAACCACAAGGCGGAGAGCATCTTGGGATCGAACGCCGCCCACAGCCGGCGGATTTCTCGCTTGGCGGCGTCGGGGTCTTTCTGCACCGCAACGCTCATTTTGCCGGCCAGCTCGGTCATGAGCGTGTTCGAGTACGCGGCTGACGCCTCCAGGGTTCGCAGATAAGCATCCACGCGGGCACGGCCGCGCGTAGTGTCGTCGAACGGGTCAGCCTCCCATCCCCGGAACGGGGCAAGGGCAGCCGCGATGGGTGCACGGGCGCGAGCACCTGTGGTGTCCAGTTCCGGCGGGCGACCATCGCGAAGGCCGGCAAGCCGGAAGGCGCGGCCCTGGCGCGCCAGTTCGCCGGGCGCGAACAACGCTTCCAGGATCAGGCCGGCGGCGGGGTACTGGATGCTTGCTTCGGATGAACAGGCGGTGAGGGTCAAGGCGAGGAAGAAGGGGGTGATTAACGTTCGCATGGTTCGCTCCTGGGGAAGGTAGGGCGGCGATATGCCGGGCCTTGCCTGTATGTGCCCCAGGGGCGAAATCAATCCCTTGCCACCTACTGCAACAAGTTTGAGAAAATGAGCCTGCAGGCGAGCGAAATTCGAATGAAGCGTAAAACCGCATGAAACCGCACCGCATTCATCAACAACGATCGGGAGATAGCATGAACAGCAGAATGACCACCCTATTCTTTATCTTGGCTTTGATCTGGAGCCAAGCCACGGCCGCGTTGACCGACGAGCAGGCCGCTACGCTACGCGACCGTGCGATCAAACACGACAAGAAGGCGGTTGCTGCCTTAGTCAAGGCAGCCGAAGCGGGGGATGCAACAGGGCAGTTCTACGTTGGGGTTTTGTATTACTTTGGCTACGGGGTCAAGAAAGCCCCAAAAACAGCGGCTGCGTGGTTCCGCAAGGCGGCGGAACAGGGGCAGTCCGACGCGCAGCACAGCCTGGGCGTGATGCTGGCGCATGGGCAAGGCGTAGCCAAGAACGAAGCCGAAGCGGCTGCGTGGTTCCGCAAAGCGGCGGAACAAGGGTATGCCGACGCGCAGAACAACCTGGGTGTGATGCTGGCGCATGGACAAGGCGTAGCCAAGAACGAAGCCGAAGCGGCGGCGTGGTTCCGCAAAGCGGCAGAACAGGGGGATGCCGACGCGCAGAATAATCTCGGATGGAGGCTGAAGAACGGGCAAGGCGTAGCCAAGAACGAAGCCGAAGCGGCTGCGTGGTTCCGCAAAGCGGCAGAACAGGGGGATGCCGATGCTCAGGAGAACCTGGGCGTGATGCTGGTGAACGGGCAAGGTGTTACCAAGAACGAAGCCGAAGCGGTGGCGTGGTTCCAGAAAGCGGCGGAACAGGGGAATGCCGGCGCGCAGAACCATCTCGGCGTGAGGCTGGAATATGGGCAAGGCGTTACAAAAAATGAAACACAGGCGCTGGCCTGGTACAAGAAAGCGAAAGACTCCGGCAACGAGTACGCCCAGCGCAACCATGCCCGCCTCGACAAGCGCTTGAACTGCGCGAAATCAGCAACAACCAAGCTATTCGATTCACCGATCCTGTGCTCGTCCCGTGAAGACTTCCGTGGCGTGCTCAAACTGGCCGGCTTGCAGGCGACACGGGAGGACAATGACTATTGGTACGACAACTACAACAGTTCAACTGTGCTGGAAAAAAGTCAGAAACTTACTGTGGGCTACACCCGCGCGGGCGACCTGGGCGTGGTGGAGTACTCATTCCCCGGCCACATGGATACAGGCTTGGTTGTCTGGGTGCGCGAGATGGTGGCGAGCAAATACGGCTGGCCGGATGACAGCAACGGTGTTCAAAGCGTGGGGGAGGTGACCTACCGTTGGCGTCTCAAGGATGGCATTGAAGTCAAGGTATGGCGCGGCTGGCCGGATACCACAAGCTATCTGACCTACACCGTGCCGGAATACAAAGCCGTCATGGATGGGGAACTTGAGGCAAATCGGCGAGAGAAGGAGGCTGAGAAATTCACAAAGCAAAATAAAGCGTTTTAACTCGACTCAAATACCGACAAGCGGGGCGGCATATTGCCACCCCGCTGCTCCTGCCCAACGGGTTCATCGAAATAGCCCTCCGGTGAACCTGGCCCACTCAATACGTGCATCAATGGTCAGGGCGTCCCAGAGGTCAGCGCCAATCACAAACAGCCAAGCGCCAAGACCGATGAACATGAACAGAAAAAACCACTTGAAGGCGCCCCAAAGGTAGGAGGGTTTGCTGTCGTTCATGGTTGCCTTCCTGCGGCGGCGGCATCCAGCGCATCTTTCACGCGAGCGGCCACCAGTTCGGGCGGGGGCAGTGCCGCAACGAGGCTCTGCGCGATCACTTCCGGGCTCGGCAGCCCACCACTGGCGGCGGCTTCCTGCGTCGGGGCACCGTTCGACAGGGCGAGCCAATAACCCAGGCCGACGAACAAAATCAGTTTGAACATGCAACCTCCTTATGGGGTTGGAGAACACGGGCGGCCTCGGCATACATGATTTCGCCCTCGATCAGGCCCAGTGCGTTGCAGAAAAGGCGACCATCGGTCTCGGTGTCCAGCATCACTTCGGCGATCAGCGCCAGGCCGCCCAGGGCGACCACGTTGGCTTCAATCGCCCGCGCGCGGATGGCCCGCCGGGTGATGTCCAGAACATCAATCAGGGACAGTCGCGCCAGGTCTTCGCCCTGGCGCAAGCTGCCCCCGGCGGCCTCGGCCCATGCCCGGATCGAGTAGGGCGGGCAGTCGCCGAAGCGGCGGAGGTAGGTATCGAAGTTCAGGATTTTCATGAAAGCTCCTAGGTGTGTCAGCGGCAACCGCGCCGGTTATGTGTATGTGAAGAGGGGGCGAAATTCTCAGAGCGACTTGGCGCAAGCCACGGCGGCTTCCAGGGTGGCGAAGGCGCCCCAACTGGTTGAGCGCTCCCAGGCGCCGCCATCCAGGCAGCGCACGTCATAGCGGGTGCCAGACGGCCAGGCATCGAACCACTGCCGGCGCATGCGCTCCTTCTCCTCCTCGCTGCACTGGGCGTAATGGCTGACGGCATCCGAATAGGTCACGATGAAAGGCCGGTGCCACCACTTCGCGTGAGAGTCCGGGCGGGCGTCGTTCGGGGTCTGGTCGAATGCCGGTGGCAGTGAGGGATTGATCAGCACGCCATCCACGCACTGTTCAGCGGTGAAGTTCCTTCCGGCGAGGGCGAAGCGCGGCACAGTTCAGTCCTCCCCTGGCATCATGATCGTGATGACCGGTTCCCCTTCATCGCCCGGGCCGATCTGCATCTGCATCGTCGTGGGGAGGGGCCGTACACCACGCCCGCCACGCGGGACGCGATAAACCGGGAAAGCGATGCGCTCCTCGCCGCGAGGATTACGGCGGGCCGCCAAGCTCGCCATGTGCACCACGTCCCAGAGCCGCCCGGACTGGTCTTGAAGGGTCTGGCGCCGACTGTCGGCATCCGTCCATTCCACACAATCCAGCCAGGCCGCACGACTGAGCGCCACGGCAACGCCGAAGCCGGCTTCCCGTGCCATCTCGGAAACATCCACCAGCATGCCGTCCTCGATGGCCTGGGCGCGGGTGTAGGTGTGGATCGGCTGCCCGAAGACTTCGGCCAGGTTGTTCAGGGGCGATTCGGTGGCGGTGGTGAGCATGATGATCTCCTCGTTAAGATCAAGTGGGCACAGGGCGAAAGCGTGTTTGGCTACGTGCTGGGGGTGGCTGTACATGGTCAAAAAGCCTTTCCGCCTGATTGCTGGCGAGCCTCGCGGGGGGCGCCCGAAGGGGGCGCGGTGTTGGTTGCCGGGTTGCTGTTGGGGGCCATGCTTTCTCCTTTCATCGCGTCAAGCCTGATCGCCGGTGTCGCCTCGAAGAGAAGCCCTGGACTGACCGGCCCGAAGGGCTTGCGCGGGGCTTTCCTGGCGGTGCAAGCCGACGTGACAGGCGTGACAGGACACGCGGCGCAACCGAGAACGCAGCCCCCGAAGGGGGACCGTTCGAAGGGGCGCGCGAAGCGGGCGAAGCCCCGCGTGGACTGGCGCGACTGGCACCAAAGGGTTGCTCTAGCCAGGCCGCGCAAAGGGAGGGAAGCGCTCTCGGCGACACCGAAGGTCAGGTAGCGATGAAAGACGGCCACCGACAGCGGTTTCCCGGCAACAGCGCGGCTTCGCCGCGTGCCCTGCGAGGGCTGCCAGCCATCGCGCCTCTCTCGCACGAACCGGCGTAGCCGGTTCGTGCCAGGACAGGCATGAGGGGTGGGCTGGCCGCGTAGCGGCGTGGCCACCGTCTTGGTGGTTACCGACTTCGGAATGCGGAATCGTTATTCCGATGGCATGAACGGAAGTTGGCAACGGATGCGGATTTCCGAAGTAGATGGCCTGGGTGAGGGTGCGGATGCGCCCGGCGAGCCCCGGCACGGGGGCGAAGCCAGGGCGAGGAAGGCCCGGAACGGGGCCGACCGATGGGGCGCCGCCAGCGACCACCTAAGCTGACCCAACTCAAGAGAAGCGGGGTTGCGCCGAAGGCGCTGCACTCCGCCGAAGGCGGTTAAGTGATCGCAGCGCGATCATCGCGGCGAAGGCCGCTTCACTTGCGGCGGGTTCTTGCCGCTCACACGATTTGCGGCATAGCCGATGGCTCTTTGCGGCGCACGCCGCTTCTTTGGCAGCGAAGCCTGCTATCGACCTCCGCAGGAGTCTGGGGCGAACGCCCCTCTCTTATGTGGCGAAGCCACTGCACTGCCGGCGCTAGCCGCTTCACTGCGAGCCGCAGGCGGTTCTTGGGTACGGCGAACGCCGGTTTCGCTTTTAACCCAAGCTTCTCGGGGTTGGGTTTGCCCTCCATCGCCGCCGCTACGGGATGCGAATGAGAGCGGAGTGCAGGCAAGCGCGCCCCCGTGGTCTCCGCTTTTTTGAGCGGCTTCATCGCGAAAAAAAGAAGGAGAAGGGGCGAGCGCGCAACGGAATCACACCCCGCCCATTTGCGAGCCCCCTACGGGAACTTGCGTGGGGGGCATAGCCCCGCAGACCGTCGCGAGACGATGGGACGATTGAACGCCAGGGGCCCCCACTTTTTTGAGCGGCTTTATCGCGAAAAAAAGAAGGGGCAGGCGGGCAAGCGTCACAGCGGCGCGTGACTAGGTTGGTTTTAGGGAGCGCCGGGGTCCCCGCTTTTTTTGAGCGGCTTTATCGCGAAAAAAAAGAAGGGGCAGGCGCGAGTCTAAACCGCCCTAGTCACGCGCCGCAGGCGTGGCGACGGTCTGCCCGCAGTGGGCAGGAATAGCAGCCTTCAGGCTGCCCTGCCTGCCTTTGGGCTGACGGACCACCGGTCCGGCGGCTTGCAGTGGGTGCGGCGGATCACCGATCCGCCTGCACTTGCCTTGAGGTGGCAGACCGGCCAGGTCTGACGCCCTGCCTTTGGTGCAGATTGCCCGCATAGATTGCCCTCGCCGATTACCCAGGGGCGGACAGGGCCAATCTAGGGCGTCAATCGAGGGTGGCAATCAACTACTTGCCGCGTTGTCCAGCAACAAGGCCTTGTTTGTCCTGGCGCTGTCCGCGACCTGGGCAAACGACTGGCGGTGAGATGTCCAACAACGTGCCCGCCGCCATGTCCCCGCGCCGGTCAGCGGCGCGGCCCTTCGGGCGGCTCCCGCTGGGAGCCGGGACAGCATGGCGCGGCGTCGCTACTCGGGTTGTTGCGGGGAAGGGTTTGGCAAAAGGTGGGCGCGGTCCGTGCCTGCGGCGGCCCGTGCCGCGTTGCCGACTGGTGCAGCGGAGGAGGGTTTCTTGTCCCCGGCAACGGTTTTTTGTGCGCGCAGGTGCCGCGCCAGTGTTTTGCCGCTGACGACAAGCCCTTCATGTTTGAGCGTATCCGCCACCTGGTCGAGGTTGTAGCCCCTGGCTTGCATCGCGCGAATGCTCGGCGCAAGTCGCTTGATGGCCTCGTGGGTGGTAAGCGCCCTGGGCATCGCCGGTGCCTCCTTCAGGCGCGCGGCAATGCCGTCGATTTGCTCGAGTGTGAACATGGCTGGTTCCTTCAAAGCTCGATTGTTGGGAATTCGGTGTAGGTGCAGAACGTGAAAAGCGCCTGCTCTTGCTGGCCCATGCGGTTGTCCACACCGGCCACGATGACGCGCGGAATGCTGTTGATGATCTTGCGCAGGGAGTCGGCAATAGCTGCGTTCGGGCATGTCCAGATCACGCGCTCATACTGGCGTTGCCCGATAGCACTCAGATGATCGCCGACGATGACCTGGTAGCGCTTGCGGGACTTCAAGGTCCGCTCGCATTCCAGTGCCGCGCGCACGCCGCCTGGATGGGTAACCAGGGCGTCCGCGCGGTGTTGCCGGCTTTCCTTCCGCTGTTCCACTGTGATTCGGTCAAGGTAGGCCCAGCCCTTATAGCCCGCGCGGGCTGCGGCAATCCGCAACCGTTGCAGTTCCAGGGTATGGTCGATGACCGTGAGTCCGATCCGGCCGGTTTCGTAGGCACGCGCGACAAAGGGCTTTCCCGTGCTCCCAGCCTCGGCCTGACCGTTCATCGTGATGCCCACGACATGGAGCACCAGGCCCAGCGGCATCCGCACCCTGTCGCGAACAACCAGACCGTCCACTTCCATGCGGTCGATGGTGCTCTTGATGGTCGCGCGGTCGGACACGCCCATGACCATGCCGGCGACGGAAGGCGTTGTCCATAGCTCCAGCCGCAGGAACGACAGCAGCCGGCGGCGCTTGTCCGCCTTCCTCGCCAGCCGCTCGGCGTGTGAGTGAGGGATGAGCGGCACGATCAGCCCCCCATGTGCTTCATCAGCATGAACACGACGTAGAACAGCAGTCCGCCAGCCTCGACGATCAGGAAGCCGCTCAAGGCGACCAACAACAAGGCCGGGGTGAGGGTTCCGAGACTACCGAAGATGAACACCATCTCCCGGTAGAGGGTCATGAGCGCGCGCCGCTTGGTGCCGGGAAGGCCGTCGATGGCGTCGTCGCGCATGTTCGCGATCATCCGGAGGGCGCGTGTAGACGTGATGATGGGGTCACTCATGGCCGTTGCTCTGGGTGATGATCGGCACGGCAGCGATGGACAGACTGACCCGGTCGCCGTCCTTCTGGGCGCTCATCGACCACCGGCGGCCGAAGTCGAGATGGCAATCGAGGTTCACCAGGCGCTCGGTGGCGGCATCGGTGAACGTCAGGACGCCTCCCTCACCTGCGCAGGCCCCGGTGAATTGACGCGCGGCATCAACAAGGGACGCGTCCTTGTCTTCGCCTTCGCCCTCGAAGCGAATGCCGCCGTGCTGGGTGCTGGTGATGATGGCGTGGGCCAGCGGCTTATCCCCACGATGGCAAGCAACTTCGACGCGGCCGCCGTGCTGCGCTTCGGTCTTGGTGAAAACGCCGCCGACCCGGAAGCACGACGCTTCCAGCTCCAGCGTGTTGACGAACAACTTTTCACCGGCACTTGCGGAGAGACAGAAGGCAGCGAGGGCGGCGGCGAAGATCAGATTGGGTTTCATGTGATTTGCTCCAGGTGATGGGCCGCGAAATTGCTGCCACACCGGTATGTGGCGAGGGGGCGAAACGCGCTGGCCGATCTGGCCCCCTGTACAACAGATTGTTGTTAACATTTACAACATGAAAGCCGTGTTGATTTTTGAGGACCACAAACCGCTGTCTGAGCGTGAAGTCGTGCATATGACGGTCTGGCGCCTCCCTGCACGCGTTCCAGGGTGCGCGCACGACTTCAAGTACCGTCTGGCCTTCGTGGTCGATGGGCATTGCGTTCTGCGATTCGACAACGAGCGCGGCAAGGGTGACCACAAACATGCCGGCACGGTGCAGTCTCCCTACCAATTCACGACGCCCACCCGCTTGCTGGCGGATTTCTTGCACGAGGTTGAAATATGCCGAACGAAATGAGCACCCTACGGATAGAAGTCGCAAGCCTGGAAGATTCGGCTGCGCAGGCCGTCAGGGCAATGGAAACGGGCAAGCCGCAAGGACGCCATCTGAGCTTCGAAACACCGGAAATGCTGGTCAGAATGCTTGGAGGGCATCGTTTGGCCGTGCTCAATGCGCTCTTGGGCGGCAAGTCTCTGGGCGTGCGCGAATTGGCTCGCCGTCTTGGCCGCGACGTGCGCGCCGTACACAACGACACAGAAAAGCTTGTCCAGGTCGGCATCGTGGAGAAGGACGAAGACGGCAAGCTCTCCTGCACATACCAGGAAATCATCTGCGAATTTGCGCTCAAGCAGGCGGCCTAGCGGGACTGAGCTTCATTAGAAAACGGTAAATTGACTCCCAGAAAAAAACAGCCACGCAAACTGGGAGGGTGAGGCTCCCCCATAGGCCCGCCGACAATCGTGCAGCCTGCGGCGCCCAGGGGGGTCTCAGATACCTCCAGCCCACCCGGCCGGCGGCCGGGATCGCGGTCGATCCGCCCCCCGCGCGGTCTCATCGACCTGGGCGCGGCTGGCGGCGATCTGCCGGGCATGGCGATCTGCGGCCTCGCGTCGGGCGACCACCCGCTCGATCTCGCCCGAGACGAGGCCCGGCACGGGCTGTCTGCCTGCGGCTTTTATGGCCGCCACAGCGGCGGCGATGTCGTCGGGTGCATGACTGGCCTCGATGCGGGCGGCCTCGCTCTCATCGTCGGGCGTCCATGTGATGACGCCCGACGGGCGCATCCGTCGGCGCTTGCCGGCGGCCGATGCCGCTGGGGCTGCCGCTGGCGGCGGCGGTGGGGGTGAGGGTATCTCTGCGGGCGCAGCAGCAGCAGCATCGAGACGGCTGCTGCTGCTGCGTGAGATAGCTGCCCCCTGCGATAGGAGACCCTTAGGTGTCGGTTTACCGCATCTCGGTATTACCGAGATGCGGTAAACCTGCTTTCGGTCGGGGCCGCTGGCAGAGCGGCCTCCGGCCTGGTCGCCGGGAGAAAGAGAGTGCTCGATGGCCCACTCGTCGGGATGATGTATCAGCCAGTCATGACCACGTAGATGCCCCCTGCGGGCCCGCGACGTGGGGTCATCGCGCACGATGTCGGCAGCCTCCTCGGCGGTGAGCTGGTGCGCGGTGATCGTGATCGCGCCGACATCTCTCAGCTCCCGCAGGATGCGGCCGTAGGCGGTGCGGCGCTCGACAGATGACATGCGCATCAGATGCTCCGAGTGGCAGTGCCACCCCCCCGGCAAATCAAAAACAAAAACGTAACTACTCAGGTAGCCGTAGTTGATCTGTTGGTCAGGCGAAGCGGGGCTGTGGCGTGTGGCCCTGGAAAGCCAGGGTCAAAGCGAGAAATGGATTGGCGCCCTGCTTGTGGGGGGTGGCGAGATAGGAGCGAAGGGTG
>JAUYFG010000065.1 GCA_030690985.1 Pseudomonadota bacterium
CGGGCGCTCCTGCGCAAACAGGAGAAACGTCCGGGCTTTGGCCGGTGCTATGCCGACCATGGTCGCTGGCCAAATGCATTCTTCGCTGCGGCAGGGCTTTTCACCATGGTCGAAGCCCGACGGCAGGCGAGCCAATCTCGATGAGAAACCACCAACTGGAGAGCCGTGTGCGGGAGAACCGCACGCACGGTTCGGAGGGAGGGGAGGGCGAGAGCCCTTTCCTACCCCTATCAGTACCACCCCATCGGGGGAGGGGTTGGGGGAAATCCGAAATCTCGGAGGCGGCAGGCGGGACGCCTGCGCTACATCCGAAATCCGAAATCCGAAATCCGGTGGGTTTCATGTGGCCTCTCCTGTGGGCAGCTCGAAGTTTACCGTGCAGCCGCCGCCTGGCGTTTCCTCGATCCAGACGCGGCCGCCCACGCTTTCCACGGTGCGGCGGACGATGGCGAGGCCGACGCCGGTGCCGCTGCCGGCCGAGGACAGGCGCTCGAATACGCGAAACACCCGTTCCCGGTATTCCGGGGCAATGCCGGCGCCGTTGTCGGCCACCTGGCAGATCACCATGCCGTTGCGTGCCCTGCCGCGCACGGCGATTTCCAGTGGCCTGCCGGGCTGGCCCTGGCGCAAGGCGTTTTCCAGCAGCAGGGCGAACAGTTCCGCCAGCCGGGGCGCGTCCAGATCGACGCGGGGCAGCGCTTCCACGACCAGCCGCGCGCCAAGCTGTTCGATCCGTCCATGCAGGCCGGCCAGCACCTTTTGCAGCAGCGCATTGCTATCGGCCGCCCCCCTCTCCCCGCGCGCCTGGCCGGCGGCCAGATAGCGTTGCACATCGCGCACCAGGGCTTGCTGGCGTTTAGCCTGCTGCTGGATGAATTCCAGGGACAGGCGCGTGTCCTCGTCCAGTTGCAAGCCCGATAGCTGCCCGGAGAGGCGCTCGGCATAGCTCGCCAGGCGGCGCGCCGGTTCCTGCAGGTGGTGGGCGGCGATTTCCGCGAAGCGTTGTAGTTCGGCGTTGCTGCGCGCGAGGTTTTCCTGGGCGCTTTGTGTGGCTTCCGCCATGCGGTTGAACGCGACGATGAGATGCCGCAACTCCGGGCTGCCTTCGCTTTCCAGGCGCGTGTCCAGATGGCCTCGGGCGAGCGCATCGGTGCCCTGTTCCAGCCGCTTGAGCGGCGCCAGACCGTTGCGCAAGACCAGCCAGATGCCGAAAAAATCCAGGGCAACCGCGAGCAGCAGAATGGCCAGGTGGTGCAGTAGACGGGTCCAGGCGCGGTTGGCCTGGGCCTGTGCGGTCATGACCAGATCGAGTTCGCCGTAAACACGGCCCCCCACGCTGACCCTGGCCTGGCCCGAGAGGTCGCGGAATTCCAGGGCGGCGACGAACCAGTGCGGCGCGCGCGAGGGCAGGGCGGCATCCTCGCTGTGCAGCCTGGCTCCGGCCTGGTCGCGATAGCCGACGCGGAACACGTGGGGGCGGCTGACGAAGCGATCGAGAGCTTGTTGCAGCGTGGCGAAGTCGCCGATGACCACCATCTCTGCCAGCGCAGCCGGCAGGGTTTCCAGTTCGTTGGCCAGTTCCGCCGCCAGATCGGACTGCGCATCGCGCGCTTCCTGTCGCGCCGATACCAGCAACATGGCACTGCCCGCCACCAGCAAGGCAATGCTCGCGGTGACCAGGAGGCGGGCGAGAAAGGGCAGGCGCGCCCAGGTGGGGAGCATGGTTACGCCCCTTCCTTCCGTCCCGTTTGGGTGAATCTGCGTGGTGGCCGTAGGAGCGGGCTTGCCCGCGATTGGCGGCGGCTATCGCGGGCAAGCCCGCTCCTACGACGCGGCCAACTGCGGTTTTTAGGATGAACTGGATTCCCGCTTTCGCGGGAATGACGGAGATTGTCTGTTCCGCCTTTCACTTGATGTCCTTCACCAGCGTGTTCCGATAGAACTCGGTGTAGCTGCGGTAGTCGGCCGGCGAGGACGACAGAAAGCCGTAGGGCGGTTTCTGCGCGATGATCTGGGCGCTGGCCGCCAGCACCTTGCGGCCTTCCGCGTCCAGTTCCATGCCGTCGATGACCAGGCGCACGGCATGGGCCACGTCCTTGGGCACGCGTGGGTGAACGGCGATCGGGATGTTGTGGAAGGCGGCGGATTCCCAGAGCACGCGGTATTTCACGTTTTCGCGGTTGGCGAAAGCGCGCATGACCTGATTGTTGACCCCGGCGGCGATGACCTTGCCCGCCTTGAGCTGACCCATGATGCCTTCCTGATTGCCGCCGAACACCGCATTGACGCCGACGCCCAGGCGCAGCAACTGGTCCATCGGCACGGCATAGCCGACGAAGGCGGCGAGCGAGGGGAAACCCACTTCCCTGCCATCCAGGTCTTTCAGCGAATGGATCGGCGAATCGGCCAGGGTGACGATCTGGCCGGTGATGGCCTCGTCGCGCGGGCGCAGGATTACCTGGTAACCGGCTGCCGCCAGCCTGGGCTGGAAAATGGTGTTGGAGTAGACGAAATCGAATTCACCGCGCAGGGTGGCCTCGTTCGATTCCGGCGCCGTGCGCGCCACCTTGAGCAGCAGATTGACTCCGGCTTTGCGTCCGACGTAATCCAGGATCGGGTTCCAGTACTGCGCGGTCAGCACCGCGCTGCGCTGTGACAGCACGCCGAAGGAATAGCTGTCCGCCGCGTGGGCGGTGGCGCTGAGCAGGGAGAGAGCGAGGAACGTCAGAAAGCGTTTCATGGGTGATTCCTTGGAGAGTTGAGCGGTAACTCGAAGACAAACGTGCTGCCCTGGCCTGCGCCCGCCGAGTCGGCGTGGATATGGCCGCCGTGGTGTTCGACGATCTTGCGGCACAACGCCAGCCCGACTCCGGCGCCTTCGTATCGGGCGTGCGCCTGCAGGCGTTGGAAAACCTGGAACAGGCGCGGGATTTGTGCCGGGTCGATGCCGATGCCATTGTCGGAGATACGAACTGTCCAACGTCCCTCGCCGAGGGTGCCGACCACGCTGCCGACCACGCTGCCGACCACGGTGCCGACCACGCCGATCTCCGATGCGCGACCCGCCATCCGGTACTTCACGGCATTGCCGATCAGGTTCTGGAACAGGCGAACCAGTTCATCGCGGCTGGCATGGATGCGCGGCCAATCGCCGCTGATTTCAACCCGAGCCCCGGCCTCGTCGATGGCCGGCTTCAGGAAGCGCAGGGCTTCGTCCACCGCCTCGCGGCTGGCGATCCAGCCCAGCGGCTCGGTCTTGCGCCCGACCCGTGAGTATTCCAGCAGCGCCACCAGCATCTGGTCCAGGCGTTTCGCGCCATCGGTGGCGAAATGCAGGTACTCGCGGGTTTCATCGTCGAGTTTGTCGCGCAGGGCTTTCTCCAGCAATTGCTGGTAGCTGGCGATCATGCGCAGGGGCTGGCGCATGTCGTGCGAGATGGCGTAGGCGAACTGTTCGAGTTCGGCATTGGAACGGCGCAGTTCCGTTTCCGACTGCTTGCGCGCGGAGATGTCGACATGGGTGCCCACCAGGCGGCGCGGGTGCAGTACCGCCCCGCCGGCATCCACAGCCAGGCAGGCGCGCGCGAGAACATCCACCCAGTGGCCATCCTTGTGGCGCATGCGGAATTCGGTTTCGTATTTGTCTGCCTTGCCGTCCAGATAGGCGCGAACCTGCTCCAGAGCGGGTTCGCGTGACTCCGGTTCGACCAGGCTCGCCCAGGTTTCCAGGGTGTCGTCCAGTTCATCCGGGCCGTAGCCGAGCATGGATTTCCAGCGTGGCGAGTAATAGACGACGTTGCTTTCCAGATCCCAGTCCCAGAGGCCGTCATCGGCGCCCTGTAGCGCGAATTCCAGACGTTCCCGATTGATCCGCAATTCTTCCTTGCTTGCCCGCAATTGCGCTTCCCGCGTGTGTAGCGATTGAATGCCGCGCCGCTGGCGCAGGACGAGGAACACCAGGGCCGCCACCAGGCCGCCGACCAGGATCAGGAAGCCCGGCTGCGGCGTGGTCGGAGTGGTAAAAGCGGCGGCCAGGGCCATCTCCGGAAACCCGGCGAGGGCGATGGCAGGCAGGAGATAGCCCGTGTTCATGGGAGTGTTCCTCGTTTCACCATCCCAAGCCCGGCGTTACCCAGGGTTGTTGCAAGGCCAGGCCTTCTCCGGCAGGCAAGGGGTGGATGATGGTGGACATGATGATTTGATTGGCGACAAGGCTATCCGCTTATCGGCGCCGGCACGGAGAACTTTAAGTCGTGCTTATCGGGTTGTCACACACACCCACCCGATGTAGAGGCTCGTGATTTCGTGGCATGGGCTTGTAGGTTGGGCGTCGCTGCGCGTGCCCAACGAACCGCCGCGATGTTGGGCACGCTTCGCTTTGCCCAACCTACGTCACTCTTGGCGCTGATGCAGGCGGGACGCCTGCGCTACAAGGGCGGACTTGTTTCACGCTAACCGGATAAGCACGCTTTAAGCATTACCCGGTTCATTCCCGCGCCAGTGTCAGCGTGAAACAGGCTCGTCCGTGTGTGCTCTCCACACTGATGTCGCCGCCATGCATCCGGGCGATGGAGCGGGCGATGGCCAGGCCGAGGCCGGCTCCTTCGCCACTGCTGCGGCGCGCGGGGTCGCCGGTGTAGAAACGGTCGAACAGGCGCGGCAGGGCTTCCGGCGGAATCGTCGCACCTGGGTTTTCAACGGCGATGGTGGCCAACCCGGTGGCCAACCCGGTGGCCAGCCCGGTGGCCAACCCGTCAGACAGCGACAGGCGCACGGTGATTTCGCCACCCACGGGGGTATGGCGTATGGCGTTGGACAGCAGATTGGCCAGGGCGCGGCGCAACATCGCGCGGTCGCCCACCACCTGCGCGGTGCCGCCGGCGGTCAGATGCACCTGACTGTCGGCGGCCAGCGCCTCGAAGAATTCCAGTAGCCGCGCCACTTCTTCGGCCAGATCGATTTCCTCACGCCTCGGCACCAGCAAGCGGTTGTCGGCCTGCGCCAGAAACAGCATGTCGCCGATCATGCGGGCCAGGCGTTCGTATTCCTCCAGGCTGGAGCCCAACACCTCCCGGTATTCCTCGGCCGTGCGTGTACGCGTGAGCGCCACCTGGGTTTCGGTCATCAGATTGCTCAGCGGCGTGCGCAATTCGTGGGCGATGTCGGAAGAAAACTCGGACAGGCGCCGGAACGAATCTTCCAGCCGCGCCAGCATCGCGTTGAACTCGCCCACCAGGGCTTCGATTTCCGCCGGCACTTGCGTTTCCGGCAGTCGTTCGCCCAGGCGACTGGCCGACAGACCCGCCGCCAGCGCGGTCACTTCCCGCAACGGACGCAGGCCGGCGCGGGTGGCGGCCCAGCCCAGCGCGGCGGTGAGCAGGGCGGCCAGGCCGATGGCCAGCGTGAGGAGTTGGCGAAACTCCGTCATGAATTGCTGGTGATGCTCGATGCTCTGGGCGATAGCCACCACATAGCCACCGGACGGGATGGTCTCCCGCAGACCGCGCAGGTCGCGATCATTCACCCTCCACAGGGCCAAACCGGGTGGTTCGGCGAGCAGAGCCTCCGGATCGTCTATCTCGGCGCTGGCATAGAGCAGGGTGCCGTCCGGCCCCGCCAGCACCAGCACCAGTCCGTGGTGCCCGACCAGGGCGTCGTGCAGTCGGCGCGGCAGTGTTTCCTGG
Organism: Pseudomonadota bacterium; assembly: GCA_030690985.1. Classification (GTDB taxonomy): domain Bacteria; phylum Pseudomonadota; class Gammaproteobacteria; order Burkholderiales; family Thiobacillaceae; genus PFJX01. The sequence goes on from JAUYFG010000065.1 coordinate 5,685, forward strand.
CTGCCTTGCGCCAACATATTGCGTACCAGGTCCAGTTTCCCGGTGAGTTCATGGCGGTCGATCTCGATGAAATGGCGATCCACCGAGCGCGCCACGAACAATCCCACCACCAGCAGCACCAAGGCGGCTACGGCGGCGAACAACAGGCTGATGCGAGTGGTGAGGGAAAACGAGGTCATGGCCGGGAGCAAATCAGGAACGCGGCGAGGGTAGCGCATGGTTCGTTTCCTGTCCGGTCGTGGGCGCGTGTCCGGCGCGATATAGTCGGGGGAAATTCTGTCAGGTTCACGCCATGCCCCATTACGACAACGCCCTGGAACTCCTCGCCCCCGCCAAGACCGCCGAAATCGGCCGCGAGGCCATCCTGCACGGCGCCGACGCGGTCTATATCGGCGGGCCGGCGTTCGGCGCCCGCCACAACGCCGGCAACACGGTGAGCGAGATCGCCGGGCTGGTCGAATTCGCGCATCGCTACCACGCGCGCATCTTCGCCACCCTCAACACCATCCTGCACGACACGGAACTGGAGCCGGCGCGCAAGCTGGTGTGGGCGCTATACGGCGCCGGGGTGGATGCGCTGATCGTGCAAGACATGGGGCTGTTGCAACTGGACCTGCCGCCCATCGCCCTGCACGCCTCCACCCAATGCGACATCCGCACGCCGGAGAAGGCGCGCTTTCTGGCTGACGTGGGCTTTTCCCAGATCGTCCTGGCGCGCGAACTGACCCTTCAGGAAATCGCGGCAGTCCGCGCCGCCGTGCCGGCCGATACGGTGCTGGAGCACTTCATCCACGGCGCCTTGTGCGTGGCGTTCTCCGGCCAGTGCAACATCAGCCATGCCCATACCGGCCGCAGCGCCAACCGGGGCGATTGCTCACAGGCCTGCCGTCTGCCTTACACCCTGGAAGACGAGCAGGGCAGGGTGGTGTCGTTCGAGAAACATCTGCTGTCGCTGAAGGACAACAACCAGAGCGACAACCTCAACGCCCTGATCGACGCCGGGGTGCGCAGTTTCAAGATCGAGGGGCGCTACAAGGATGTCGGCTACGTGAAGAACATCACCGGCCATTACCGCCGGCTGCTCGATGAAATTCTGGAAAAACGTCCCGCTCATTTGCCACACCTCGCGTCAGCCTCCAGCGGCCACACCCGACTGCTGTTCACCCCCAACCCGGACAAGACCTTCCATCGCGGTTCCACCGACTACTTCGCGAATGGCCGCAAGGAAGACATCGGCGCCTTCGACACCCCGGCCTTCGTCGGTCTGCCGCTGGGGTCGGTCACGCGCATCGGCCCGGACTGGTTCGAGATCGAAGCGGAAGATGCCCTCGCCAATGGCGACGGCCTCACCTACCTGCACAAGCGCGAGGTGGTGGGACTACAGGCGAACACCGTGGAAGCCGTCGGCAAGTCGCTCTGGCGGATCAGGCCGAACGAACCGGTGGCGACCTTGCCGGGCCTGCAACCGGGAACCGCGCTCAGCCGCAACCGCGACCATGCCTGGGAACAGGCGCTGAACAAGGCCTCGGCCGAGCGGCGCATCGACATCTGGGCCGGGTTCGGTGAAACAGATGAAGGTTTTGAGCTGACCCTGCACGATGCCGACGGGATGAGCGCCGGCGCCAGCCTGGCCTTCGCGAAGCAACCGGCGCGGGAGCCGGACAAGGCCGAAGCTACCCTGCGCGAACAACTCGCCCGCTTCGGCGGCAGCGATTTCTCTTTGCTGGAGTTGACGATTACCTGGAGCCAGCCCTGGTTCCTGCCCGCATCGGCCGTCAACAAATTGCGCCGTGAAGCGGTGGAACGCTTGCAGGCCGCACGGGTGGCGGCCTATCAGCGCCCCCCGCGCAAGGCCGCCGTGGAGCCGCCCGCCCGCTACCCGGAGGAGGCGTTGACCTATCTGGCCAATGTCTACAACCAGGCCGCGCGCAGGTTTTATGAACGCCACGGTGTCAAGCTGATCGCCGCTGCCTATGAAGCGCATAAAGAAGTCGGCGAGGTCTCGTTGATGATTACCAAGCACTGCCTGCGCTACTCGTTCAGCCTGTGCCCGAAACAGGCCAAAGGCGTCACCGGCGTGCAGGGCCAGGTGCGCGCCGAACCGATGACCCTGGTGAACGGCAACGAACGCCTGACCCTGATATTCGACTGCCGCGCCTGTGAAATGCACGTCATGGGCAAGATGAAGAAACACCTCCTGAAAACCCCGCCGCCCACGGCGGTGCCGCTGACCTTCCACAAGCAGCGGTAGGGTGGATAAGCGATAGCGCATCCACCGGCCTTGCTACCATTGGTGGATGCGCTATCGCTTATCCACCCTACGCGATTTCGCGCAGAAATCCCCGAATCAGTTCCAGCCGCTGGCTCAGGCCGGGGCAGTCTTTGTTGATCTTCAGCTTGTCCTGGCCGGCGAGTTTGTATTCGCGCTTGGTCTGGATCAGTTTGATGAGCTTCATCGGGTCGAACGGCGGGTTCGGCTCGAACTGGATGCTCGCCCCTTCCGAACTCACGGCCAGGCGACTGATGCCGAAGGGTTTGGTTTCCAGGCGCAGGCGGTGCACGGCCAGGAGCGCTTCGGCGGGTTCCGGCAAGAGGCCGAAGCGGTCGATCAGTTCTTCCTTCAATCCATCCAGTTCCGCCAGCGTTTCGCAGTTGGCCAGGCGTTTGTACAGCACCAGGCGTTCGTGGATATCGCCGCAATAGTCGCTCGGCAGCAGGGCGGGCATATGCAGGTTGATTTCGGTGGTGGCCTTGAGCGGCGCGTCCATGTCCGGCTCACGGCCTTCTTTAAGTGATTTCACCGCACTCGCCAGCATGTCGTTGAAAAGATTGAAACCAACCTCCTGCATTTCGCCGCTTTGCGACTCGCCCAGCACCTCGCCGGCGCCACGGATTTCCAGGTCGTGCATGGCCAGATAGAAGCCGGAACCGAGGTCTTCCATGCTCTGGATGGCCTCCAGCCGCTTGGCGGCGGCGGGGGTGACTTTCACCCCGTCCGGCGGGGTGAGCAGGTAGGCGTAGGCCTGGTGGTGCGAGCGGCCGACGCGGCCACGCAACTGGTGCAACTGCGCCAGGCCGAACTTGTCGGCGCGATTCATGATGATGGTGTTGGCGGTGGGCACGTCGATGCCGGTTTCGATGATGGTGGTGCACAGCAGCAGGTTGAAGCGCTGGTGGGTGAAATCGCGCATCACATGCTCCAGTTCGCGTTCCGGCATCTGGCCGTGGGCGACTTCGATACGCGCCTCCGGCAGCAGTTTCACCAGCTTTTCCTTCATGGTCTGGATAGTGTCGACCTCGTTGTGCAGGAAGAAAATCTGGCCGCCGCGCTTTAGTTCGCGCAGGGCCGCTTCACGAATCAGACCATCGGAAATCGGCTGCACGAAGGTCTTGATCGCCAATCGCTTCTGCGGCGCGGTGGCGATCACCGAGAAATCGCGGATGCCTTCCAGCGACATCGCCAGGGTGCGCGGGATCGGCGTCGCGGTCAGGGTCAGCACGTCCACCTCGGCGCGCAGTTCCTTCATCCGCTCCTTCTGGCGCACGCCGAAACGGTGTTCCTCGTCGATGATGGTGAGGCCCAGGTTCTTGAACACCATGTCTTTCTGCAACAGCTTGTGGGTGCCGATGACGATGTCGATCTGGCCGCTCTTGAGCCCCGCCTGGGCTGCGGCGATTTCCTTGGGCGAACGGAAGCGCGACAGTTCGGCAATGCGCACCGGGGTATCGGCGAAGCGGTCGGAGAAGGTCTGGAAATGCTGCTCCGCCAGCAGCGTGGTGGGGCACAACACCGCCACCTGCTTGCCGCCGGAAGCCGCCACATAGGCCGCGCGCAGGGCCACCTCGGTCTTGCCGAAGCCGACGTCGCCGCACACCAGGCGGTCCATCGGTCGGCCGGAGGTCATGTCGCTGACCACGGCTTCGATGGCGGCCATCTGGTCCGGGGTTTCCTCGAAGCCGAAGCCTTCCGCGAAGGCAGCCAGGTCGTGGTCGCTTGCGGCGAAGGCGTGGCCCGAGTTTGCGTTGACTCGAGCGGCGCGCTGGGCGTAGATGTTCAGAAGTTCGGCGGCCGTGTCGCGCGCCTTCTCCATCGCCCGACGCCGGGCCTTCTCCCACTGGCCGCTGCCCAGGCGATGCAAAGGCGCGGTATCGGGGTCGCCACCGAGGTAGCGGGAAATCAGATGCAGATGCGCAACCGGCACATACAGCTTGTCGCTACCGGCAAATTCCAGGGTGAGGAACTCCTCGGTGCCGTCGCCCAGGTCCATGCCGGTGAGGCCGAGATAGCGGCCGATGCCGTGCTGGGCATGCACCACCGGGTCGCCGATCTTGAGTTCGGACAGATCCTTCAACAACCCTTCTGCGCTGCTGGTGCGTTTGCCTTCCCTGGCCCTTCGGGTGATCGGGCTGCGCGCGTAAAGCTCGGTTTCGGTGAGGACGGCGAGCGGGGTAGCAAGGTCGATGAAGCCGGTGGCCAGGGGGCCGGTGGTCAGGTGCAAGTGGCGAGTGGCAAGTGGCAAGTTGGGCCAACCCTCGCCCAGCGACGGCTTCAACCCATATTCCGCCAGCGCATTGGCCAGCGTTTCGCGCCGGCCCAGGCTTTCCGCGATCACCAGGGTGGCGCCCTGGAAGCTGTCGAGGTGCGCTTGCAGGCGGTAATAGGGGTTTTCGGCGCGGCGCTCGACTTCCACGGCGGGGGCGGGAACGAAAGCATCGGTGTAGCCCGGATGGAGCGCAGCGGAATCCGGGGACGTGGCTGATCCCGGATTCCGCTGCGCTCCATCCGGGCTACTCGGTACCTGTAGCTCAATCCTGGAATATCCCTTCAACGCCCCGAAAAACTGATCCGGCGGCAAAAACAGGGCATCCGGCGCCAGCAAGGGGCGGTGTTTGTCGCCCTGCATCAGGCGATGCCGGCTTTGCGTGTCGCGCCAGAAGCCCTCCACGGCTTCCTGGATGTCGCCGTGCAGGACCAGCGCGGTGCCCTCGGCCAGGTAATCGAACAGGGTGGCGGTGGCGTCGAAGAACAGCGGCAGGTAGTACTCGACGCCGCCGGGTGCCAGCTTGTTGGAAACGTCTTTGTACATCTGGCTCTTCGACGGATCGCCCTCGAAGCGGTCGCGGAAATTCTGCCGGAAGCGGGTGACGCCGGCCTCGTCCAGCGGCACTTCGCGCGCCGGCAACAGGTGGATTTCGGCCACCTTGTAGAGGGTGCGCTGATTGTCCGGGTCGAAGGTGCGGATGCTCTCGATCTCGTCGTCGAACAGTTCCAGCCGATAGGGCAGGGCCGATTTTTGCTCACCTCCCATCGGGAACAGGTCGATGATGCCGCCGCGTACCGCGAATTCCCCCGGTGAAAGCACCTGCTGCACCGCGCTGTAGCCGGCATCAATCAGGCGGGAGCGCAGTTTGTCCGCATTCAGCTTGTCGCGTTCCTTGAGCAGAAAGGCGTGGGCGTTGAGATAACTCGGCGGGCACAGGCGCTGCATCGCCGTGGCGGCCGGTGTCACCAGGACGTCTACCTTGCCGGTCGAGGCCAGCCACAGCGCGGAAAGCCGATCGGAAACCAGATCGGGATGCGGCGAAAGCGGATCGTAGGGCAGCGTCTCCCAGTCGGGGAACGTGCTCACCGACAGCGTGGGATCGAACCAGGCGATTTCCTCGGCCAGCCGGGCCGCCTCCTGTGCAGTCTGGGTCAGGATAAGTACGCGCTGCTTTTTCCCCGTAGCGGCGAGGCCGGCGAGGATCAGGCTGTCGGCGGAGCCGGCGGGCCGGGGCAGTTTCAGGCGTTGGCCGGGAGGGGGGAGCTTGAGGGTCACTGACAGGGTGCGGGGTAAAGGGCGGCGATTATCCCAAAACTACTCGGACCAGGTTCTGTTAAGGGATTCCAGCCTGGCCTTATTTATCCCGTAGGGTGCGCCGCACCCACCGATTCTCGCCTTCTCACGAAGTTTGATTGTGCATTTATTTGTGCATACACTCGCTAATATGGAGATTGAATTCGATCCAGTGAAAGCCGCCGCCAACCCGTTGAATCACGAGGGAGTTACCTTCGATGAGGCCACGTCACTAACCAACCGCAATGGAGACGCTATGAGCAACAGTTCTGACCCGATGTTCGACCGCTATTCCGACATGGATTCCACTGATGCAAGGCCGGTATCCCAAGTGCCCGTCCTGGTCAAACTGCAAGCCGAACAGGGTGGTAAATCGCGCATCACCATGCGGGTGGATAACGCCACGTTGTCCGTGTTCAAGGCGCGTGCTGAAATGACCGGTGGCAACTACCAGACTTTGATGAATGAGGCATTGCGGCAGGTTGCTCAAGGGCAGACGCTGGCCGACGTGGTACGCGAAACGATCCGCCAGGAACTCCACCAAGCGTGAAAATCACCCCGTATTCCCGAGCACTTGGTCCATTGCGCCAGGCCAGGCCGGCCGGAACCAAACAGGCAGCCAGGATGGCGCGATAGCTGAATCTGGTCAGCGCGTAGGATGTGGTGAGCGTAGCGAACCGCATCGCTCACGGTCGCGTCGCTTGATGCGGTTCGTGCCTCACCACATCCTACGTCTGGGCTAGCATTCGCCGCTCCCGCAGCAAAACACGCCCGCCATGACCCTGTTCCCCCGCACCCCTCGCCTGGATGGCGCCGATCCCGAAGCGAAGCGGCGCGAGATTCGCGACTATTTCCACGCCACCTGCGACCCAGCGACGAGGCTTATTTCGTCAAGCCGATTCCGTTGCGGCATCCGCTCCGGCCAAGTTCCTCGATAGCGTGCATGATTTGGGAGCGGCGATGAGCGTTCCGCACGGCCGCCCGAAGGAACGCGAACTCCCGCTCGGAGGGAAAGCGCGCAGCGCAAGGGAGCCAAACATATGAGCTTCGATTTCGACCGGATCATTGACCGCAGTGGCACCGCCGCCCTCAAGTGGGACGGCCGCCGCAGCGTATTCGGCACAGACGACGTGCTGCCGCTGTGGGTGGCCGACATGGACTTCGCCGCGCCGGATGCGGTGACCCAGGCGCTGGCGGCGCGCGCCGCGCATCCCATCTACGGCTACAGCCTGTTTGCCGATGAGGTTTACGAGGCCCTGATCGACTGGCTGCGCGCGCGCCACCAGTGGCCGGTCGAGCGCGACTGGATCTTGATGGCGCCCGGCGTGGTGCCCTCGCTGCATGCCGCCGTGCTGGCCTTTGCCGAAGCGGGGGAGGGCGTCATCGTGCAGCCGCCGGTGTATTTCCCGTTCTTCTCCGCCGTCACCGCCACGGGCCGGCGTCTGATCGAGAACCCGCTCTTGTTCGAGGACGGTCGCTACCGCATCGACTTCGAGCACCTGGAACGCTGCGCCGGCGATGCCCGCCTGTTGCTCCTGTGCAGTCCGCACAACCCGGTCGGCCGGGTCTGGCGGGAAGAAGAGCTGCGCGAGCTGCTGCGGATCGCACGGAAACACCATCTGGTGGTGCTCTCCGACGAAATCCACAATGACCTGATCTACCCCGGCCAGCGCCATATTCCGCTGGCGACGCTGGCGGACGAGTCCGACGACATCGTCACCGCCGTCGCCCCGAGCAAGACCTTCAACATCCCCGGCCTGGGGCTGTCCGCCCTGGTTGCGAGCAATCCTGAACAGCGCGAGAAACTGCGCCGTGCTTTCGATCTGCTGCATGTGAGTGGCGCCAATCCGTTCAGCATCACCGCCTTCGCCGCCGCATATGGCAACAGCGAACACGGCGCGGCCTGGCTGGACGCGCTGATGGCCTATCTGGCGGAAACCCGCGATGAAGCCACCGCCACCCTGGCGCGCGAGGCGCCGGCCATCCGTGCGGTCGCGGCGGAAGGCACTTATCTGCTGTGGCTGGATTGCCGGGCGTTGGGTCTGGACGATGCCGCGCTCAAGCACTTCTTCATCGAACAAGCGCGCGTGGGCCTGAGTCCCGGCAGCCTGTTCGGCCATGGCGGCAGCGGCTTCATGCGCCTCAACCTGGGCGCACCGCGCGCGCTGATCCGTGAGGCCACGCAACGCATCGTCGCGGCAGTGCAAGGGCTGGGACTGGTACGCCTGTCCAATTGAGCTGCAACCGCGCTACCCACAGAATCGCCGCTCACCAAAAAAGGAGACTTCCATGCGGCGTCTGTTCCTGATTCTTGCCCTGCTGTTCACCACTTCCGCCATGGCGGCCGCCATTCCCGCCACCCAGGTCGTCAAGGTCAACGAGCGCATCTACGCCCTGCTCGGGCCGATGGAATTGCCCAGCAAGGCGAACCAGGGCTACATGGTCAACAGCACCCTGATCATCGGTGAGACCAGCGCCATCCTGATCGACACCGGCTTCACCGACGAAATCGGCGCCCACCTGGCATCGGTCGTCGCCAAGCTCACGAAAAAGCCGGTGAAGGTCATCATCAACACCCACCATCACGGCGACCACAGCTTCGGCAACGCCGCCTTCCCCGGTGCCAAGGTCATCAGTTCCGAGATGTGCCGCAAGCTGCTGATCGAAGGCGAAGGCGAATGGCTGGGCATCATCCAGGGTGCGTTGGGCCGCAAGCTGCCCAACACCCGTGCCGTGCCCGCCACCGAGGTCTACGCCGGCAAGACGAAAACCGACGTCACCCTCGACGGCGTCAAACTCAGCTTCTGGGTGCCGGAAGCCGCCCACACGGCGGGCGACATGATGATCTGGCTGCCGGAAGACAAGGTGCTGGTCGGCGGCGACATTACCGTCAATGAGATCACCCCCAACTTCCGCGACGCCAACGTCAAGCTGTGGATCGCAACCCTGGGTGAAGTGAAAGCCATGCCGGCAAAAACCATCATCCCCGGCCACGGCCCGCTGATGACCCCCGCCGATGTCGCCAAACTGCACCAGCGTATGGCCCGCCTCTACGCCGGCATCGAAGCCGGCTACAAGGCCGGCCTGAGCGACGGCGAAATCCGCAAGAAACTCGACCTGGCCGAATGGAAGCCGCTGCACCACTTCGATGAACAGATGGGTGGCAACATCAACAAGGCCTACCTGGAAATCGAGGCGGCGGCGTTCTGAGGAAACGGTAGCGCCGTATATGGACTCCTCCCGGCTACGTTTCTGCGTCAGCACAGGTAGGGCGGAAAAGCCGGCGGCCTCTTGCCGGCGCCTTCCGCCAGGTTCCGGCGGCAGTGGGTGGCATTCGGCGGAAGGCGCGATGAGGCCGCTTTTCCGCCCTACGCGGGCTACGGCTCTGCGTCAGCACAGGTAGGGCGGAAAAGCCGGCGGCCTCTTGCCGGCGCCT
>JAUYFG010000071.1 GCA_030690985.1 Pseudomonadota bacterium
GTAGGTTGGGCAAAGCGAAGCGTGCCCAACGAACCGCCGCGATGTTGGGCACGCTTCGCTTTGCCCAACCTACGGCGCCATGCCGCGAAATCACGGGCCACTACATCTAGTGTCATTGGGAGCTAACCCGATAAGCACGGTTAGCTCTTCTCCGCCTCGGCGGCGATCTCGGCATGCACCTGGGCCATGTCCACTTCGTTGGCGCGGGCGATCAGGTCGTCGAGCTGGCTGGCCTGCATGGCGCCGGGCTGCGAATAGATGATGACGTGCTCGCGGAAGATCATCAGGGTGGGAATGGAGCGAATCTGGAAATGCCCGGCCAGTCCCTGTTCGTCCTGAGTGTTCACTTTGGTGAAAATGATGTTCGGATATTTGTCCGAAGTTTCGTCATAGACCGGCGCGAAGCCCTGGCAGGGGCCACACCAGGGCGCCCAGAAGTCGATGATGACGAAATCATTGTTGAGGATGGTTTCCTCGAAGTTCTGCTCGTTGAGTTCCAGTACGGCCATGGCCAACTCCTGCAAAGTAGACAAAAAAATGGCTCTGTTCGCGTCTTCCGTTGGAATGCCCTGGACGTAGGAGCGGGCTTGCCCGCGATAGCCGCCGCCATATCGTGGGCAAGGCTATCGCGGGCAAGCCCGCTCCTACGGGGGAACGTCCTCGAATGAATCCAGGTTCAACGGAAGACACGAACAGAGCTAAAAAAATCCGGCGCGTGGCCGGTCAAGTGAATGTTACAGCGAGCTACGCTGCTTCCGCCAGACGCGCCAGGTCTTCTTCTTCCAGATAACGCCACTGCTTCGGCGCCAGATCGGCGGGCAGCGCATAGCCGCCGACCTGTGTCCGGCAGAGCGCTTCAACGCGATTTCCGGCGGCGGCCAGCATGCGTTTGACCTGGTGGTATTTACCTTCGGCGATACCCAGGTCGATCACGTTCTCACTGACTCGGGTACAGGCCCGCGCGGCCAGTGGCGCGGGTTCGTCGCGCAGTTGCACGCCCGCCAGCAGGGCCGCGATCTGTTCATCGCTGACCGGATGCTTGCAGACCACGCGATAACGCTTGCCGACTTCTTTTTTCGGCGAGGTGTAGCGGTGGATGAAGTCGCCGTCGTCGGACAGCAGCAACAGGCCGCTGCTGTCCTGATCCAGGCGCCCGACGGGTTGCACCCCACGTTCTCCCAGGGGGGCGGGCAGCAGGCTGAATACGCTGGGATGGTGCTGCGCCTGGCGGGAGCATTCAAAGCCGGCCGGTTTGTGCAGGGCCAGGTAGACCTTCTCGCGGTAACGCCAGTCCTGGCCGTCCAGCGTCAGGGTCAGCGCCGCTGTGGCGCACTCGAAATCGGGGTCTTCGACCACCACGCCATTGACCTGGATGCGTCCCGTCTGGATCAACTCGCGGCAGGCGCGGCGCACGCCAAAGCCCTGGGATTGCAGAATACGTAAGAGTTGCATGAGGTAGCCATAAACGGGACGAATGAGAGAAGCGCGAGTCTACGGATTTGCCGGCTCGGGGATAACAACAATCCATCACCCGGCACGAATCCAAGGTGGATAATTTCAAGCTTTTTTGACCCCGGAGAATGCCATGACGGACCCCAAGCCTGCCACGCCCCGCGCCGCCCCCCAATCTCGGCGCCGCAAACCAGTCGCGAAAACCACTGGCGTCCTCCAGGCAGCCGAGCTGGCCACGGAAGCCGTTGCGGCGCCATTGGAAGCCGCAGCGCCTATCGAAGCGCCTGCCCCCAACCCCGCCGCCGCCGCCGAAATCGAAGCGGTCAGCCACGGGCCGGCGGCGCTGGCGGTGGCCCATGCGCCGCATGGCAGCAACGAGGAGAGTGATTACGCGCCGCTGCCGGAGAGTTACCCGTACCGCACCCGCATGCGGCGTGCCGATTACGAGGCGCAGAAGGAGAAGTTGCAGATCGAACTGCTCAAGGTGCAAAACTGGGTGCGCGAGAGCGGCCAGAAAATCGTGATCCTGTTCGAGGGCCGCGATGCCGCCGGCAAGGGCGGCACCATCAAACGCTACATGGAGCACCTGAACCCGCGCGGCGCCCGCGTGGTGGCCCTGGACAAGCCTTCGGACCGCGAGCGCGGGCAGTGGTTTTTCCAGCGCTATGTCCAGCATCTGCCCACTGCCGGCGAAATGGTCTTCTTCGACCGCTCCTGGTACAACCGCGCCGGGGTCGAGCGGGTGATGGGCTTCTGCACGCCGCACGATTACCTGGAATTCATGCGCCAGACGCCGCAACTGGAACGGATGCTGGTGAACAGTGGCGTGCTGTTCTACAAGTACTGGTTCTCGGTCAGTCGCGAGGAACAGTTGCGCCGCTTCATCTCGCGCCGTGACGACCCGCTCAAGCACTGGAAGCTGTCACCCATCGACATCAAGTCACTGGATATGTGGGACGAGTACACCGACGCCAAGAACGCGATGTTCTTCCACACCGATACGGCGGATGCACCCTGGGTCGTCATCAAGTCCGACGACAAGAAGCGTGCGCGCCTCAACTGCATGCGCCATTTCCTGCACAGCCTGCCCTACCCCGACAAGGACGAGCACGTCGCCCATGCACCCGATCATCTGCTGGTGGGTTCCGGCTCGGAGGTACTGGCCAACGAGGACAACAAGATCACGCACTTCTGAGCCGGTTCTTCGTAGGGTGCGGTTCGGTCCTCACCGCACCCTACGGGCTTCGGTCCGCGAGCGGGCCTCCTACCCCACCCGCAGGTGCGATAGAAAGGCGCGCAGCTTGGCCGGTTTCAATGGCTTGTGCAGCAGCGCCAGGCCGGAGGCGGCGATGGCCTGGATGGTTTCCGGCGCGGTGTCGCCGGTGATCAGGGCGGCGGGGATGGATTCCCCGAACGCCTCGCGCAACAGCCGCACCGCGTCGATGCCGGTACGCCCGCCGCGCAGGCGGTAATCGGACAGGATCAGATCGGGCGCGCGCCCGAGTTCACGCAGTTCATCACGCACTACTTCGACCTCACTGCCGGCCGCCATTTCCACGCCCCACTGCTCGAACACCTGCATCATCGCTTCCAGTATCTGTTCGTCATCGTCGATGAACGCCACCAGGATTCCCGTCAGCGGCAGGGTGAAGGTGATCGGCACCGCCTCCACGGGTTGTTGCGGCGGCTGGCAGCAGGCCACCTGAAAACGGAAACAGGAGCCGCGCCCCGGTGTCGATTCCACCACGACGCCGCTGCCCAGCAGGTGGGCCAGACGCGCAACGATGGCCAGGCCGAGGCCAAGGCCCTTGTCGCGCCGGCGTTCCGGGTTTTCCAACTGGAAATACTCTTCGAAGATGCGTTCGCGGAACGCCGTCGGAATGCCGCGCCCGCTGTCCCACACTTCAAAACGCACACCAAGCGAGGTACGCCGCATTCCCACCAACACCCCGCCGCAATCGGTATAGCGCAGGGCATTGCCGACCAGGTTGTTGAGGATGCGCTCCAGCAATACCGGGTCGGTTTGCCGACAGTAGGCGCCGCCATGGATGCGCAAGCGCAGGCCTTTTGCCCGCGCCAGTGGGGCGAACTGGCGGGACAGGTTGTCGAGGGTGCGTTGTGCCGGGAAACATTCCGTATGGGCCGTTACCACGCCGGCGTCGAGTTTCGACAGATCGAGCAGCGCGTTGAGCAGCCCTTCGAGCGCACTTGCCGAGTCGTCGATGTGCTCCACCAGGCGCCGGGCCTCGCCTTCCAGAGGCCGTTCACGCAAAGCGGCAAGCAACAGGGTGAGGGCATGCAGCGGCTGGCGCAGGTCATGGCTGGCCGCAGCGAGAAAGCGCGACTTGGCCAGCACGGCGGCTTCCGCCGCATTTTTTTGCGCCAACAGTCCCTGGGTCGCGGTCCGTACCCGCTGTTCCAGATCGTGCCGGCTTTCTTCCAGAGCCGCAGCCATACGGTTGATGCCGCTCTCCAGCAGGCCAAGTTCACCCGATGAAACCCGGGGAACCCGCATGGCCAGGCTGCCATCGGCCAATCGCGCAACGGTTTGAGTGATGTCGTGCAAGGGCCGGCTCAGGCGTATCGACAGGCGCCAGGCCAGGATCAGTGCCAGCAGCAGCGCCAGGCCGGCCATGCCCAACGCAGCCTGGAATACTCGCGCCCGGGCCGCCTCCACCGGATACCGGCTCAGCACGGCGACTACCACGGCGTGGCGGCCAACGGGGGGGTCCAGCTCCAGATAAGGGTCTTGTTCGGTGGAACCGGGTAGCCCGACCGGATGGGTAAAGTACAGGCTCCAGCCGGACGGCGAGCCGCTGACGGTGGAAAGATCGGCCAGACCGGGCAACTTGGCCGTCTGGCCGCTGACCAATAGCCAATGCCCATCTTCAGCGATGCCGAGCGCGATGGCCTGGCGCGCGTTGCGTTCGAAATCCAGCAGCCGCTTCACATAGGGCAGATTGCCGGAAAACAGGTCGAAGGCCACCGCTTCAGCCAGTCGCCGGGCCATTTCATGGCCTTGCCGGCGTAGCTGCTCCTCGGCGGTCGTGATGCTGTGCTGGGCGAAATAGGTGGCGAACAGCCCGACCACCGCGAGCACCGGCAGAACCGCCAGCGCCAGGATCCGAAAACGCAGACTTTGGCGAAACCCGCGCGCGGGTGGCGTCCCCGCATCCATGAAGGATCAGGCCGTTTCGTTGAGGCCCATCTTCTGGGCCACCAGCACGGCTTCCGTGCGGTTGTTGACCTTGAGGATACGGAAAATGGCGGCCAGATGAATTTTTACCGTGCCCTCGGTGACATGGAGCGCCGTGGCAATCTGCTTGTTGCTCTGGCCCTTGACCAGTTCACGCAACACTTGCACCTGGCGTGAAGTCAGCGGGGCGGGACGCGAGGGATCCGGCTCGATACCCCCGTTGGGGTGATTGAGCAGGCTGAGCGGGAGGTAGACGCCACCGGCCAGCACCAGGCGCAGCGCGCCGAGTATTACCTCGCTGGGCGAGGACTTGGTGATATAGCCCAGCGCCCCGGCGGCAAGCAGGCGATGGATGTCCTCGGCCTGTTCCGAAGCGGATAGCACGACCAGGGGGATATCGGGGAATGCGGCGCGGAATCGGATTACGCCCTCCACTCCGGACATACCCGGCATGGTCAGGTCGATCAGGGCCAGATCGACTTCACCGGCCTGGTGCATGGCGGAAAATGCGGACGGGTAATCGATCGCCTCGATGATTTGCAGCTGCGGGTCCAGCTTGTGCAACACAGGCTTGACCCCTTCACGAAACAGGGGGTGGTCATCCGCCAGCAACACTTTCACGACCGACTCCTTATGGCTTAAGGGCTAGTAATACTGCACTAAAGGTAACTACTCAGGTACTACCCGTAGTGTCTGTAAACACATGACACACTGCATGTAGTGATTTGCGCTGGTGATTGGAGCGAAAAATTGGCATTCTTATTGAATATCGGCATGGTCAGAAAGTTGCTTCAACATGCAAC
>JAUYFG010000075.1 GCA_030690985.1 Pseudomonadota bacterium
CAGGCAGGCTTGGCGCGGCTGCGCATTCGAGGCGGCATTGCGCCTCGGCGCACGAAATCCGAACGCCGTTTGTTCATCAACCTGTCCCAGGCCCGTACCAACCATCCCAACAAGACGAACAGCAGCATGTCGCACCCTCCCAATATTTCTCGGGAGGGTGGCTGACGGGGATGACAGGCCATACATGACATTGCTGTCGCGGACATGAGGCCGATTAGAATTCGCCCCATGTCCGAGCCGCTCCCAAGTTCTCCCTCCCCCCGTTTCGTCCACCTGCGTCTGCACAGCGAATATTCGATCCAGGACAGCATCCTGCGTGTGGACGATGCGATCAGGCTGGCCCGCGCCGATGCCATGCCGGCGCTGGCGTTGACCGATCTGGGCAACGTATTCGGACTGGTGAAGTTCTATTCCGCCGCGCGCAAGAAGGGGCTCAAGCCGATTGCCGGCTGCGATGTCTGGGTGGCGCCGCCGGAGTCTTCCGACAAGCCTTCTCGTTTGCTGCTGCTGGTGCAGGACACGCGCGGCTGGCGCAATTTGTGCGAGCTGCTAACGCGCGCGTATCGCAGCAACATGCATCGCGGCCGCGCGATCTTGCAGCCGGCCTGGTTTGATGTGGATAGCACAGCCGGCTTGATCGCGCTTTCCGGCGGCTATCAGGGCGATGTCGGCGTGGCGTTGATGAATGAGGCGCTGGATACCGCGCGTCGTCTGGCGAAAGACTGGGCGGCGCGCTTCCCGGATCGCTATTACCTGGAATTGCAACGCGATGGCCGGCCGGAATGTGAAACGCACATCGCGCATGCGGTGGCTTTGGCCGAGGAACTCGGGCTGCCGGTGGTGGCGACGCATCCGGTGGAGTTCATGCAGCGCGATGATTTCATGGCGCACGAGGCGCGGGTCTGTATTTCGGAAGGCTATGTGCTGACCGATCAACGCCGGCCGAAGACCTTTACCGAAGACGATTACTTCAAGACGCAGGCCGAGATGGCCGAGTTGTTCGCCGACTTGCCGGAAGCGCTGGAAAACAGCGTCGAAATCGCCCGGCGCTGCAATCTGGTGTTGGAACTGGGCAAGAGCAAGCTGCCCGACTTCCCGACGCCGGACGGTTTGCCGTTGGACGAATACCTGCGCCAGTTCGCGCGCGATGGCCTCGCCAAACGCATGCTGGTGCTGTTCCCGGATGAGAAAGTGCGTGCTTCACGCTTGCAGGAATACGAAGACCGGCTGGAACTGGAGCTGAACACCATCATCCAGATGGGCTTTCCCGGCTACTTCCTGATCGTGGCCGACTTCATCAACTGGGGTAAGCACAACGGCGTGCCGGTGGGGCCGGGGCGGGGTTCCGGCGCGGGTTCGCTGGTGGCGTTCTCGATGGGCATTACCGATCTCGACCCGTTGGCGTATGCGCTGTTGTTCGAGCGATTTCTCAACCCGGAACGCGTGTCGATGCCCGACTTCGACGTCGATTTCTGCCAGGACGGGCGCGGTCGGGTGATCGAATACGTGCGCGACAAATACGGCGCCGACGCGGTGTCGCAGATCGCCACCTTCGGCACCATGGCGGCGCGCGCGGTGCTGCGCGACGTCGGCCGCGTGCTGGACTTGAGCTACACCTTCTGCGACCAGATTTCCAAGATGATCCCGTCCGCGCCGGGCAAGAACGTGTCGCTCGACGAGGCGCTGGAACAGGTGCCGGAGCTGAAGGCGCGTTACGAGCAGGAGGAGGAGGTCAAGGAGCTGTTCGACCTGGCGCGCAAGCTGGAAGGCCTGTCGCGCAACGTCGGCACCCATGCCGGCGGCGTGCTCATCGCGCCGGGCAAGCTGACCGATTTCTGCCCGCTGTACAACGTCGAAGGCTCGGATTCGGTGGTGTCGCAGTTCGACAAGGACGACGTGGAGAAAGTCGGCCTGGTCAAGTTCGACTTCCTCGGCTTGCGCAACCTGACCATCATCGACTGGGCGGTGCGCTACATCAAACTGCTCGACCCGAACTGGGACGTGAATCTCGAAACCCTGCCGCTGGACGACAAGGCGGCCTACGACATCCTCAAAAAAGCGAATACCACGGCGATCTTCCAGCTCGAATCGGACGGCATGAAGAAGCTGCTGACCAAGCTGGAGCCGGATCGCTTCGAGGACATCATCGCCGTGCTGGCGTTGTACCGGCCTGGCCCGCTCGGCTCCGGCATGGTGGACGATTTCATCCTGCGCAAGAAGGGCAAGCAGAGCATCGATTACTTCCACCCCGACCTGAAGGAATGTCTGGAGCCGACCTACGGCGTCATCGTCTATCAGGAACAGGTGATGCAGATTTCGCAGATCATCGGCGGCTATACGCTGGGTGGCGCCGACCTGCTGCGCCGGGCGATGGGCAAGAAGAATGCGGAGGAAATGGCCAAACACCGCAGCATCTTCAGCGAGGGCGCCAAGCAGAAAGGCTACGGCGAAAAGCTGGCCATGCAGTTGTTCGACCTGATGGAGAAGTTCGCCGAATACGGCTTCAACAAGTCGCACACCGCCGCTTATGCCGTGGTTTCGTACCAGACCGCCTGGCTGAAGGCGCACCACACCGCCGCGTACATGGCCGGCACGCTGTCGGCCGATATGGACGACACCGACAGCGTCAAGATATTCGTCGATGACGCCATCAAGAACGGCATCACCATCCTGCCGCCGGACGTGAACCAGTCCGGTTTCCGCTTCGTGCCGGTGGACCGCAAACAGGTGCGCTACGGTCTGGGCGCGGTGAAGGGCACCGGCGAGGGCGCGATCAATTGCATCCTGGCTGCGAGAGAGCAGGGCGGTTCATTCAATGACTTGTTCGATTTCTGCCGCCGGGTGGACAAGCGCATCGTCAACCGGCGCGTGGTCGAAGCGCTGGTGCGGTCCGGCGGCTTCGATACGCTGCATCCCGGGGGGGCGTCAAATCGCAACGCCGCGCTGATGAGCGTCGGCCTGGCGATGGAATGGGCGGAAACCCAGCACGCCAACGCGGCGCAGAACTCGCTGTTCGGCGACATCGACGCGCAAACCCCGCCGGACCTGGTCAAGGCGGCGGAATGGTCGTTGAAAGAGCGCTTGATTCAGGAAAAAGCCGCACTCGGGCTGTATCTGTCCGGCCATCCGTTCGATGCCGACCGCGCCGCGTTGAAGGGCCTGGTGGACCGCACGCTGAAAGACGTCAAGCCGCAGCCCGGCCTGCAACTGATGGCCGGCACCATCGCCAGCGTGCGCATCCAGATGACCCGACGCGGCAAGATGGCCAGCATCATGCTGGACGACCGCAGTACCCAGATCGAAATCGCCGTATTTGGCGAACTGTTCGACGCCAACAAGCCGCTGCTCAAAGAAGACGCGTTGCTGATCGTCGCCGGCAATGCGCGCGAAGACAGCTATTCCGGCGGCATGCGCGTCACCGCCGAAGAAGTCATGGACATCGACACCGCGCGCACCCGTTTCGCCACCGGCCTGAAACTGGATTTGAAGGAGGGCGTCGATGCAAGGCGTTTGATCGACCTGTTGACCGGCTACAAGGACGCCAACGGCTGCGCGGTGAGCTTGCATTACCGCAACCCGCAGGCCGAATGCGACCTGCAACTCGGCCCGGCCTGGCGATTGCGCCTGAGCGAGGAACTGTTCAGCGCGCTGGCGGAATTCGGCACCTTCAATGTGGGTTACGCGGTGGTGCTGAAGAGCAGTCGGGAGCGGGAGCGGGCGGCGGCGTGATACAAATTGATAATCAGGATTTGAGGAAGAAATGACATGGCGCATATAGAGACAAAAGTGCTTACCGCCCACGTTCCGCTGCCTTTGGCCGAGAAAGTCGATCAGATGGCAGCCCGCCTTGAGCGTTCGCGTGGCTGGATCATGAAGCAGGCGCTGTCGGCCTGGATAGACCAGGAAGAAGAGCGCAGTCGCTTGACCCATGAGGCCTTGGCAGATGTGGACGCCGGCCGGGTTATCGACCACCAGGCCGTGCAAGCGTGGGCGGATAGCCTGGGTACTGATGCGCCTCTGGCAGCACCGAGCTAATGCAGCTGAAGTGGACGGGTAAGGCGTTATCCGATCTGGTGCGTCTTTATGAGTTTCTGGCGCTGGTGAATCGCGGCACGGCCGCGCGTACCGTGCAGTCGCTTACCGCTGCGCCAACCTGCCTGCTGGCTAACCCGCGTATCGGTGAATCTCTTGAAGAATTCGCGCCGCGTGAAGTGCGCCGAATTCTTGTCGGGCATTACGAGATGCGCTACGAGATTCTCGAGTCTGTCATCTACGTGCTGCGGCTTTGGCATACACGTGAGGATCGCTGATGACTGAAGTTCTCGAAAACGCCGAAGCCGCCGAGGCGGAAATTCGCCACCTGGTCAAGGTGCAGGGCGAGTTGTGGACCGATCTGCCGACCGATCTGTACATCCCGCCGGATGCGCTGGAAGTGATCCTGGAAGCCTTCGAAGGCCCGCTCGATCTGCTGCTCTGGCTGATCCGGCGCAACAACCTGAATGTGCTCGACATCAACATGGCGGCGCTGACCAAGCAGTACATGGTGTATGTCGAAGTCATGCGCCGCAAAAGGTTGGAACTGGCGGCGGAATACCTGGTCATGGCGGCGATGCTGATCGAGATCAAATCGCGCATGCTGTTGCCGCGCAAGGAACGGGTGGAAGAAGGGATAGAGCACGACCCGCGCGCCGAACTGGTGCGCCGCCTGCTCGAATACGAGCAGATGAAACTGGCCGCGCGCAATCTCGACGCGGCGCCGCAACTGGGCCGCGATTTTCAGGCGGTCGACGTCTATGTCTCGCAGTTGGCGGCCAAACGTTTGCCGCTGGTCGGCAGCGAGGATTTGATGGAAGCCTGGCGCGCGATCCTGAAACGCGCTTCGATGCACAAACACCACCGCATCGGCCGCCAGGAACTCTCCGTGCGCGAACACATGAGCCGCATCCTCAAGCACCTGCAAACCAGCGGCCGCACGCTGTTTACCGAATTGTTCGACCCGGCGGATGGGCGTTCGGCACTTGTCGTCACCTTCCTCGCCCTGCTCGAACTGGTGCGCGAGCGGCTGGTCGATATCGTGCAGAACGAACCAGCGGAGTCGTTGCCGCCTCTGGCGGCTTACGAATCCGGCGTGCCAAGAACTGGTGCGTTTGCGCCGATTCACGCGCAAGTCACGAGCTTTGCGCCGATTCAAGAAATGTAGGGTGCGCCATGCGCACCGTTTACGCTAGATCGGTGCGCACGGCGCACCCTACACGGATTCCATTCGTTGACCCCGCCCATGCCGACTGAAAACGCCTCCCTCCCCGAAATAAAACGCATCCTGGAAACCCTCTTGCTGGCCAGCGCCGGGCCGATGACGCTGGTCGAACTCAAGCGCGTGTTCGAGGTGGAACTGTCCAACGATTTTCTGCGTCGGGCGCTGGAGGAATTGCGCGCCGATTGGCAGGGTAGAGGCGTCGAACTGGTGCAACTGGCGGAAGGTTGGCGCTTTCAGACCAAGCCTGATTACCAGCGCTATCTCGACCGATTGAATCCGGAAAAACCGCCGCGTTATTCCCGCGCCACGCTGGAAACCCTGGCCGTCATCGCCTATCGGCAGCCGGTCACGCGCGGCGATGTGGAAGAAATTCGCGGTGTCGCGGTCAACACGCAGATCGTCAAAACGCTGGAAGAACGCGGCTGGATCGAGGTGGTCGGCCACAAGGAAGTGCCCGGCCGGCCGGCCTTGTTCAGCACCACCAAACAGTTTCTGTCCGACCTGGGGCTGAGGGCGCTGTCCGAATTGCCGCCGTTGCCGGAGTTGGCCAAGGATATCCAGGCGGGGATTTTGCTCGACGGTCCGCCGCCCACGGAGTAATCCGGGATAATCCCGCCCCGGTATTGCAAACCCGATAACCATAGAGAGAACAACATGCCCCGCTATTCCTATATGGGTCGCCCGTTGAAGGCGCATCCCGAAGAACTCGAAGACCACAGCGAGAAACTGCATAAAGCCCTGGCCAGCGCCGGCATGGGTTCGCGCCGCGACATGGAACAACTGATCGCCGATGGCCGCGTCACCATCAACAGCCAGGTCGCCAAGGTGGGCGATCGCGTCAAAGCCGGCGATCTGGTCAAGGTCAACGGCAAGGTGATCCGCATGGGCTGGAAGAAACAGACCCCGCGCGTGCTGATCTATCACAAGCTGGACGGCGAAATCGTCTCGCGCGACGATCCCGAGGGGCGTCCTTCCGTGTTCGACAGCCTGCCGCAAGTGCGCAGCGGCCGCTGGATCAGCATCGGCCGGCTCGATTTCAATACCGAAGGCCTGCTCATCTTCACCACCGACGGCGAACTCGCCAACCATCTGACGCATCCGCGCTACGAAGTCGAACGCGAATACGCCGTGCGCCTGATCGGTGCGCTCGATGCCGTCCAGATGAATTCGTTACTGACCGGGGTGGAGCTGGATGACGGCATCGCCAAGGTCGATGCCATCGTGCCCGCCGGCGGCGAAGGCGTGAATCAGTGGTATCACCTGATCATCAAGGAAGGCCGCAACCGCGAGGTGCGTCGCCTGATGGAACACCTGGGCTTGACCGTCAGCCGGCTGATCCGGGTCCGTTTCGGCCCCATCGCGATGCCGTCGAGACTCAAGCGCGGCATGAAGGAAGAATTGCCGGAAGAAGAAGTCGAAGCCCTGCTGCGCTGGTGCGGCATGGCCAAAGGCGCTGCGGAACAAAGGAAATCCGAGGAATCGGGCGAAGCGAAACACACCGAGGCAAAACGCCCTGAAGCAAAACACACCGAGGCAAAACGTCCCGAAGCAAAACGCCTGGAAGCGAAACATCCCGAAGCCGCCCCGGCCAAGGTCGGCCATCCGTTTCGGCGCAGATTGAATAGCAAAGGCGAACGGCAGCAGTGAGCCTGGTCGATTCGCTGTATCTGGCGAACGGGTGTGGATTCAGATCAGTAACCAGCCCAGCACCAGACCGCCGGCAACCGCCGCCATACCCGGCAGCACGTGACGGGCCAGCGCCTTGCCGCCGATGACGGCAGCAAGGCCGCTCTTGAAGGCGATGTTGGCGAGTACCGCGAGCAGGATGGTGTTGGCGGTCTGGTCGATTTGCCCGATCCGCAGATTGCTGAGCTTGAGCGGAGTCGTAGCGCCTTGGCGCGTACGAATCCGGCCTCCTCCTCGCGGGGCTTCCGCCCTACGCGGGCTTGTGTATTAGTCAGATTTTTTTACACTTTTGCTTGCCTTGCCTTGCCTTGCCTTGCCTTGCCTTGCTTGGTGAGACGTCAAGTGACTGAATAAAAACAGAAAAATAAATTATCCCTGTCGGTGGCAAGGTAATTGCTTTACTCCTTCCCGAGTGTGCGGGATAGGCCCGCACAAGAACCCTGGGAGCGAACCATGCAAAAGAAACCTCTGATCCTGGCCCTGCTGGCCGGCCTTGCGTTGAGCGGCGCCGCACAAGCCGCGCTGAACGACCGCGGCGGCGGGTTGATCTACGACGACGTGCTCGACCTCACCTGGCTGCAGGATGCCAACTACGCCAAGACCAGCGGCTACGATGCCGATGGCAAGATGACCTGGAGCCAAGCCACCACCTGGGCCGCCAATCTGAGCTACTACGACAGCGTGCGCGGTGTCACCTATACGGACTGGCGCCTGCCCACCACTGGCCCGGTGAACGGCAGCACATTCAACGACGGCTTTAGCTACATCGGCAGCACCGATTATGGCTACAACGTCAGCGAGCAAGGCACGGCCTATGCGGGCAGCACAGGTAGTGAGATGGCGCACTTGTACTACAATTCGCTGGATAACAAAGCGGCTTGCAATCCTGTGACATCCACGGCTGGTACTTGTGTATCGCAATCAGGCTCTGGCTTGATCAATGGTGGCCTGTTCACCAATTTCCATACCGGCACCGGCGCTTATTGGTCTGGCACGGAGAATGCGCTGAGTACCAGCAAGGCGTGGAACTTCACCTTTTACAACGGTTCCCAGTCCTACAACATTAAGCCCAACGTTTTTTTTGCCATGGCTGTTCGCCCCGGCGATGTCGCTGCCGTCCCCGAGGCGGACACGTGGGCGATGCTGTTGGCGGGGCTGGGTCTGGTGGGCGTGGCCGCGAGACGGCGGCGTGGGTGATTGGGCGCGGGGTTGAAACACCTCACGCTTCGACCCTTTTGGGGTGCAGGGGGCGGCAGTCCCCTGCGGTTTGTCGAACTTTCTTACACCTGATTTCCAGCCAATTCGATTCGATACGAACGCGGTAGGAGGCCCGCTTGCGGGCCGAACACCTTCCGCGAATGTGGGCTGTTCGGCCCGCAAGCGGACCTCCTACCGAAGATCGCCACTCCGGACAAGGGCCGCCACCGGAGACGAGGGCGACTCCAGTTACCAGAGTCGCCTGACGCCGTAATGGTCGAAAAGCGTATCGCTACTGATTAGCAGAATGCCTTCAGCCTGAGATTGGGCGATGATCAGCCGGTCAAACGGATCTCGGTGGTGAAAAGGCAATTTGCTCAGGGCCGCCGTGTGTCGAATTTCTATGGGGAGAACAAGAAAGCCGTTGTTACGTATTTCACGGGAGAAGAAGGCTTCGAAGTCCTCCGTCAATTTGTATTTGCCGATACTGATCTTGATGGCAATTTCCCAGTGACTGGCAGGGCTGATCAGGATGTCGTTGTCCGGGTCAGCAATGCAATCAAGCGCTTTACGGCTCAGCCTGGGATCGTCCAGAAGAAACCAGAGTAGCGCCTGCGTATCCAGTAACACCTTCATGGCATGTAGTCCGCGAAGTCGGCCAGATGCGTTTCGTCTTCGGACAGCAGGGTCAAACGCTCTTTGGCGCTGCCTGGTTTTCTGGGTTGTCTTTGGGGCGGGTCGATCATGACGATGAACCGGTGTTTGCCGGGTTCTACACTTTCGGGGAGGCGCACTTTCAAGATGCGATCTGGGGTGACCTCATATTCCACAGGTAGGCTCAGCATGGTTACTCCGGATTAGTTCGTCCGTGATCGGCGCAGGCGAGTCTAACAGTCACCTGGATACGTGTGGATCGCCTCAGATCAACAGCCAGCCCAGCACCAGACCGCCGGCAACCGCCGCCATGCCAGGCAGCACGTGACGGGCCAGCGCCTTGCCGCCGATGACGGCAGCAAGGCCGCTCTTGAAGGCGATGTTGGCGAGTACCGCAAGCAGGATGGCGTTGGCGGTCTGGTCGATTCGCAGATTGCCGAGGTTGAACAGGCGCAGGCTGGACAGCGTGATGGCGTCCACGTCGGTCAGGCCGGAGACCAGTGCCACGGCGTAAACCCCTTGGCTGCCGACCAGGTCGGACAGCCAGGCGGCAGCGAACAGGACCACGGCGTAGAGCAGGCCGAAGCTGAGCGCAGCGCGAATTTCCGTCGGATTGTTCATCTCCAGCGTGGGCGCGTTGCTTTGCTTGTCGAGCCGACGCCAGGCCAGATAAAGCACGATCAGACCGGCCAGCGCGCCGCCGCCGAACAGTGTCAGCATCGGCCGCAACAGCCCCGGCGCCAGCAACGCGACCAGTACGGACAGGCGGATCAACACGACCCAGTTGGCGAGCAGGATGACCAGCGCGGCCATGCCGGCGAGTTGCGGCGAGTTGCGGCCGTGCCGCGAGAAGGCCAGCGTCGTCGCGGTGCTCGACGCGATGCCGCCGAACAGGCCGGTGAGCAGGGTGCCGTGGCGTTGCCCGGCGATGCGCAAGGCGGCATAGCCGGCCAGCGACAAGCCCGAGATCAGCACCACCATCCACCAGATTTGATACGGGTTGAGCGCCTTGTAGGGGCCGTAATCCTGGTTCGGCAGGATGGGCAGAATCACGAACGACAGCACTGCAAATTGCAGAATCGAGACCAGATCGAGGCGGGTCAGATTGCGCGAGACGCCGCGTAATTCAGGTTTGAAGTAGAGCAGGGCGGTGGTCAGGATGGCGAGGGTGACGGCCAGTTGCTCCATGTCGTACCAGACCATCGCGCCGAGGGTGTAGCAGACCACGACGGCGGCGACCGTGGTGGTGCCGGGGTCTTCCGATTCGGTGGCTTTGAAGTAGGTCGCCACCATCATGCCGCCCATGATGATCAAGCCGGCCCCCAGCATCCAGGGCGCGCCGGTTTTCTCCGACAGCAACGCGCCCAGCGTGCCGGCCAGCGCCACCAGCGAGAAGGTGCGCAGGCCGGCGCGGGCGGCCGGCGAGCGCTCACGTTCCAGGCCGATCAGCAGGCCGATCGCGAGGCTGGTGAGGAAGGGGTAGAGGGTGGCGAGTTGATCCGTCGGCATGGTCTGATTATGGACAATTTGATGGTGCGGAAACAGGCTAAATCAAGCCTGCTTATCCGGTTGTCACACCCACCCACTAGATGTAGTGGCTCGTGATTTCACGGCATGGCGCTGTAGGTTGGGCAGCGGAGTCGTTGCCGCTTTAGCGGCTTACGAATCAGGCGTGCCCCTTGCGGGTGCAAAGCGAAGCGTGCCCAACAGCGCGCAGGTTCGTTGGGCACGCTTCGCTTTGCCCAACCTACGTCACTGGCAAGCTATTTAGCCTGAGCCTGAACAGGTTCAGTCGTTGGCATGACCGGCGATGTAGGCCTGTATTGCCGTCATATCGGCGTTCATGGTTTCCACCCGGTGCGGCAGCGTTTCCAGGTTTTCCAGGCCGGCCGGGCGCTCGGGTTGCACCCCCAGCGCTTCGCGGATGCTGTCCTCGAATTTGGCCGGCAGCGCGGTTTCCAGACAAACCAGGGGAATGCCGGCTTCGCGATGTTCCAGGCCCACCTTCAACCCATCGGCGGTGTGGGTGTCGATCATGACGCCGTATTTTTCCCAGGCCATACGAATGGTCCGCATGCGGTCTGCGTGGCTGCTGGAACCGGATTCAATGGCGTAGGCCTGGATTTGCGCGAATAGCCCGCTGGGTTTCAGATCGAAGCTGCCGCCCGCATCCACGGCCTGCCACAACTCGCCGACCTGGGCGGCGTCGCGTCCGGTCAAATCGGCGATAAAGCGTTCGAAATTGGACGCTTTCGAGATGTCCATCGACGGGCTGGAGGTATGCAGCGTCTGTGCCGCGGTGCGCGGCCGGTAGACGCCGCTACGGAAAAACTCGTCGAGGACATCGTTCTCGTTGGTCGCGACAATCAGTTTGTGCACCGGCAGCCCCATCATGCGGGCGATATGGCCGGCGCAGACGTTGCCGAAATTACCGGAAGGCACCGAGAAACTGACCTTCTGCTCGTTGCCGGTGGTCGCTGCGAAATAGGCTTTGAAGTAGTAGATGACCTGAGCGGCAACCCGCGCCCAGTTGATCGAATTGACTGCGCCGATGCGGTATTTCGCTTTGAAATCGAGATCGTTCGACACGCTTTTGACGATGTCCTGGCAGTCGTCGAACACCCCGCGCACCGCGATATTGAAAATGTTGGCATCTTGCAGGCTGTACATCTGAGCCTGCTGGAAGCGGGTCATGCCGTGCTCTGGCGACAACATGAACACGCGCACATTGTGCTTGCCGCGCATGGCGTATTCGGCGGCCGAGCCGGTATCGCCCGAGGTGGCGCCGAGAATGTTGATGTCTTGCCCGGCCTGGTCGAGGGCGTACTCGAACAGGTTGCCGAGCAACTGCATGGCCATGTCCTTGAACGCCAACGTCGGACCGTTGGACAGTTCCAGGATGAACAGACCTTCTTCCAGCTCGCGCACTGGCGTGATCTGGCTGAAATCCGAATCCTTGCGGCCGTGGCAATAGGTTTCCGTGGTGTAGGTCTGGTCGATCAGCGCCTTGAGGTCGTCCGGCTCGATGTCATCGGCCAGGCGCGACAACACGGCGAAGGCCAGTTGCCGGTAATCCATGTCGCGCATGAACGCCAGTTCCATCGCGGAGAACTGCGGATAGGTTTCCGGCAGATACAAGCCGCCATCCGGCGCCAGGCCGCCCAGGAGGATTTGCAGAAAAGATTGCTTGGGCGCTTGGCCGCGGGTGCTGATGTAGCGCATGTCAGCCGTTCAATTCTTCGAGGCGGATGCGGGTGACATGGCCGGCAATAGTGGGTAATGCTTCAATTTTCTTCATCGCCGCATTGACCGCTTTTTCCTTCGCGACATGGGTCAGCAGCACGATATCGGTCTGATCCTCGCCTTCGGCCGGTTCTTTTTGCAGCATCGCATCGATGGAAATTCCGAGATCGGCCAGGATGCGGGTGATATCGGCCAGCACGCCAGGCTTGTCGGCGGCGCGCATGCGCAGGTAATAAGCCGTTTCGACTTCTTCGATCGGCAGTATCGGCAAATCGGTGAGCTGATCCGGCTGGAACGCCAGATGCGGTACGCGATGATGTTTGTCGGCGGTATGCAGGCGAGTGACATCGATCAGATCGGCGATCACCGACGAGGCGGTAGGCTCGGCGCCGGCCCCCTTGCCGTAATACAGCGTCGCGCCGACGGCGTCGCCTTGCACCAGCACCGCATTCATGGCGCCTTCGACATTCGCAATCAGCCGCTTGCTCGGAATCAGCGTCGGATGCACGCGCAATTCGACGCCGCGCGTTTGGCCACACTCGCGGCGTTTGGCGATGCCCAGTAGCTTGATGCGATAGCCCAGTTGCTCGGCATAACGGATGTCCTTGGCTTGCAACTTGGTAATGCCTTCGACGTAAGCCTTGTCGAACTGCACCGGAATTCCGAAGGCGATGGAGGCCATCAAGGTGGCCTTGTGCGCGGCGTCGATACCCTCGATATCGAAGGTGGGATCGGCTTCGGCATAACCCAGTTTCTGCGCATCCTTCAGCGCCGCGTCGAAGGAGATGCCCTTGTCGCGCATCTCGGACAGGATGAAGTTGGTGGTGCCGTTGATGATGCCGGCGATCCACTGGATGCGGTTGGCGGACAAGCCTTCGCGCAGCGCCTTGATGATCGGGATGCCGCCAGCCACGGCGGCTTCGAAAGCCACCATGACGCCCTTCTTCTGGGCTGCGGCGAAGATTTCGTTGCCATACACCGCCAGCAGCGCCTTGTTGGCGGTGACGACGTGCTTGCCGTTCTCGATGGCCGCCATGACCAGGTCCAGCGCGGTGGTATAGCCGCCGATCAACTCGACGATGATGTCGATGTTCGGGTCTTTCACCAGGCTGAATGCATCGTCGGTGACTTTGACGGCGGCGCCGACCAATTCACGGGCGCGCTCCACGTTGCGGTCGGCCACGGCGACGATGCGAATGGGGCGACCGGCGCGACGCGTAATTTCTTCCTGATTTCGGGTCAGCACGGTCCAGGTACCGCCACCGACAGTGCCGATGCCGAGCAAACCTACGTTGATAGCTTTCATTTCAGCAATCCATCTTTCTTGAACATGTCGCGCAGGCCGCGAATGGCCTGGCGGGTACGCATTTCGTTTTCGATCAACGCGAAACGCACGTGGTCATCGCCATAGTCGCCGAAACCGACGCCGGGGCTGACCGCCACCTTGGCATCGGCCAGCACTTTCTTGGAGAACTCCAGCGACTTCATGTGCGCGTAGGGTTCGGGAATCGGCGTCCACAGAAACATGGTCGCCTTTGGCGCCTGCACATGCCAACCCACTTCGTTGAGGCCTTTGACCAGGGCATCGCGCCGCTTCTGATACATCAAACGGATGTCTTCCACGCAGTCCTGCGGCCCTTCCAGAGCGGCGATAGCCGCGACCTGTATCGGCGTGAAGGTGCCGTAATCGTGATAACTCTTGATCCGCGCCAGCGCCGCGACCAGCTTGGCGTTGCCGACCATGAAACCAACACGCCAGCCGGGCATGTTGTAGCTCTTGGACAACGTGAAGAACTCCACCGCCACATCCTTGGCGCCGGGCACCTGCATGATCGAGGGCGCTTTGTAGCCGTCGAACACGATGTCGGCATAAGCGATGTCATGCACCACAAAGATGCCGTACTCCTTCGCCATCGCCACCACCCTCTCGAAAAACTCGAGTTCCACGCACTGCGTGGTGGGGTTGCTGGGGAAGTTGAGGATGAGCATCTTCGGGCGCGGCCAGAAGTCCTTGATCGCCTTCTCCATTTCTTCGAAGAAGTTCACCCCCGGCGTCATCGGCAGATGGCGGATATCGGCGCCGGCGATCACCGGACCGTAAATATGGATCGGGTAGCTGGGATTCGGCACCAGCACGATATCGCCCCGATCCAGTGTCGCCAAGGCCAGGTGGGCGATGCCCTCCTTCGAGCCGATGGTGGCGATGGCCTCTTTCTCCGGGTCGAAGTCCACGTCATAACGGGCCTTGTACCAGTTGCAAATGGCTTTGCGCAGACGCGGGATACCCTTGGACACCGAATAACGGTGGGTATCGCCGCGGCGGGCGGTCTCGATCATCTTCTCGACGATATGCGACGGCGTAGGCTGATCCGGATTGCCCATGCCGAAGTCGATAATGTCTTCGCCTCGCCGCCGGGCAGCCATTTTCAGATCGCCGGTAATATTGAAAACGTAAGGCGGCAGTCGTGAGATTCTAGGGAACTCGTCCATCGATCAGGGGCTTTGTAGAAAGAGACTTTGTAAAAGCGCAGAATCTTACCCGAGTGCCCAATCCACGGGCAATCTGATGCACCCTCCCCTGTTACCCGTACGCCCGTAGCTACAACACGCCGCCATGAAATTGCACTTATCCAGAAGCTCGAATACCTATCTGATTTCCGGCTATGGACGCGATCACTTCTTGATCAACGGGGTGCGCCACGAAACCAGCCTGATCGTACTGCCCGACGAAGTCGTCACCGGTTGGGCCAGGCATTTCGACCAACTTGCGCCGGAACATTTCGACGCCTTGGCCATGCGTGCGCCAGAAATCATCCTGTTGGGCAGCGGCGTTTCCCTGCGCTTCCCCGCGCCCGCCCTCTATGCCGGGCTGATCAAGGCGCGCATAGGCGTGGAAGTCATGGATACGCCGGCCGCCTGCCGTACCTACAACATCCTGGCGGCCGAAGGTCGGCGCGTGGCGGCAGCTCTGATCCTCGGCTGATATATCTTTCCGCATAGTCCAAATGGACTGACCAGCTCGGCCGTCCTGCCGATTCGTTCCAAACCGTAACCTCCTAAAGTTCGATCAAGGCGATGGGGTATCCCGCCTGACAACCCTTCCTGGAGGCATGCAATGAAATATGCGCTTATCACCACGATCTTTGCGTTGACTACGCTCCCCGCCATGAGCGCGGATCAACCCTACCAGCACGAGTATCTGAACGGTGGCTATTTCGAAGCGGCCGAGGCACAGGCGATCAAACTGGCTGCCAACAATGACACCAGCTACGACAAGACCCTGTATCGCAACGGAGGACACTTCGGTAATGCCAATAGTGATGTGATGATTGAACAGGGTGAACGGACTATCGCCGCAGCACCCGCGGATCCGCGCATACCGGAATCCAGTGTGGCTTACGGCAACACTCTGTACCGCAACGGTGGCCACTTTGGTGAGGCCAACAGCGACGTGAAGATCGAGCAAGACAGAAAATAACGTGAGTCCAGCGGAGATAAGCATGTGCGCATCGCCAATCAGCGGATCGGATGCCACTGCTCACGGGGGCTTGTCGGACATGGAGTATCGAAGCGAAAAGGTGCCGAACGAGGACAGCTTTTAACGGTTTTGTAGCCGGCTTCGGGACATATCCAGAATGGCATTGAACAGACTCTCCAAGGTCGGCACCGATAGCTCGACCATTTGCAGTATCTATCGTCTTGGCACTTCAGCGCCCTGGTCATGTGCACGCCGGAAATTGTCCTGCTGGATAGCGGCTCCAGATTACGTTTTCCCTCGCCGGCCCTTATTGCCGGGCTGATCAAAGCTCATATCGGTGTGGCGGGATGGGCGCTGCCGCCGCCAGACCTGCCAACCGTATCCCGGCCGTCGAGGGATGGCGCGCGTCGGCGTCGCCGGTTGAATCTATTACCAATTGCATAGGCCAAATGGACTGGCCGGCTCGGCCGTCCAGCCGATTCATTCCAGGCCACACTCTCATAAAGTCAAGACGAGGACTGTTCCTCGGTTACCTCAATAAAGGAGGACATCATAAAACTCACTACCTTGGCGCTAACCCTTATCGGGCTCGTAACTGTTCTGCCCGCCCAAGCCGATCTCGACGCCGCCCAATGGAGCAGCGCCGAACTGCTGTGGAATGAGGAATACGATGCTTACGTGGTCGTGCCCACCCTGGGCGACGACATCTTCCAGGAACGTCTGGTCTGGAGCGACCACTACACCGATTTCGTACCCGTGGTCATGGCCCACATGGCCGAGATGCGGAATTACCACGAACAGGTTGTCTGGAGTGAATACCACGGCGACTTCGTGCCACTCGCGATGATCGAGTCATGCCCGAAGCTGAGGGGCAAGCCGTCGTAATGCGTGTTGCCGGGCTCTACTGATTTTCGAAGCAGTTCGTAAGCAGTTTCCGTGTCGTCTCCATCCATTCGGCCGACACGGGTTAATCAGCCAACCGACACATTCGCATTAGAAGGGGAGACAAAATGTCCCTAACCCTGACACCTGCAAAGACCGACGTCCTCGATAGGGGATGGCCCGTCCTTTCGCCCACTGCCGATTCCGAATTCGGGTCCGGCGAGGTATTGCGCGTCGAATATCCCGGAAATCTCTATACGGTGATTCTGGCCAGTGGCACGGAAGACGGCGGCAAGCGTGCAACGCTGGCGCTTTCCATGGCCTGCACGGCGTTATCCATGGACCTGAGCACCCATCTCTTCCTGGTCGGGGACGGCAGCTACTGGGCTTACCAGGGCCACGCAGACGGTATCCAGGTAGCGGGCTTTCCATCATTGGATGAATTGTTGGAAAGCTTCGTGGACTTGGGTGGGGACTTGGCCGTGTGCTCCACCTGTAATCAGGCCTTGTGTCACGCCTCCGGTAGCCTCGACAAGGCGTTGACGCGCCGTCCGGGAGTGCAGATCCAGGGCATGGCCACGGTGATGGAACATCTGCTGAAAGGCCGCGCGGTTTCGTTCTGAGTTGCCGCCGCAACGGCAACTTGATGTTGTTGCAATCACACCACTCTGGAGACTAATCATGACCACACTACTGAAGCTGACCGTCGTCGCCACCCTGTGCTGCGCGCCATCCCTCACCGTTCACGCCGCCAACATCAGCGAAGGCGAGTATCTATACAAACAATTCCGCTGCGCGGAATGCCACGGCACGGATGGCAAAACTAGCCCCGCGAAAAATGCGCTGCCGCTGGCAGGTATGGACCCTGATCATATATTCATGAAGACCAAGCGCTTCATCGAGAGCAGGGCGCACGAGCAAGTGTTGCAGGGCTGCGGCGAGCCGCCCAGCCATGTTCAGATCAAGAAGGTATCGGATTACCTGGCAACCTTGCCCAAGTAAGAAAATGCAAATCCTCAGGGCTCGTATGCAGCTTGATGACCCTCCAGTCTGGAAGGGCGGTGAGTCCCTTATTGATTCAATCAAAGCTACAAGGACATACAAGGAGATTGAAATGACACTCTGCGACGCAGTAATTCACGTGAATGAAACCCTCGACGAACAGGCCATGAACTTTCTGACAGAAATCGAATGCTCGAGCCATGGTGTGTTCTCGGCGAAATTCGGGGCGCGCACACCCCACCTGATGATGGTTAGCTATGCACCACAAATGACCAACGCCAAATCGGTGCTCGGCGTGGTGCGAGGCCAGGGCTATCACGCCCAGTTGGCGGGCGGCTCGTAGCCGGATCAACGGCAAAACTGCAATTCCAGCCGTACTTGGCAGGGCATCCAGCCATGGCTGTGTGGCGCCGTAAAACGGATCGATAAGGAGTGAGGATCTGGTCCACCGACGAACACCACATCAGTGAGGTGTATCGCATCCCTGGGAGGGCGTTGCTCGCCATGACCGTTAACGCAACCTGATCAACGCCGGAGTCTGCGCATCAGCGCACGCAGCTTGGCTGGCGCTACCGGTTTGTGCAGCAGATACGCATCTGACTCGGCGATCTCCCGCAGCGCTTCCTGACCGGTATCGCCAGTGATGATGATGGCTGGCAGCGCATCCAGCCGGAAGGTATTTTTCACTCGTGCCCAGGCTTCTAATCCCGTCTCGCCAGCCAAACGGTAATCGCTGATAAGCAGGTCCGGCGGCGCGGCGGGGGAGACATCGAGCAAGGCCAGGGCCGCATCGCTCGATGCGGCGGCCACCACCTGCAAGCCCCAAACCGACAGCAGGGTTACCAGGGCATCCAGCGCTGCCGGCTCGTCATCCAGGACCAGAACGCGCCCGCCCAATTGATCCAGCGCCGGGCGCTCCTCCAGGGCGGGTGGCAGACTGGCCGGGTCGGCCAGGGGGGCTTCCAGGCTAAAGACGGTGCCACGACCCAATACTGATCGCACGCTGAGCGGGTAGCCGAGCAAGCGCGCCAGACGATCGACGATGGCCAGTCCCAGACCCAGTCCATGGGCACGGTCGCGCTGCGGATTGTCGATCTGGAAAAACTCCTGGAACACATGGGCCAGATGTTCCACCGCGATGCCGGCACCACTGTCCCAGACCTGAATGCACGCCTTCCCGCGCCGTTCGCGCACGCTCACCAGCACGCCGCCCCGCTCGGTATAACGCAGGGCGTTGGCAACCAGATTGCGCAGAATGCGGCCCAACAGAACAGGGTCGCTGGCCAGATAAACGGGGCTGGCTCGAAACCGCAGTTTCAAGCCCTTGGCCGCCGCCTCCATACGGAAATCACCCGCCAGCCCGTCGAGCAGGGCAACGGCGGATACCGGCTGCATGTGTGGCATGACCACACCGGCATCGAGCTTAGAAATATCCAGAATGGCGTTGAACAGACTCTCCATGGTCGCCACCGACAGCTCGATCTTGCCCAGGGTCTGTTCCACCTCGCGCCCCGCCAATTGAGGTTTCATGGCCGCCACATACAGAGCGATGGCCTGCATGGGCTGGCGCAAATCGTGGCTGGCGGCCGCCAGAAACTTGGATTTGGCGGCATTGGCCGTCTCCGCCGCTTCCTTCTGGCGCGCCAGTTGGAGTGTGGCTTCACGCACGCGGCCCTGCATGTCTTCGTGCAGGGATTGCAGCGACGCGCCCATCTGGTTGATTCCTTCCTGCAAATCGCGCAGCTCGCTCCGGGCAGTCTCCGCCACCCGTACCGACAAATCCCCGGCGGCAATGCGCCGCACCGCGGCGATCATGTCCATGATCGGCTGCATGCCGGTCAGGGCCAGTCGAAAAACAAGCAAGGTCGCGAACGCCAGCCCGAGCGCCACGATGATCAGGGATGTCAGCAGCATGCCATCGCGCGTGGCTCGATAACCTTCCCTGCTCAGCACCACATCGACCCAGGCGATACGATGCGGCTGGGTCTCGACTGGGTTGGGCAAGAAGGGGTCCTGAGTGATCGGCTGCGGCCGCAAATCGACGGGGGCGGAAAACCGCCAATGGTCGTGCAGGCCTTGGGTCGAACCTTCCGGCACGGCGGGCAAATCCCGTGGTGCGCGTCCGCTCTGGGCGAGTACAGCGCCGTGCATACCACGCACCCGGATGAACGCCACGTCCGGCTCGGCCAGACCGGCCTTGAGCAAGCCATTCAGATATCCGGTATTGCCACTTATCACGCCATATTCCACCGACAGTCCAAGATGGCGGGACAGCGCGCTGCCGCGCGCCCGCATGCTCGCGTCCAGGTCGGCGAGACGGGCATAACTCAGATAGCTGCCCAGCAGCATGGCCAGCAGCGTGGTCGGCAGCAGCCCCAGCAGCATGGCGCGCTTGCGTATTCTCATGGGGTGGCCTCCAGACGGGCTTCCAGTTCTTTCTCTGCCGGCAATTCGATGGCCAGGGCACGCGCCACGCTCCGGTTCACCTTCATGGTGAACGCGCGTGGGTATGTCGGCGGCGACAAACGAAGATCGCCGCGCCGGAACAGGGCACGGATGGTGGATGCCCCTTCCTGGCCGATCTGCTCGGGGGTGGCGAACAAAGCCAGTAGCGCACCACTGCGCGATAACGATTCGGAATAGGCCAGCACCGGCAAACGCTGGCGGTAGGTATTCAGCATCAGAGTTTGCAAGGTGGCCCGATTCACCACCACCGGATCGGGGAGCAGCAACAGCGCATCCACCTGGTTGGCGAAGTCGGCCATGGCCGCGAACACTTCTTCGCTGTCACCGACGCTGCGCGGCACCACATGCATTGAAAGGGTCTCGGCGGCGCGCGCAAGTTCAGCACCCGCCCCTTGGTTGGCCGGCCCGGCAAGCACTCCGACGCGTCGAGCTCGCGGCAAGGCCGCGCGCAACAACGCCAACTGGCGGGCATAAGGCTGCTCCAGCCAGATCGCCGTGACCACGCGGCGCTTGCCAACGAAAGCATGATCGCCCACCAGCGCCTCGAACGACTGGCGTGGCGTCATCAAGACCAGCACCGGCGCATCGCCTCGGGTGGCAAGCGCGGTTTGCAACGCCTTAACCCCCAGGGCCACCAGCAAGGTTTCTCCGCCTGGTCCGGTCCGCTCCGACAGGGCCTGCGTCTTGATCTGAACGGTCGGTTCTCCAATTTCCAGCAAGTTGACGCGGATTTGCTCGGCGGCGGCCTGATAGATGCCGCCCGGTTCCGACAACAACAGGGTGACCAGAGGCGCTGGTGTGGCTGCCCAGGCGAAGGTCGTCATGAGCAGCAAACAGCAGCCCAATACCCGACGCGCCCGACACTTCAGGCTGACGCGATTGCCGGCGGTCATGGGCATGGGGTTATGGGGTTCGCTTTGCAGTCGGACGTCTTTTCGGTCGTCAGAAGCGCGCCTTCAAGGTGACAAACGCGCGTGGGTCGAAATAGCGCGTCGGCCCGTACTCGCTGTACTTGCCCAATACGCTCTGCAGGTCGCAGGCCACTTCCCAGCGCATGTCAGCCGCTTTCCAGCGGCGCGCAAGACGAACATCCAGGCGGTCGTGGGCCGGGGTCGGCATGCCTGAACCGACCCAGGTCATTTCGCCAACCCGGTAATAGCCCAGGCTGGCGTTCCAGCCTTGCCCCAGTTCCCGACCGGTGAGCAGGCCCAAGCTGTGGCGTGGCGCGGAGTCGGCATACTCCAGGCTGTCCGAATGGGTCGATACCCAGGACTGCCAAAGCATCGCCCAGCCGTTCGCGTCGTACTTCCAGCGCAACTGATACTCCCCCCCGCGCTGGCTGGCCCGAACAAGGTTGGCATAGGTATGATTGGCGCCGTCGCCGACTATTTCGCCCGGCACGGGATAAGGGGTCGCGAAATCGATGATGTCGTCCACCTGGTTGTGGAACAGGCGGACATCGAGGCCCCAATCGCTGTGCGGTGACTGGAACACATAGCCGAATTCTCGCGTGGTGATGCGCTCGGGCTTCAACTTGTAAGGTGAGAGCAGTAACTGGTTGTAATTCAGCGCGCCCAGCATGAGCTTGAAGTCGGCGTTCTGCTCCAGGAAAGTGGGCGTGCGAAACGCGCGCGAGCCGGCCAGACGAAAGCCATGTCCGGGAGCCGGCTGCCAGTTGAGCGCCAGCCGCGGAGAAAGCATGGCGCCGCCGTAATAATTCCGCTCCCCCATCGCGCCGACATGCAATAGCCAGTCCGGCGACAGGGACCATTCCCCGGCGGCGGAGAGGCGATACATCCAGCCGTCCAGCACTTGATTGACGCCCGTCAGGTTGGCAGACCATGCCGCGTCGTAGCGCACTTCCGCACCCCAGGTCGCGCGCAGGACGGGTGACAGGCGATGCACCGCATCGAATTCCAGGGCGTCACGCTGGAACCAGAAATTCAGGTTGTCCGGCGCTGTAAGCGGCGCAGGCAGCGTGAATTCCTCGATGCCCCGCGTCCAGGTGTGATGCAACTGGGCGGACCATTCGTTGTCCGCGTCGATCACCCGGCGCCAGCGGCCCTGGACATACCAGGAATCGAAATCCGTGGTCTGGCCGGGGCTGAAGGTGTAGCCCACGGTGCTGTTCTGCCAGTTGCCCAAGCTGTACCCGCTCTCCAAGGTCGCCACATCGCGCGCGCTGGCTTGCCAGTCCAGACGCAGATTGATGAATCGCTCGTGGGCGCCGTCAGTGGGCGAGTAATAGCGGCTATCCAGCCAATCGTCCTGACGGTCCAAATAAGTGATGCGCCAGGACAGGTCTTCGTGACTGCCGGAATGGCGCAGCACACCATCGAGCACGCTGTTTTCTCCCACCGAAACGGCCGCCTCCGTGCCGTGATCCTGGGCGGCATGGCGCGTATAGATGTGGATGGTGGCCTGGAAGGCATTGGCGCCATCGTTGGCGGCGTTGGGACCGCGTACCACCTCGATGCGGTCGATGTCGTCCAGCGCCACCGGTAACGCGCGCCAATGCACCTGGCCATAAGCCGGGTTGTAAACCGAGCGCCCATCGACCAGCACTTGCATGCGGCGCGCATAAAGGCTGGTCAATCCCTGATAGGTGACTACCGGCAGATTGCCGCGTACCCATGCGACCTGAAATCCCGGTACCAGGCGGAATACGTCGGCCAATTGGCGGAAACCGGAAGCCTCGAGCATCGACCGGTCGATCACCGTCACAGCGGCGGGCGATTGGGAAGCCGACCGCCCCAGACGAGATACGGAAAGCACGATCGGCTGCTCGGCAAAATAATCCAGCTCGCTCGGCAACTCGGGGGTGATTCCCGACTGCAAGTCCTGGACGGCCTCGCAGAACGAGGGCACCAACGACAACCCGATGAGGGATAAGAACATACGCGGCAACACGGCGATCTCCTGAATTGGAACCTGACCGAAGTTTGAACGAGGCCTGCCAGAACAGGTGCATCCAATCCCTTCCGAATGGACTAGGTAAAATGGTCAGTCCCGGGCGCCAGCCGTTTTCCGGATGAGCCGATACTTCCACCAACCAGCCTGTGGAAATCTTGATGTGCGAATCGCTCGGCCGCGTCCGTATTTCATCGAGCACCTGTTTTGCACCATTTGCCACACCGGTTTCATCGTGATGCGAATAAGCACCCCGCCAGAGCTTGTCGGATACAGTCAGGCAATCACGCCCAGCCGCCTGGCCGCCGCCGCCGCCTCGGTACGATTGTTGGCGTTCAGGGCACGCAGGATGGCAGCGATGTGGGACTTGACCGTACCCTCGCTCATGCCCAATTCCCGGCAAATCGACTTGTTTGGTTTACCCTCCACCAGAAGTTTCAGCACCTCCCTCTGCCGATCAGTGAGGTGCGCGGCCTGATCGTTGGCCGGCGCATCGCGCTTGACCGGCAGCAGCATCTGGGGCGGTACGTAGATTCCGCCCGACAGGACAAGCTTGACGGCGGAGAGCATGACCTGGGAGGTGGACATCTTGGGGATGAAACCCGAGGCGCCAGACGCCAGCACCCGTTCCATATCGTCTCGATTGTCTGAACCAGACATGATCACCACGGGCAGGCAAGAAAACTCGGCGAACACCCGCGCCAGGCCTGATTCACCGGCCATGCCGGGCATGTACAGATCAAGCATCAGCAAGTCCAGATCCGGGTGGCATCTGGCCTGCTCGAGCGCTTCGTCGAGCGAGCACGACTGGATGACAACCACGCCTGCTTCCATCTGACTGATCAATAGGGAAAAACCGTCCCTGAATAAGGGGTGGTCGTCGGCCAGGATGATTTTCATGAGCGTTTTATTCTCACCATGGCATCGGCCGCTACTCGATGCGGGTTTGCCGCATCGCTTCCGGGTCACGGATGTACAGCGTAGTGCCGTCCATCTCGACACAGCCAATATCGGTGAGTTTGTGCAGCAAACGCGAGAACGTCTCTGGTTTGACGCCAATACGCGATGCAATCACCTGCTTGGGCGCTTCCAGCTCGACCTTGTGACGTCCAGTTTCATCCGGATCTGAGTGATCGAGCAGATATTGCAACAGGCGATCGGCGCCTTTCATCAGCGTCAGCCGATCGATCTCGTTGACCAGCTTGTGCATGCGGGCGCTCATCGCGGCGAGCAGGCGAAAACAGCGATTCGCATCCTGTGCCAGCCATTCCCGGAAGCTGTTGCCATCGAAGGCAATCAGTCTGGCGTGACTCTGGGCTGAAGCATTGATTGGATAACGACTGCCCATGAACAGCACCGCTTCGGCGAAAAACCGATTCTGGCCGACCAGATCAATCACTTTTTCATCGCCTTGCGGGGAAGCGCGGAACAAACGGATAACCCCCTCAGCCACCCAATAGAACGCCTCCGCCGGATCACCCTGACTAAACAGGTGCTGGCCCGGCGCCAAGGTCAAGGTTGTGGCGTGGGAGACGGCTTGCAGATATTCATCGTCGTCCAGACCGGAAAACAGATACACGCGGCGCAACGCTTCGAGGTCGGCTCTATGCAGGGGCGTATTCACAATGGGCTTGCCGATGAGGCACGCGGCATGATTTCGCCAAATCGACGAATTGCGGCGAAATCCGCCACATCCTTGTCAGGTTGCCGGGTGTCGGGTTGCAGGATGGCAAGTAAATACGCAATGCCGAATTGGCGGGCGGAACGTAGCACCGGCAGGCTGTCATCGACCAACAAAGTGCGGCCGGGATCGAACGGCTCGCTGCACTGCAAAGCGGCCCAGAACGCGGGGTCTTCCTTGGCGATGCCATATTCGTGCGAAACATGCATGGCATCGAAATGCACCGCCAGACCGGTGCGATCCATCTTCAGATTAAGACTCTTGCGGTGGGCGTTGGTCACCAGAACAACCCGTTTCCCAGCCGTTTTCAAGGCCGCAAGAAAGTCGCTCACATCGGGATGCACCGCGATCAGGTGCGACAACTCCTGTTTCAGTTGCGCGATATCGAGTTCGAGTTGTTGCGTCCAATAATCCACGCAGTACCAATCCAGCGTACCGGCCTTGGCGTTGTAACGCCGAAAACATTCGGCATGCGCCTCGGCATGCGGCAGACCATGTCGTTCGGCAAATTTTTCCGGCACATAGACTTGCCAGAAATGGTTGTCGAAATGCAGGTCCAGCAGCGTCCCGTCCATGTCGAGCAGGACGCTATCGATGGCGTCCCAATCCAGGACTGGTTTCATATCAAGCCCTCTTTGGCGATGCCTGTTCTACGCAAGATGCGACGCAAGGCCTGGAGCGCTTCGAGCTGAATCTGGCGGACGCGCTCGCGAGTCACGCCCAGATGGGTAGCCAATTCTTCGAGCGTTGCAACGTCCTCGTCATTGAAGCCGAAACGACGTTCGATCACCCAACGGTGTTTATCGCTGAGTTCCGCCAGCCAGGCCTGAACAAGGTGTTCGAGTTCCGCCATCTGCAGCATGTCCTCAGGGCGCTCGGAACGTTCATCGGCGATCGCCTCGCCGATCGACAAGGTCGGGTCGATATCGAGCGGCGCATCCAACGAGGCGACGCGATCATTCAAGGACAACAAGCGCCGCACATCTTCCACCGGCTTGCCGGTCAAATGGGCGATCTCTTCCGGGCCGGCATCCGGCACGCCGTGTGTTTCCAGATGGCGCTGTGCGCGCAGGAAAATATTCAGTTCCTTGATGACATGGACCGGCAAACGGATGGTGCGGGACTGATTCATGATCGCCCGCTCGATGTTCTGGCGGATCCACCAGGTAGCGTAAGTGGAAAACCTGAAACCGCGTTCCGGCTCGAATTTGTCGAGCGCATGCATCAGACCAAGATTGCCTTCTTCGATCAGATCGAGCAGGGAAAGGCCGCGATTGAGGTAATGCTTGGCGATGTTCACCACCAAGCGCAAGTTGCGCTCGATCATTTTCTGGCGCGCTTCGAAATCGCCTTGACGCACGCGGAAGGCAAGCGCCCTTTCTTCCGGCTGGGTTAACAGCCCGCCACGACCAATCTCGTTGAGATAGAGCTGAGTGACGTCGGGAATCTCATCAAAGTCCTGTTCGACATCCGCGCGCGGCGCTTCCTGGACGATTTCCAGTTCGATATCTACAGGTGATTCCGATTCCGGGTCCACAGACTCAAGATAAATATCTTCCTGCATCTTCGTCCTCAACTCTGTTTCGGCAGGTAGTTGAGCGGGTCCACGGGTTTGCCATACTCGCGAATCTCGAAATGCAACTTGACCCTGTCCGTGTCCGTATCTCCCATCTCGGCGATGGGTTGCCCGCGCGCCACATTCTGACCTTCAGTCACCAGAATGCGGGCATTGTGAGCGTAGGCGGAAAGTAGCGTCTTGCCGTGGCGGATGATGATGAGTTTTCCATAGCCCCGCAAGCCGGAGCCGGCATAGACCACCCTGCCGGGCGCAGCGGCCTGTACCGCGTGCCCGTGCACGCCGCCGATATCGATTCCCTTGCTGAGGTCATCGCCGAAGCGCGCCAGCAACGCCCCCCTGCTGGGCCAGATCCAGGACTCCGGCGCCGCCTCGTCGAGCGGTTCGGCAAGCAAGGCGGCATCGGCCTTGATGACGCGCGACGCCACAGCGGGCTTATCTGGCATTGCGGCGGTCGTAACTAGCGGTTTTGGTGGATGCAAGCGCAACAGATCGCCGCTACGAATATGCGACGGATCTGGCAGTTCATTCCATACCGCCAGATCGCGACTATCAAGGCCGTATTCAAACGCTATTTTGAATAACGTATCGCCGCTCTGAATCCGGTAGTGGCCCGCCGGTGCGGGTGGAAGCGGCTTTTTTGCGTGGCTCGACTCTCGCACCGGAGCGGGACTCCGCGTGCCGGCGCACCCCGAAACCAGGAGCGGCGCCAGCAAAAGAAACAGAACCAGAAGAGGATTCAACCTATTTTCCTCAGTTGAACGCGCCCGAGTGTGCGGCTGGCGAGTCGGCTGGCAAGGCGCGACGACGCGCGGGGTCGTTTCCCGCAAGGAGAAGCAACGCAGCCAGACGGCCCGAAAACCGCGCAATCGGGCGCGTAGCGGCGCAACCCAAATGGTGAACGCCATCGGAGGCGCAAACGCCAGCATCCATGCGGCATCACAAGGGCTAAGAAGCGGTCAACTGAGGAATATAGGTTCAACTCACCCCGGAGAGCAAAGGCACGAATTTCACCGCCTCCAACTCGCGTTCTTTGAACCCGCCATCGAGTTCGGCTTCCACCACAATCAAGCGTTGCGATTCGCCCGCTCCGACCGGCGCGACCAAGCGGCCGCCAGGCTTGAGTTGCAGCTTCAACTCCTCGGGGATATACGGCATGGCTGCGGCTACGACAATTGCATCGAAAGGCGCCGCGGCCCTGTATCCCAAACTGCCATCGACGTTCTTGATCAACACATTGTTGATGCGCAATTCCCGCAAAGCCAAGCGCGCCCGCCCAACCAGTTTGGCAATGCGCTCCAGACTCAGCACTTCCTTCGCCAACTTGGACAAAACTGCGGCCTGATAACCGCATCCGCCGCCGATTTCAAGCACCCGATCCAACATCTGACCACGACAAGCCAGCTCACAACTGCGGGCGACAATATAAGGGCTTGA
Organism: Pseudomonadota bacterium; assembly: GCA_030690985.1. Lineage (GTDB taxonomy): Bacteria > Pseudomonadota > Gammaproteobacteria > Burkholderiales > Thiobacillaceae > PFJX01. The sequence goes on from JAUYFG010000075.1 coordinate 27,470, forward strand.
AATGGTCTGGCCTTGGCCTATGGGTAGCGGCGTATCGTCGTAAGCGCGTTGCTGGATACTCTCTTCCAGAAACGGGTGCCGAGGCACCGCATTCATCGCTGCCAGCACGATAGGGTCTTTAATGCCCTGCTCTTTCAATCGCTCCAGCATGCGTGCCCGCGCACGCTGCGAGGTCATCCCGATGCCATTCACGGTCATCGAGACAACCAATCTTCGACCAGACCCATTTGCACGTATCGGGTCAAGTCCAATTGCAAGGGTGTCAGGGAGATTTTGCCTTGCGCCACCGCGTGAAAATCCGTGCCCGGGCCGGCGTCTTGTGCGGCACCTGCCGCCCCTACCCAATACATGGTTTGATTACGCGGATTGACTGTCTTCACGGTATCTTGCGCCTTGTGACGGCGACCCAACCTGGTCACCTCGACACCCTTGATCTCTTCAGCCGCGATGTCGGGCACGTTCACATTAAGCAGAACATGCTCCGGAAAAGGTTGGGTAGAAAAGCGCCGAACCAGGCCAGCAACAAAATCGGCGGCGGTATCAAAATGCTCGGACTGAATATTTGCCAGGGATACGGCGATGGATGGAATGCCAAGAAGGAAACCTTCTGTCGCAGCCGCGACAGTTCCCGAATACACCGTGTCGTCGCCCATGTTGGCACCATGATTAATGCCAGAGATCACCATATCGGGCAACTGCGGGAGCAATCCCGTCACGGCAAGGTGGACGCAATCCGTGGGAGTGCCATTGACGTAATGAAAACCAGCCGTCGACTGGCGCACCATCAACGGGCGGTCAAGCGTAAGAGAATTGCTGGCCCCGCTACGGTCGCGCTCAGGCGCGACCACGGTGACATCATGGCCCTGACTTTTGAGTGTCGCGGAAAGAACGGCTAAACCTGGTGCAAAGTAGCCGTCGTCGTTGCTGATCAGAATCCGCATTCGCCGCGATGGTGAGAGATAAATAATGGTCGGGGCGAGAAGACTCGAACTTCCGACCCCCTGCACCCCATGCAGGTGCGCTACCAGGCTGCGCTACGCCCCGAACTCATGAGATTGTAAAGGACAGTCATCCGCACCGCAAATACTGTTGAGAGAAAACACCACATTAATGACAGCCAAGGCAATCTGGTTCAGCGAACCCCGCCGCATCGCACACGGGAATTCATGCCAAGCCTTTGTTTAAACGAGACTTTAGTAGTTAAAAACGGGGGGATGTCAAAGGCATCAACAGGCACAGCAGAAAGCGCCAATTCATGGCGCCAGCGAAGAAGTCAGACTTTTAACAGCGCGAGGATTGCAGCCAACTCATGCTTGATGTCTGCTGGTGTCATGGCTTGCTCGTGGGCCTCTTCGAAAACAGGAACAGGGGAAGCCTCATCACCATTGCCTTCTGACAGCAATCGGTTACGGGCGCCGCTGATCGTAAACCCCTGTTCATACAGAAGCTCACGAATACGCCTGATCAACATAACCTCATGATGCTGGTAGTAACGGCGGTTACCACGCCGCTTGACCGGCCTCAGCTGGGTAAATTCTTGCTCCCAATAGCGCAGCACGTGAGGCTTTACACCGCACAACTCGCCTACCTCGCCGATGGTGAAATATCTTTTCGACGGAATAAGCGGGAGTTCAGAGCTCGGCAGATGTTCCGACATGAGCCTCTTCCACCATGGCCTTCAATTTTTGGCTCGCATGAAATGTCACCACACGACGTGCTGTGATGGGCATTTCTTCACCTGTTTTTGGATTACGGCCAGGACGCTGGGGTTTTTCGCGCAGCTGAAAATTGCCAAAACCGGAAAGTTTGACGCTGTCTCCATTTTCCAAGGCAGTTCTCACTTCTTCGAAGAAGGTTTCCACCATGTCCTTGGCTTCACGCTTGTTGAGCCCAACCTTCTCGAACAACAGGTTGGCCAATTCGGCTTTGGTAAGGGTCATGCGGGTAAAACTCCGTCAGCTACGCAATAAGGCGTTGTGGTTCTTGACCAGGATATTGACCACTTCCGCCACAGTAGAATCGATTTCTGAATCTGTAAGCGTTTTCTCAGTATGTTGTAACAACATATTGAAAGCAAGGCTTTTTTTGTCAGCTTCCACGCCTTGGCCCTGGTACACATCAAAGCAGCTAATGCCAGCCAGCAGGGGGGGTGAAACAGCTCTCACCGAAGCCAGCAAATCATCCAACTGGGTTTTCGCATCCACAATTACGGCAATGTCGCGCCGAACCGCCGGGAAACGCGGCATGCCCTGATAGCGCGGCACGCCTCGCTGTAAAAGAGGGGCTACATCCATTTCGAGCAGCACAGGGGATTTTGCAAAACCATATTTCTGCGTCAATCGCGGATGTAGAACGCCTAACCAGCCGATAGGCTGTCCAGCGACGAAAATCTCAGCGCTTTGCCCAGGGTGCAGCGCACCATGATTCGCCTGCTGCAGTTCCACCGGCAAGGGATGCAGCAACGCTTCCAGATCGGCGCGCAGATCATAAAAATCTGCCTGACGCGACTTTTCTCCCCACTGCTCGTTGTGGACAGCGCCGTAGGCAAGCGCACCTAGACGCATGGGCTGCTGGTCTGCTGTGCTGGCAAGAAAAGCTCGCCCGACTTCAAAAATCTGCAAACGTTCCTGGCCATGATTGAGGTTGTGACGCAACGTTTGAATCAAGCCGCCGACCAAAGAACCACGCATGGCCCCCATTTGGCTGGCAATCGGGTTGAGCAAGGGCAGCGTTACACCAATCACACGAAAATCACGATCCAGATCTTCAGAGATAAAGCTGTAGGTAATGACTTCTTGGTAACCCCTTGCTGTCATTAACTTCTTAACATCCTGAGTAGTGCGCGTTCCCTCGCCAACCGGCAACATGACATGCTCACCCCGCAGGCGCACGGCTGGAATGGCGTCGTATCCGTGCACACGCGCCACTTCCTCGATGAGGTCAACTTCACGCGTGATGTCGAAACGGTGACTGGGAGGCGTAACCCGCATCGGCTCAAACACAGTATCGAGGTGCATTCCCAGACGCTTGAGAATGCCCAGCATCGCTGCATCACCCAACTCGAAGCCCAGGATGCGCCTGGCCCGAGCAGGCCGAAACTCGACTGCAGCAAACTTTTCCACGCCTTTCCCGGCTTCAACTAATGGCCCGCATTGGCCACCGCAAATCTCCAGAATGAGGCGGGTGGCGCGCTCCATCGCACGCCGCGGCAATGTGGCATCGACACCACGCTCAAAGCGATGGGAAGAATCTGTGGACAAACCGAAACGACGCGCGCGCCCAACGATTGCATTCGGCGCGAAATGCGCGGACTCAAGAAAGATGTCACACGTTGTGTCAGACACGGCGCTCGACGAGCCGCCCATAATGCCGGCCAGGGCGAGAGGACCGCTGTCATCGGCGATCACCAGGACGTCTGCATCTCCGTCCTTCCCGGAAAACTCGATGGTTTGATCATTGAGTAACACCAGTTTTTCGCCGGCACGCGCCATACGAACCTGGATACCGCCGCGCAAACGGGCGAGATCAAATCCATGCATGGGTTGCCCAAGTTCCAGCAAGACATAGTTGGTGATGTCCACGACTGGATGAATCGCGCGCAGCCCTGAACGCTCCAGACGTTGCACCATCCAGCGCGGGCTGCTTGCCTTCGGATCGATGCCGCGAATCACCCGGCCGCAGTAGCGCGGGCATGCCACATCGGCAGCAATGGCAATCGGGTGGACATCGGCCAGATTTGCAGCAACCGGAACGCAATCCACTTCCACGCACGGCGCATCCACTAGCGCCGCGACCTCCCGGGCAATACCGACGATAGACAGACAATCACCCCGGTTGGGCGTGAGCTTGAGCGTAATCAGCCGATCATCAAGATCGAGGAATTCACGCAAATCAAGACCAACCGCAGCTTCGGCGGGCAATTCAACAATGCCGTCAACGCCACTAGCAGTTGGCAGCCCCAGCTCTTTGGCGGAACACAACATGCCAAAAGAAGCGACACCACGCACCTTGGCTTGCTTGATATTGAATTCCGGTAGTTGTGCACCGACGCGAGCGCATGCCGTCTTCAGTCCCACGCGAGCATTGGCGGCGCCGCAGACGATGGTGAGCGGCTCGCCGTCACCCACATCGACCTGACAGACCTGAAGGCGGTCTGCATCGGGATGCCTTTCCGCACGGATGATTTCCGCCACAACGACTTCGGTAAAGGGGGATGCCGCAGGCTCGATAGCCTCGACTTCCAAGCCGGCCATGGTCAGAAAATGGCCGAGTTGTTGCGAATTCAGTTCGGGATTGACGAGGCTGCGAAGCCAGGATTCAGAGAATTGCATGGCGTCAGATGTAGTTGCGAGTAGTTGCGATTTGCCTGACGAATCAAGCGAATTGTTTGAGGAAGCGGACGTCGTTCTCGAAGAACAGCCGCAGATCGTCGACACCGTAGCGCAGCATGGCCAAACGCTCTACGCCGAGCCCGAAAGCAAAACCCTGGAAGCGCTCGGCATCCAGGCCGACATGGTCGAATACATTGGGATGCACCATTCCGCAGCCCAACACTTCCAGCCAACCGGTGTGAGAACAAACCCGACAACCCGCGCCATTACAGATCACACAACCAATATCCATCTCGGCCGAGGGTTCGGTAAACGGAAAGAACGAGGGCCGAAAACGCACCGGCAAATTGTCCCGCTCAAAAAATCGGGCCATGAAATCGGCAAGCAAGCCCTTGAGATCGGCAAACGACGCCGACTCATCCACCCATAAACCCTCCACCTGATGAAACATCGGCGTATGGGTGACATCGGAATCGCAACGATAGACCCGTCCCGGCGCAATGATCCGAATCGGCGGCGGATGGTTTTGCATGTAGCGAATCTGCACCGGGGAAGTGTGCGTGCGCAGCAATGCGCCGCCATCAAGATAGAACGTGTCATGCATGGCACGCGCCGGATGATTCTCCGGAATATTGAGTGCCGTGAAATTATAAAAATCGGTCTCGATTTCCGGCCCATCGGCTGCGATAAAACCGATAGAAGCAAACAATTGCTCGATGCGGGCCAGCGTCCGGGTAACCGGATGCAAACCGCCCACCCCCTCGCCGCGTCCGGGCAGCGTGACATCCAACGACTCAGCTGCGAGTTGACGCTCGAGCGCTTCGCTTTGGATGGCATCGCGGCGAGACTTGAGCAGCGCTTCAACCTGATCCTTGATCTGGTTGATACGGGCGCCAACTGACTTGCGCTGATCCGTCGGCAAAGCGCCCAAACCCTTCATCTGTTCGGTGATTGCGCCACTTTTACCCAAATAGCGCGCCTTGACCTGATCCAGAACAGGCAAGTTGGCCGCAGCAGAGAACTCGCGCTCGGCGTCCTTCAGGATTTCATCGAGATTCATGCTCTAACCCATAGTGCCGTTACAACATAGCCAGAAAAGAAAAAGGGAGGCCTAAGCAGGCCTCCCCTCAGCTTGAGCGCAGACTTACTTACGCCCCCAGGCTGGCCTTGGCCTGCTCAGCAATCTTGGCAAAAGCAGGCTGGTCAAAAATCGCCATATCGGAAAGCACCTTGCGGTCGATCTCGATGGCGGCCTTTTTCAGGCCGCACATGAACTGGCTGTAATTCATTTCCATTTCCAACCCACGCACTGCCGCATTGATACGGGCAATCCAGAGCCGACGGAACTGACGTTTTTTCTGGCGACGGTCACGGTATGCATATTGACCGGCCTTCATGACCGCTTCGTTAGCTACCCGGAATACGTTCTTGCGACGACCACGGAAACCCTTGGCTGCGTTCAATACCTTTTTGTGGCTGGCGCGAGCGGTTACACCACGTTTAACGCGAGGCATGTCTGATCTCCTTTGTTAAGCGTAGGGCATCATGTCACGAACGTGACCGATGTCAGCAGGATGAACTTCGGACATTCCACGCAGATGGCGTTTCCGCTTGGTGGTTTTCTTGGTGAGGATGTGGCGCATGTAGGCGGATGAACGCTTGATGCTACCGTTCCCTCGAACGCGGAAGCGCTTGGCGGCTCCGCTCTTGGTCTTCATTTTGGGCATGGTTAGCTCCTATTTCTTCTATGCCTGTGGCGGCCCCCAACGGGAACACTTGAACAGCCACACTGCACTTGTTTACAACGTCCCAACCGGACGGCTTAAAGGCCCGCGCCCGCCTTACAAAATCAAGCCTTTTTCTTCGGGGCCAACACCATGATCATCTGGCGCCCTTCCAGCTTGGGGAATTGCTCGACGATGCCATGTTCAGCCAGATCGGCCTCGACACGCCGGAGCAACTGCATACCAAACTCCTGGTGAGCCATTTCACGGCCTCTGAAGCGCAATGTGATCTTGGCTTTGTCGCCCTCATCCAGAAAACGGATCAGATTGCGCAGCTTGACCTGATAGTCATTGTCATCAGTCGCCGGCCGGAATTTGACTTCCTTGATCTGTATCTGCTTCTGTTTGAGCTTGGCCTCGTGCTGCTTCTTGCTCTCCTGGTACTTGTATTTGCCGTAATCCATGATTCGGCAAACCGGGGGTTGCGCCTGCGGCGCGATCTCCACCAAGTCCAATTCAGCTTCTTCGGCTTTGGCCAAAGCCTCACGCAGGCTAACGATACCCAGCTGCTCGCTTTCCACACCCACCAGTCGGATCGGCGATACATCTATTTCGCCATTGATCCGGGGTTCCTTGTCCTGTGCTATCTCAAGCCCCTTGAAAAAACGAGGAGCCGATCAGTTGCATCGGCTCCTCAGGTTATTTACCCACTTTCATGCAGCTTGCCGAGGAAGGTTTCCAGGTCCATCTGACCGAGATCCTCGCCTCCGCGTTTGCGAACCGCCACCTTGTTTTCCTGACGTTCTTTCTCGCCAACGATGATCTGGTAGGGGACGCGCTGCATGGAATGCTCGCGGATTTTATAGGTGATCTTCTCGTTTCTCAAGTCGGAAACCGCGCGTATGCCTTGTTTTTTAAGGTTTTGCACGATTTCGGCAGCATATTCCGCCTGACTGTCGGTGATATTCATCACCACCACCTGCACCGGGGAGAGCCACACCGGGAAATTGCCGGCGTAATGCTCGATCAGGATGCCGATGAAACGTTCCATCGAACCCAGAATCGCGCGATGCAGCATCACCGGCGGTTTGCGCGTGTTGTCTTCGTCGACGAACTCGGCGCCCAGGCGCACCGGCAGATTGAAATCAAGCTGAATGGTGCCGACCTGCCAGAGGCGTCCGATCGAATCCTTCAGAGTGAATTCGATCTTCGGCCCGTAGAAAGCGCCTTCGCCCGGTTGCAAGTCGAAGTCCAGGTTGTTCTGCTCCAGCGCCGCCGCCAGGCCGGCTTCCGCCTTATCCCAGGATTCGTCGGAACCGACGCGCTTTTCCGGGCGGGTGGACAGCTTCACCAGCACGTCGACAAAGCCGAAGTCGGCATATACGGCTTGCAGCATCTTGATGAAGTCCGACACCTCGGCCTGAATCTGGCCTTCGGTGCAGAAAATATGGGCATCGTCCTGGGTAAACGCACGCACCCGCATCAGGCCATGCAACGCGCCGGAGGGCTCGTTACGGTGGCAGGAACCGAATTCGGCCAGGCGCAACGGCAGGTCGCGGTAGGAATGCAGGCCGTGGTTGAAAATCAGCACATGGCCGGGGCAGTTCATCGGCTTCACCGCGTAATCACGGTTTTCCGAAGCGGTGGTGAACATGTTTTCCCGGTAGTTGTCCCAGTGGCCGGATTTCTCCCACAGCGACTTGTCCATCACCGTCGGCGTCTTCACCTCTTGGTAGCCATACTCGATGAACTTGCGCCGCATGTACTGCTCGATTTCCTGCCACATCACCCAACCATGCGGGTGCCAGAACACCATGCCTGGCGATTCTTCCTGCATGTGGAACAGATCGAGCTGCTTGCCGAGACGGCGGTGATCGCGCTTCTCCGCCTCTTCCAGGCGATGCAGGTAGGCGGCCAGGTCGTCCTTGTTGCCCCAGGCGGTGCCATACACGCGCTGCAACATCTCGTTCTTCGAGTCGCCGCGCCAGTAGGCGCCAGCCAGCTTCATCAGCTTGAACGCCTTGATCTTGCCGGTGGACGGCACGTGGGGGCCGCGGCAGAGGTCGATGAAATCGCCCTCGCGGTACAGCGAGATGGTCTGGCCGGCGGGAATCGAAGCAATGATCTCAGCCTTGTAGCGCTCGCCGATGGATTCGAAAAACGCCACCGCCTGATCGCGATCCCACTCCTCGCGCGTCAGCGGAATGTCTTTCTTGGCCAGCTCACCCATGCGCTTCTCGATCGCCGCCAGGTCTTCCAGCGTAAAGGGGCGCTTGTAGGAGAAGTCGTAATAGAAGCCGTCTTCGATCACCGGGCCGATGGTCACCTGGGCATCCGGGAACAGCTCCTTCACCGCGAAGGCCAGCAGGTGAGCGGTGGAGTGACGGATCAGATCGACGCCGTCGGCGTCCTTGTCGGTGACAATGGCGAGATTGGCATCTTTCTCGATACGGAACGAGGTATCGACCAGTTCGCCATCCACCTTGCCGGCCAGCGCCGCGCGAGCCAGGCCGGCGCCGATGCTGGCGGCCACCTCGGCTACCGTTACCGGCGCATCGAAAACACGTTCGGAACCATCGGGAAGACGAATTACTGGCATGTCAAACACCTTCGGAAATGAAAAAGCCGGAACGGCTGTTCCGGCTTCTGCTTTGTTGGTAGGCGCGATTGGACTCGAACCAACGACCCCCACCATGTCAAGGTGGTGCTCTAACCAGCTGAGCTACGCGCCTAAGGTCGGGGCGCATTCTAGCGAGGTTCGCCCGGGGTTACAAATACAGATTCCAACTTATTGGCAAAACTAGACAGATGCTTTCCATGTGCAGTCGCCACCTCGGCGGCTAAAATTGCGCGACCATTTCAACCCGCGCAGATGCCATGTCCCGCAAGATACTCGTCACTTCCGCCCTGCCCTATGCGAACGGCAGCATCCACCTGGGCCATCTGGTCGAATACATCCAGACCGACATCTGGGCGCGCTTCCAGAAAATGCGCGGCCACGACTGCCGTTATGTCTGCGCCGATGACACGCACGGCACGCCGATCATGTTGCGGGCGGAGAAAGAAGGCATCACGCCGGAACAACTCATCGACCGCACCTGGCACGAGCACAAGCGTGATTTCGACGGCTTCCATGTCGAATTCGACAACTACTACTCCACCAACACGCCGGAAACCCGGCATTACGCCGACACCATCTATAACCGCCTGAAAGAAGCCGGGCTGATCGAGGTGCGCACGATCGAACAGTTCTACGACCCGGTGAAAGAAATGTTCCTGCCGGATCGTTTCATCAAGGGCGAATGCCCCAAATGCCACGCCAAAGACCAGTACGGCGACAACTGCGAAGCCTGCGGCGCGGCCTATCAACCCACCGATCTGATCGAGCCCTATTCCGCCGTCTCCGGCGCCAAGCCGGTGCGCAAGCAATCCGATCACCACTTCTTCAAGCTGTCCGACCCGCGCTGCGCCGACTTCCTCAAACACTGGACCGCCGACCCCGCGCACGTCCAGGCCGAAGCCGCCAACAAGCTGGACGAATGGCTGCAAGCCGGCCTCTCCGATTGGGACATCTCGCGCGACGCACCCTACTTCGGCTTTGAAATTCCGGGCGATGATGGCAAACCCACGGGCAAGTATTACTACGTCTGGCTGGATGCGCCGATCGGCTACATGGGCAGTTTCCAGAACTACTGCGACAAGCACGGACTGGATTTCGACGAATACTGGAAGCCGGATTCCACTGCTGAGGTCTACCACTTCATCGGCAAAGACATCCTCTATTTCCACGCCCTGTTCTGGCCCGCCGAACTGCACCACGCCGGCTTCCGCACGCCGACCGGCGTGTTCTGCCACGGCTTCCTCACCGTCAACGGCCTGAAGATGTCGAAATCGCGCGGCACCTTCATCACCGCCGAAAGCTACCTCAACCACCTCAACCCGGAATGGCTGCGCTACTACTACGCCGCCAAACTGAACGGTTCGATGGAAGACATCGACCTCAACCTGGAAGACTTCACCGCGCGCGTAAACAGCGACCTGGTCGGCAAGTACGTCAACATCGCCAGCCGTTGCGCAGGGTTTATCAGCAAGCGTTTCGGCGGCAAGCTGGGCGAAATCGACCGCGCGGCGACGGCCGAATACGAAACGGCATTCCAGGCGGGTGCTATCGCCAACGCCTACGAAGAACGAGACTTCGGCCGCGCCTTGCGTGAAATCATGCGACTGGCCGATGTCGCCAACCAGTACATCGCCGAGAAAAAGCCCTGGGAGATGGCCAAGCAGGAAGGCCGCGAAACCGAACTGCACGAAGTCTGCTCCACCGCGATGACCCTGTTCCGCGACCTGACCCTGTACCTGAAACCCGTGCTACCCAAGCTGGCCGAACAGGTCGAAGCCTTTCTCAATATTCCGCCCCTGGCCTGGAGCGACAACTGGGCCGCCCTGCCCACCGGCCACGTCATCAACGACTACCAGCACCTGATGACCCGCATCGACCCGAAGAAAATCGAGACCATGGTTGAAGAAAACAAACAGAGCCTGGCGCCCGCGCCGGAAGCCGCGCCGGTCAGACATGCCGAGCACCAGCAGAACGAGGCCAAGGCCGAAGTCGCCGCCAGTGAAGAAAAATCAGCCTGGGAGTCGTTCATCGGCATCGACGATTTCACAAAAATCGATCTGCGCATCGCCCGCATCGCCAACGCCGAACATGTCGAAGGCGCCGACAAGCTGCTCAAGCTCACGCTCGACCTGGGCCAGGAAACCCGCACCGTATTCGCCGGCATCAAGGCCGCTTACGCCCCGGAAACGCTGGTTGGCCGGCTCACCGTCATGGTCGCCAACCTGACCCCGCGCAAGATGAAATTCGGCCTCAGCGAAGGCATGGTGCTGGCCGCCAGCGACGAACGCGGCGGCCCCTTTCTGCTCGCTCCGGATAGCGGCGCACAACCGGGCATGCGCATCAAATAATCCTAGAAACCTCAGTTGAACGCGCCCGAGGGTGCGGTTTTCGGGTCGGCTGGCAAGGCGCGCCGACGCGCGGGGCCGTTTCCCGCAAGGAGGAGCAACGCGGCCAGACGACCCGAAAACCGTGCAATCGGGCGCGTAGCGGCGTCACCCAATGGGTGAGCGCCATCGGAGGCGCTAACGCCAGCATCCTTGCGCCCTCACGAGGGCCAAGGAGCGGTCAACTGGGGTTCCTAGGATTATGCCCGCGCGGCGAGGTAGGCCGGGCGCCCCGCACTGGCTACAATCTCCCCACTTCAGCAACCTGAACGGAAACCCCCATGAGCAACATCGACTATCTGGCCATCACCGCTTCCGGCGAAGACAAGGTCGGCCTGGTGCAGCGTTTCACCAATCGCATCGCCGAAGCCGGCGGCAATATCGAGGAATCCCGCATGGCGGTCCTGGGCGGCCAGTTCGCCATCCTGATGCTGATTTCCGGGCCCTGGAACGCGCTGACCAAGCTGGAAGACCGGCTCGACCAGGTCGGCGACGAACTCGGCCTGTCGATCATCCACAAGCGCACCCGCCGGGCCGAACGCACGACACCGCTGGTGCCTTACCGCGTCAATGTGGTGGCGATGGACCATCCCGGTATCGTCCACAGCCTGGCCGATTTCTTCGCGCGCCAGGGCATCAACATCGAAGAACTCACCACCGACACCTACCCCGCGCCGCACACCGGCACCCCCATGTTCTCGGTCAACATGACCGTCGGCGTGCCCGGTGACATGCACCTGCCGACCCTGCGCGGCGATTTCTTCGAGTACTGCGACAACCTCAACCTCGACGCGGTGATGGAACCGGCACGGGATTGAACACCCGCCAACCCGCATCCGCCCGCCCTGATGCGGGGCATGGCGGCCACGATCTCATCGCTCAAGGCATAAATAATACGTAATTTATTTTCTTCATACCTCGGCGTACCATTCGGCGGGTACGCAGCCTGAGGAACCGCGATGGAATATCTGCCGAATAACTTGCTCGCGCTCAGCATGTTGGTCTTCGTACTGGGCTTGAAGCACGGCTTTGATGCCGACCATCTCGCAACCATCGATGGACTGACCCGCTTCAACTCCCGCAAGAGACCGCAGATGGCGCGTTATTGCGGCGTCCTGTTTTCCCTGGGCCATGGCGTTGTGGTGGTGGCGATTGCCCTCGTCGTCAGCTTGCTGGCCCTTGGCTGGCAAACCCCGGAATGGCTGGAGTCGTTCGGCGCCTGGACCTCGATCTGTTTCCTCACCACCCTGGGTGTGCTCAACATCCATGCGGTGATCCAGTCTCACCCGACAGAATTGGTTCGGCCCATCGGTCTGAAAGGCCGTTTTCTGGGAAGACTGGCCCAAACCGCCAGCCCAGGACTGGTGGCACTTGTGGGTGCCCTGTTCGCCCTCTCCTTCGACACGATCAGCCAGACTGCCCTGTTCGCCCTGACCGCCAGTCAGTTCGGCGGCTGGCAGCCTGCGCTGCTACTCGGCCTGTTGTTCGTGCTTGGCATGTTGGTGACCGATGGCATCAATGGCTTGTGGATTTCCCGTTTGATCCTGCGCGCCGACCAGATCGCGCTGATCGCTTCGCGCGTCATGAGCCTGGTGGTGGCGAGCCTCAGTCTCTTGGTGGCGGGATTCGGACTCGCCAGGCTCGCATGGCCAGCCCTGGGTACCTGGAGCGAAGGAAAGGAATTACTGTTCGGCCTGACCGTCGTGGGGGTGATCGCCGGCAGTTTCACCCTTGCGGTCTGGCTCACCCGCAGGACAGTCGACAACGCCGCCGTGACTGTGACTGTGACCGAGTGACGGCAACCGTTGCCACGCGCTTTCGGAGCATGGCAACCTGCGGTGGAACCGCTGCCTTACAGCGCGTCCAGCCCGCGCGCCAGGTCATTCCGCAAATCCACGACTGCTTCCAGACCTGCCGCGATGCGGATGAGGCCGTCGCCGATGCCGGCGGTGGCGCGTTGTTCCGGGGTCATCCGGCTGTGGGTGGTGCTGGAGGGGTGGGTGATGGTGGTGCGGGTATCGCCCAGGTTGGCGGTGATGGACATGAGCCGAGTGGCGTCGATCACTTTCCAGGCGGCTTCCCTGCCACCCGCGACCTCGAAGGCGACGATGCCGCCACCGGTTTTCTGCTGGTTCATGGCGAGTTCATGTTGCGGGTGCGAGGGCAGGCCGGGGTAGAACACGCGCGCGACCTTGGGGTGCGCCTCCAGCCAGGTCGCCAGCTCCAGCGCATTCTCGGAATGCGCCCGCATTCTCAGGCCCAGCGTTTCCAGCCCCTTGTGCAGCACCCAGGCGTTGAACGCGGATAGCGTCGGGCCGGCGGTGCGCAGGAAGGTGTAGACGCCTTCCATCAGGTCTTTTTTTCCCAGCACGGCACCGCCCAGCACCCTGCCCTGCCCATCCAGATATTTGGTGGCGGAGTGGATGACGATGTCGGCCCCCAGTTCCAGCGGGCGTTGCAGGATCGGGGTGCAGAAGCAGTTGTCCACCGCCAGCCAAGCGCCGGCCGCGTGGGCGATGTCCGCCAGGGCGCGAATATCGCTGACTTCGGTGAGCGGGTTGGAGGGCGATTCGAGGAAGAACAAACGGGTGTTGGGCTTGATGGCCGCGCGCCATTCTTCCGGGTCGGTGGGCGAGACGAAGGTGGTCTCGACGCCAAAGCGGCTGAGGATGTTGCTGAACAGTTGCACCGTGGAACCGAAGATGGAGCGCGAGGCGACCACATGCTCGCCGGCTTTCATCAGGCCCATCACGGTGGCGAGGATGGCGGCCATGCCGGAGGCGAAAGCGACGCAGCGCTCGGCGCCTTCGAGGGCGGCGAGGCGATCCTCGAACATGGTGACGCTGGGATTGGTGAAGCGCGCATAGATCGGCCCGGGCTCGGCGCCGGAAAAACGCGCGGCGGCCTCGGCGGCGCTGGCGAAGACGAAGCTGGAGGTGAGGTACATCGCCTCGGAATGCTCGTTGAACTGGCTGCGCTGGGTGCCGGCGCGAACCGCCAGGGTTTCGGGCTGGAAAGGCTCATTCATGATGTGTATCCGTATGAGGTAGGTTGGGCAAAGCGCAGCGTGCCCAACACACCACAGCAATGTTGGGCACGCTGCGCTTTGCCCAACCTACATGCTACGAGTTATTCGCTCTCCGCCAGATTCAGATCCATCTGCCGGGTGGAGGGCGCGGGGGTGGTGGGGATGTCGCCGTTTCTCTGGCCTTCCAGGCGGGCGAGGTATTCCTCGCTGACGTCGCCGGTGATGTAGTAGCCGTCGAAACAGGAGGCGTCGAAGCGCATCAACTTGGGGTTGACCTTACGCACGGCGCTGATGAGGTCGGCCAGATCCTGGTAGATCACGGCATCGGCCCCCAGTTCGCGGGCGATTTCCTCGTCGTTGCGGCCGTTGGCCAGCAGTTCCGCGCGGGTCGGCATGTCGATGCCGTAAACGTTGGGGTAGCGCACCGGCGGCGAGGCGGAGGCGAAGTACACGGACTTGGCGCCCGCCTCGCGTGCCATCTGGATGATTTCCCGGCTGGTGGTGCCGCGCACGATGGAGTCGTCCACCAGCAGCACATTCTTGCCCTTGAACTCCACGCACATGGCATTGAGCTTCTGCCGCACCGACTTCTTGCGCGAAGCCTGGCCGGGCATGATGAAAGTGCGGCCGATATAGCGGTTCTTGATGAACCCCTCCCGGTACGGCAGGCCCAGCTTGTAGGCCAGTTGCAGGGCGGAGGGCCGGCTGGTGTCGGGGATGGGGATGACCACGTCGATGGGCAGATGGCTGTAATCGCGCTTGATCTTTTCGGCCAGGAATTCGCCCATGCGCAGGCGGGTCTCGTAGATGGAGGCGCCATCCATGATGGAGTCGGGGCGGGCGAAATAGACGTATTCGAAAATGCACGGGGTGAATTCGCTGGGGGCTACGCATTGCCGGCTGTGGAATACGCCGTTGCAGGTAATTACAACCGCCTCGCCCGGCGCCACATCGCGCACCACATGGAAGCCGGTCGGCTCCACCGCCACGCTCTCGGAGGACACGATCCAGTCGGTGCCGTCATCGGTTTCCTGGCGGCCGACCAGCAAGGGGCGGATGCCGTTGGGATCACGGAAGGCCAGCAGACCGAAGCCGGCGATCATCGCCACCACGGCATAGGCGCCCTTGCAACGGCGGTGCACCCCGGCGACCGCGTTGAACACATCATCGACCGTGAGGCGATGCCCATGCACCGCTTCCTGCAACTCGTGCGCAAGGACGTTGAGCAGCACTTCCGAGTCGGAACCGGTGTTCACATGGCGCAGATCGTCCATGAACAACTCGCGTTGCAAGATCTCGGTATTGGTGAGGTTGCCGTTGTGCGCGAGGACGATGCCGAACGGCGAATTCACATAGAACGGCTGCGCCTCGGCCGGGCTGGAAGCGGTCCCGGCGGTGGGATAGCGGACATGGGCAATGCCGCTGTTGCCGGGCAGGTTGCGCATGTCGCGGGTGCGGAATACGTCGCGCACCATGCCCAGGTCCTTGTGCATGTGGAACATGCTGCCGTCCATGGTGACGATGCCGGCGGCATCCTGGCCACGATGTTGCAGCAGTTGCAGCGCGTCGTAGAGCGGCTGGTTGACGGGCTGGCTGGAGACGATGCCGACGATGCCGCACATGGAGAAAACCTCAATGGTATTGAATCAGGGCTGCCAACTCCGCCGGCAACCAGGGTTTGAGCTTGACGGCCGCCTGTTCCAGGTGCCCGTGGATCAGGGAAGCCTGCCAGGCATGTGTTTTGGGCAAGGCGGTCAACCCGGCCAACAGGGTCAGCATGAGCAGAAAGAAGATGCCGCGCGCCGCCCCGAACAGGCCGCCCAGCAGGCTGTCGTAGGGCCCCATGCCAGCCACCTTGACCAGGCCCCCGAGCGCAGCGGCAAGCAGGCTGGCCGCAATCAGCACCGCCACGAAGATCACCACCAGCGCCGCCGCGTGGCTGAGCGCAGGGGCATCCAGGCCGGGTATCCAGGGAGCGAGCATGGGCGCGAACGATTTGGCGGCATAGAAGGCCGCGAACCAGGACAGCAGCGAAAGCACCTCGCGGGTCAGGCCGCGCATCAGGCCGAGGACGGCGGAAAACGTGAAGATTCCGAACGCGATCAGGTCCAGCGAACTCATGGTGGCAAACTCATGGCAACCTCATGGCCCCAGCATGACCGAGGCAAAACCCTTGGCCTTGAGTTTGGCCTGCACTTCCAGCGCGCGATCTTTTTCTGGAATCGGCCCCACTCTCACCCGGTATTGCCCATTGGAATCGGCCATGCCCACCTTGAAGCCGGCGGCGGCGACCTTCTCCTGCAATTGCCGGGCGTTGCTTTCGCTGGTGAACGCGCCCAGTTGCAGATAGAAACCGTGGCTGGCGAATGCGCCGGTTGGCTTGGGCAGGGGAGGCGGCGGCTTCACGGCGGCCTTGTCGAGTGCCTTCTCGGCCACCTTCTCGGCCACCTTATCGGCCACCTTCTCCACCGCTTTATCGGCATTGGCCTCGGCCTTGCCCGCAGTGGCTTCGACCGGCGCCGTGGCGGGAGCCGGCTTTGCAGCGGGAGCCGGCAAAGTAGGTTCGGCCGCTTGTGCCGGCGGTCCGTCCACCTCCACGGCGGCGGGCAGAGCGGGCGCTGTCTCGGGTGCGGCTTCGAATGCCGAGCTCGGTGCAGGAATGCGAATATCCACATCCGGCCCCAGCGGCCTCGGCTCGGGATCGAACAGCATGGGCAGGATCAGTACGGCGCTAAGCGCAATCGCGATGGCGCCCACCAGACGGCGCCGAGCACGACGACGCAATGCCATCTGGTCCTGCGT
Organism: Pseudomonadota bacterium; assembly: GCA_030690985.1. Lineage (GTDB taxonomy): Bacteria > Pseudomonadota > Gammaproteobacteria > Burkholderiales > Thiobacillaceae > PFJX01. The sequence continues at coordinate 44,359 of JAUYFG010000075.1, forward strand.
CAAAGTATTCTGGGTCGCTGCAATATCAGCCATGCGGGTTCGTGGAGGGTGAAATAGCGGCCATCACCTCGGCCACGGTATGGAAGGAACCGAAGGCGGCGATTGTATCAGCCGGCCCCGCCAGCCGACACGCGGCTTGCCATGCACTCGCGACATCGGCATGCACCTGATACTTGAGAGAACGTGCCGCCAGACGCTCGCCCAGCGCCGCGCCAGGCAGCCCGCGCGGACCGGTCAACCCGGCCACATGCCAGTAGGCGATGCGGGGTGCGAGCAGATCGATCACCCCGTCCACATCCTTGTCCGCCAGCATGGCGAATACGGCGTGGATGTTGCCTGTCGGTGCTGAGTTGGCAACTGAGTTGGCAACTGAGTCGGCAAGACTCGCGGCCAGCGCGCGCGCCGCATGCGGGTTGTGCGCCACATCGAGGATGCGCAGGGGTGCCTGCCCGACCACCTGGAAACGTCCGGGCTGACGCGCCGCCGCGATACCGGCGCGGATCGCCTGCATGGGCACGGGCAGGCGCTCGCGCAAGGCGTACAGGGCGGCGATGGCGCAGGCCGCGTTGCCAAGCTGATGCAGGCCGGGCATGGCCGGACGCGGCAAGGCGGGAAATGCCGTCTCACGCACCCGGCAAGCCCAGCCGCTCTCCCCCACTTCGACCTGGATGTCCGGCCCCAGGCGCAGAAGATCGGCGCCGATGGCAGTGGCATGGTCGAGCAGGCTGGCCGGCGGATTCGCGTCGCCGCAGATGGCCGGACGGCCGCCCCGGTAGATGCCGGCCTTCTCGAAGCCGATCAGCTCGCGGGTGTCGCCGAGAAAAACCTGGTGGTCGAGGTCCACACTGCTGACCACGGCGCAATCGGCATCCCACAGATTCACCGCATCGAGCCGGCCGCCCAGCCCCACTTCCAGTACGGCGACATCAATGCCGGCTTCCTGGAACAACCACAGCGCAGCCAGCGTGCCTTGCTCGAAATAGGTCAGGGGCGTAGCGCTGCGTGCGGCTTCGACCGCCGCCAGGGCGCGGCACAAGTCGGCATCACTGGCCTCATTGCCCGCGATCCGAACCCGCTCGTTGTAGCGCAGCAGATGCGGCGAGGTATAACAGCCGACGCGATAGCCGGCCGCCTCCAGCATGGTTTCCAGATAGGCGCAGACGGAACCCTTGCCGTTGGTGCCCCCCACCGTGATGAGGGGAAAAACCGGATGCAACGCAAGTCGGTCGGCCACCTCACGGACACGCTCCAGTCCGAGGACGATGGCGGTGACATTGCGCGCTTCGAGGTGAGCCAGCCAGCCGGCGAGGGTGGTTGGCTGGCCCACGTCAGTTCGGCGTCGGCTTGCGCATGAGCTGCGCGCACATCCGTGCCAGCGCGCGCTTCATCTCGCGGCGGTCGATGATGCGATCGACAGCGCCGTGTTCCACCAGGAATTCGGCGCGCTGGAAGCCTTCCGGCAAGGTCTCGCGCACGGTCTGTTCGATCACGCGTGGGCCGGCGAAGCCGATCAGGGCCTTCGGCTCCGCCACGATCACATCGCCCAACATGGCGAAGCTGGCAGAAACACCGCCCATGGTCGGGTCGGTCAACACCGAGATGAACGGCAGGCGATTGGCGGAAAGCTGGGTCAACGCGGCCGAGGTCTTGGCCATCTGCATGAGCGAGGTCAAGCCTTCCTGCATGCGCGCGCCACCGCTGGCGGAAATACAGATGAACGGCTTCTTGTCGCGGATCGATGCCTCTACGCCACGCACGAAACGCTCGCCCACCACCGACCCCATCGAACCGCCCATGAAGCGGAACTCGAACGCCGCCATGGTCACCGGCACGCCCAGCATGGAACCTTCCATGACCACCAGAGCATCCTTTTCATCGGTCTCCCGGGTGGCATCGATGATCCGGTCGCTGTAACGCTTGCTGTCCTTGAATTTGAGCGAGTCCAGGGGCAGGACATTGGCGCCGATCTCGTTGCGGCCTTCCTCATCCAGCAGCAGGTCCAGCCGCTTGCGCGCGCCGATGCGCAGATGGTGGTTGCACTGCGGGCAGACATGCTGGCTTTGCCCCAGATCCGCCGCATAGAGCACGGCTTCACAGGAAGGGCACTTGTTCCAGATGCCCTCGGGCACCACTTTCTTGCTGGCTTCGACACGCCGCTTGATCTTCGGGGGAATAAGTTTCTGGAACCAGCTCATGGCATTTCCTTTAGTTATCCAGGGCGGCGCGCACGCCGGCCACGAAATTCTTCACGTTATCGAGCATCGCCTCGGGCGCGGATTGCTCGATCTCCTGCACGATGCGCGAACCGATCACCACCGCATCCGCCACCTCGGCCACCTGCCGCGCCGTTTCCGCGTCGCGAATGCCGAAGCCGACGCCCACCGGCAGGCCGGTCGCCGCATGGATGGCGGGCAGGCGCGCGGCAACTTCGCTCATGTCGATGGTCGCAGCCCCGGTCACCCCTTTCAGCGAGACGTAATAGATGAAGCCGCGCGCCAGTTTCGCCACCGCCGCAACCCGCGCGACCGGCGTGGTCGGCGCCAACAGATAGATGTTGTCCAGCCCGGCGGCGGCACATTTCGCGGCGAACTCGGCGGATTCCTCGGGTGGGTAATCCACGGTCAGCACCCCATCCACCCCGGCGGCGGCGGCGGCGGCGCAAAAATTATCCCAACCCATCGCCTCGATCGGATTGGCATAGCCCATCAACACCACCGGCGTGGCGGCATTGGCCTTGCGGAACTCCGCCACCATGCCCAGCACGTCGCGCAGTCCGACGCCGTGTTTCAACGCCCGCTCACTGGCCCGCTGGATGGTCGGCCCATCCGCCATCGGATCGGAAAACGGCACCCCCAGCTCCAGGATGTCGGCGCCGCCTTCGACCAGGGCATGCATCAAAGGCACCGTATTGGCCGGCGCCGGATCGCCGGCGGTAATGAAGGGAATCAGCGCCTTGCGGCCCTGGGCTTTGAGTTGAGTGAAGGTTAGGCCGATGCGACTCATGGGTTTTTTCCAGACAAAGAGGGTGTGTAACCGTCAGCTACCCGATGTCACGCGGCTACCCGACGTCAATTATCTTGGCCGTTGCGCGGCGAGGTTGCCTGGTAGCGGATGTCTCGGCCAAACGGCCGGTAACGTATTTGTGGAGAACGCTTGCGATGAGCGTCTGGTAGGGCACCCCCTCTTCGAGCGCCTTGACTTGAATGTCGCTCAGATCGCCGGAGGACAGGCGTATGTTGATTCGGCGATCCTTGATGGCGGTAGCACGCGCGGCCGCCTTGAACTTCGCGATCTCGGCTTTGCCGGCAACGGACTTGAGTTGGCCTTTCTCGTAAGCGTCGAGGATTTCGAGTTCGTAATCGTCAATTACCGGCATCGGCTTCACCTTGATTCAGATAGTCCCTTGTTGCCTTGCGGCTCGGGATGATGGTCTTGAGGAAGAAATAGTCATCCTCTTCGACAAATGGCACCAGGTAGGCGTAGTTGTCACAAACGACCACGAGAACGCGCTGCCTAGGGTATTTCACCGGGTTCGGGTGAGCCAGCGCCGTAGGGCGGAAAAGCGGCTTTATCGCGCCTTCCGCCGGGATTGTCGGAAGGCGCCAGCATGAAGCCGCCGGCTTTTCCGACCTACCGTACTGGGCTTTGAGTTGAGTAAAGGTTTGGCCGATTCGGCTCATGGGTTTGGCTTCTTTACTCAGCTTTCTGGGTTTAATTTTGTTGAATATACGGAAGTACAGTTGCTTTTAGTTTTTCTGCATGAATGTAAATATCATCAATACCCGACAACAAAATCTTTTCTTCATCTTTGCCATTGAATAGACCGAGAACCAGCTTTTCGGTATTATTAAAACGTAACCTGCAAATTGGCTTGCGATTGTTGTCGTCGAGAAGAATCGCGCAGTAGCTCTGAGCATCTCTCATTGTAATTCTACGAGGAGTTACAACATCGTGTAAAACCGCGCGGATTATGTGAAAGCCTTCAATTTCCTCAGGGCTTGTAGAAATTTGCGGCGCATCTGTTTCTTGTGGTTTTTGAATAGCCTGCTCTTCTGTCGCTACATTTGCCTCCGGAGTCATTGCAACCTTTAGTCGCTCGTTAATGCGATCACCAATTAGCTGACGGAAGGCACGTTTCGTTATTTGCGTGAATTGATCCTTAATGGCAGGCGTAAAACGCTTTCCTACAAGAAACTCCGCAGACACAAGACGAACAAAATCTTCTGATGGATTAGCCATCCAATCAGAAAGAATATTCTGGATTGCGCGGGTATATTTAAGTTCGTTTGCCGTGGTGAGTATTGTTTCTACATCAAACGCAGACTTTGCAAACTTTTTTAATTCCTCAACATCTTGTTCTTTGAAGTCAAGAATATTGAATTCCAAGAACGGCTTTTCATCCATTTTGTTTGGCTGCTCCAGATCCGTGAAGAATCTGTACACAATTCCGTTGGTAAGAATTCCAAATCTTGCCTCTGTAACGTGGAAGTAACGGAACAACTGGGACGCATGGTTTATGTTAAGGTCGCCACCACATTTCTTGCACTCAAAAAGAATAATTGGCTTGCCATCTCTCAGGATGGCGTAATCAACTTTTTCGCCTTTTTTTGTCCCAACGTCTGCTATTAGCTCTGGCGTTACTTCAAGTGGATCAAAGACGTTATATCCAAGGGCTTGCATAAACGGCATCACCATCGCATTTTTGGTTGCCTCTTCTGTTTGAATCATGTCTTTTGTATTCATGATGCGCGCAGCCAGTGACCTTAGTTGATCGATGAAATCCATGAAGCTCTCCTTGGAATGCATTTAATTAATCGGGACTGCTAAGACAGCCTGCAAGTTCTACGTGAAGAAGTTAAGCGAACATCAAACGCCCACGCGACTCTGGAATCGGCTCTCCCAACTCCTGAGCCACCTCAATCCAGCCGGACATGGCTTCCTGGACATTACGCAGCGCATCTTCATAGGTATCACCATGTGCCATGCAACCCGGCAACTCCGGCACATCTGCCACGAAGGCGTTGTCTTCCTTGCTCCAGAACAGAATGATTTCGTAGCGGTGCATCAACCCACCAACCTAGCATTGCCATAACGGTTGCTGCTTACCCCTTCTTCCGCCACACAAGCAACAGGATCGGCCACCACATAGCCAACCAGTGCAGATATACCTTCGAGCGCCTCATCGCGAGTCGGCGCCAAGTGGGAAAGGCTCGGATATTCGGCACACAGACCGACATATTCGTGATCTTCATCGGACCAGGTAACACGGTAGCTGTAGTGGGCAGGATCGATCATTCAGATAATTTTCTCATTTCAACTCTGCCGAGTTGCCAGCCACTGCCGCAAAGATTCCTGGCCCTCATTCGAGGGCTTGCCTTCAATCAACCCCAGGGTACTGATGTCCTCATCCAATTCCTCCCAGTGAATACCCACGCCAGGGCCAATCAGGCTCCAATTATTTCGTTCCTTGGTGGAGCCATTAGCCAAACGTGGGTACCAGTCCACCGGCACCGAAATACTCCGGCCATCACGCAGGTCGACACTCAAGGTGTCTTCGCTGACCGAAACATTCACGGCCATCGGCATCTCGACTTCAATCGTTATGACAGCAGGCATCTCTGGCATCCATGCACTCGATCATGCGGCTTTCAGCACCTTGTCCGCATCCCCTTCCAGGATCAGGGGAAACAAACCGGCCTGCCTTGCGTCGAGTATCGTGATTTCACCCACCCCGGAGTCGGTGTATCCAATATTTACATTCCAGTTCATGGATACATCCCGGACAATTTTTCCCGCCTGCAATTCGATATGCAGGATGTCGTCCGATTCGTGATAACTGATTTTCACGCTGTGATTACCACAGAAGTTGCGAAGAAATGGCCGTCGTTCATCAAGCCGTCATTCCCGCGAAAGCGGGAATCCAGTTCGTAGGGCTGATTGCCTCTAAAAACAATCAGATGGACAACCTGGATTCCCGCCTGCGCGGGAATGACGGATTTGGATGAGTGATTCATCGAATTACTCATGGGCTGGCGGTTGATGTTGGGCACGCCTTCGGCTTTGCCCAACCTACAACTCGATCCCACTCAGCTTCGCCACCGTATTGATGTCCTTGTCGCCGCGCCCGGACAGGTTCACCAGCAGGATATTGTCCTTGTCCATGGTCGGCGCGATCTTGGCGGCGTGGGCGAGGGCGTGGCTGGATTCCAGGGCGGGGATGATGCCTTCGAAGCGGCACAGGTTGTGGAAAGCGGCCAGGGCTTCGTCGTCGTTGATGCTCACGTATTCGGCGCGGCCGATGTCTTTCAGGTAGCTGTGCTCCGGGCCGACGCCGGGGTAGTCGAGGCCGGCGGAGATGGAGTGGGTTTCGATGATCTGGCCATTGGCGTCCTGCATCAGATAACTGCGGAAGCCATGCAGCACACCGGGCGTGCCGGCGTTCAAGGGGGCCGCGTGCTGGCCGCTACCGATACCGTGGCCACCGGCTTCGACGCCGATCAGGCGCACGCTGTCGATTGGGATGTAGGGGTAGAAGATGCCGATGGCGTTGGAGCCGCCGCCGACGCAGGCGATGACGGCATCGGGTTGGCGCCCCAGCATCTCAGCCATCTGCACCTTGCTTTCCTCGCCGATCACGCACTGGAAGTCGCGCACCAGCATCGGGTAGGGATGCGGGCCGGCGGCGGTGCCGAGAATGTAGAAGGTGGATTCGACGTTGGTGACCCAGTCGCGCATGGCTTCGTTGAGCGCGTCTTTCAGGGTCTTGGAGCCGGATTCGACGGCGACCACTTTGGCGCCGAGCAGCTTCATGCGGAACACGTTGGGCGACTGGCGGATGACATCTTCGGCGCCCATGTAGACCACGCATTCCATGCCATAGCGGGCGGCGACGGTGGCGGAGGCGACGCCGTGCTGGCCGGCGCCGGTTTCGGCGATCACCCGCTTCTTGCCCATGCGCCGGGCCAACAAAGCCTGGCCGATGGTGTTGTTGATCTTGTGCGCGCCGGTGTGGTTGAGGTCTTCGCGCTTGAGGTAGATCTGTGCGCCGCCGAGGATTTCCGACCAGCGTTTGGCATGGTAGATGGGGCTGGGACGGCCGACGTAATGACGGAGTTCGTGGTGGAATTCAGCATGGAAATCGGGATCGTGGCGGGCGGCTTCGTATTCTTGTTTGAGCTCGTCGAGCGCGGCCATCAGGGTCTCGGCGACGAACACGCCCCCGTAGGGGCCGAAGTGCCCTTTGCTATCAGGCAGGTCATACATATGCATTTCTGATTTCCTTGATGAAGGCGGCGATTTTCGCCGCGTCCTTGATGCCTTTACTCGATTCAACGCCGCTACTGACATCCACGGCCCAGGGGCGAACCTTGAACACGGCTTCGGCCACGTTGGCGGGCGTCAGCCCCCCCGCCAGCACGGTCGGCCTGGGCAAATCGAGGGGAATCAAATCCCAGTCAAAACGTTCTCCGGTGCCGCCGTGCGCCGCTTCGCTCCAGGCATCCAGCAACCAGCCTTGAGCGTCGCCATACGAAGCGGCGGATTGTAGCAAATCGACTCCCGGCCTCACCCGAAAGGTCTTGAGATAGGGCACGCCGAAGGAACGACAGAACTCCGGGGGCTCTTCGCCGTGGAATTGCAGAACATCCGGGCGCACGATTTTCAGGATGGCTGCCACCTCGGTGGCGGACGGGTTGACGAACAGGGCGACCGTGGAAACGAAGGGCGGCAGCGCGCGGGCGATCTCACGCGCCTGGTCCGGCGTGACATGGCGCGGGCTCTTGCCGACGAACACCAGGCCGATGGCATCCGCCCCGGCCTGGGCGGCGGCGAGACCATCTTCGATGCGGGTGATGCCGCAGATTTTTACTCGGGTCATGGGGATTTCGGATTGCGGATTGCGGATTTCGGAGGGACTACCCGGCTGATTTCATGGGCGGGGGAGCAGGGACGTAGGATGTGGTGAGCGATAGCGAACCGCATCGACTTGGCGCGTGCCGCATGATGCGGTTCGCTGCGCTCACCACATCCTACCCGGCTGATTTCATTGGCGGGGGAGTGGGTAGACCGAAGCGAGAATCGTAGCGCACGCCCGCCAGGTACAAGCCATCCGGTGCAAAGGTGGCGGCGGCGCGGGTGCGGTCGCGGCCTTCGAGAACCTCTGCCAGCCATTCCGGCGGGCGCCGCCCCAGGCCGACGCGGAGCAGACCACCGACCATGTTGCGCACCTGGTGGTGCAGGAAGGCATTGGCGCGGAACTGAAAAGTCAACATCTCGCCGTCCCGCGTGACGCTGGCCTCGCGCAGTTCGCGGATGGGGCTGTTCGCCTGGCACTCGGCGGCGCGGAAAGCGGAGAAATCGTGGCTGCCCAGCAGGGTGGCCGCAGCGACATTCATTGCGGCTTCGTCGATGTGGCCGTGCATCCAACCCACTCTCCCGGCCAGCAAGGCGGGACGCACCGGGCGGTTGAGCAGGAAATAACGATAGAGCCGCTCTTGCGCGGAAAAGCGGGCGCTGAAATCCTCCGCCACCCCGCGCGCCCACAACACCGAGATGCTGTCCGGCAGGTGCGCGTTGACACCCCGTACCCAGGCCTGCAGCGGACGCGAATGGTGGGCATCGAAATGCACGACCTGGGCGCTGGCATGGACGCCGGCATCGGTACGCCCCGCCGTCACGGTGCGCGCCGGGGCGCCATGAATCACGGCGAGCGCGCGTTCCAGATGATCCTGCACGGTGTTGCCGTCAGGCTGGGTCTGCCAGCCGTGGAAGGCGCGGCCGTCGTATTCCAGGCCCAGGGCTATGCGCTCAACCATAACAACAGGATTCCTATGAGTGCTGGGAGGGCCATATCTCGCAGTTGCATGGCTTGTATTTCCAGGTGAATCGTCGTCGGCAAATCGGCGCCCAGTTCTTCGCCGAACAGGCGGCGCAGGTTGCCGCGCCCACGTTCCAGGCCTTCGATGGCGCGTAGGGTCAGGCCAAGGCGCAGGGCGGCGCGTTCCACGTTGAGTCCAAGCCGGGTGAAAGGCCGCAACAGGGTGTAAACGCCGGCCATCAACGACGCAGTGGGTAGACGCAGCACCAGCAGATCCAGCCAGAGCAGGAGTACCAGCAAGCGCAAGGCCTGCTGGCCACCGCGCGCGAGCCCCTCCTGAGTCGGCGAAAACGCGCCCAGCCAAGACCAAGCAGGTTCGCCCGGCAGGCTGTAGGCATAGCCCAGGAACAACACCAGCAACAGCCAGCGTGTGCGCCAGAGAAGTTGAACCCCCGGCGCGGAAAAAACGCCCACGCCGCCCCCCGAGTACCCGCGAGGGGCAGGCCGTATCCGTAATGCCGCTGAAGCGGCAACGGCTACGCTCGGGGCCAAGTCGATCTTGGGGCGGCCCGGCGATCGACTTGAGAGACGCCAGGGTTGACGCAGGGAATCGACGGCCAGGGCAAAAATCAGCAACAACGGCAGCCAGAAAAAAGGCAGCCCCGGAATTGCCAGGGCTGCCAGGAGGTAGATCAGGATGCGGCTTGCCGGGTGCACGGGTTTGCCAATGAGGCCCCCTTCAGCCAGCCTCGGCCAACAACTTGTCGGCGTCGGATTTCTGTAGCGCATCGCCCTCGCCCAGCACTTCCTGGAGGATTTCGCGAGCCCCTTCCTTGTCGCCCATTTCCAGATAGGCGCGGGCCAGGTCAAGTTTGGTGTTCACTTCTTCCCACAACTCGGGATCGGCAACTTCTTCGCTGGGCGGCGTGGCAGCCACGGCGGACGCCTCGGGTTCCGGCTCGACCACGGCTGGCGTTGGTTCAGCGATGGGGGTGGGGGTGGGGGTGGGGGTGGGGGTGGGGACGAACTCCTCGACCATGTCGGGCGCAAAGTCGTCTGCCGGCACGAACGCTTCGGCCACTGTTTCAACCTCGACAGGGGCAGGCATCTCGAACATGGGCTCCACTTCCATGTGCACGGGAGGAACCGTTACCGGTGCCGCTTCAGGCTCAGATTCAGACTCGAATTCAGGGGAAAATTCCATCTCAAGATCGATCCCGGAAAGATCGAGCACTGGCATGGCCTCTACTTCCTCTGGGACCTCGTCAAACGCGAGAGCATCCGCGAACTCCAAGCCCGCCTCCGGCTCTTTCCAGTCCAGTGGCTCGGATGCCACATGGGTTTCAAGCGTGTATTCAACATCCCCCACGGGCGCGGCTTCCAGTTCTTCTGCCTGGACGGGGGACTCATCCCAGCTCAACCCATGCTCGGCAATCGGATCGGACGCCTTCTCCACCGCCATGATCGAGCCAGATACGGCAGGCTCGAACTCCAGGGCGAAGTCATGATCCGGAGAGGGTGCGGTGAATTCCTCCTGTTGCGGAGGTTGCGACATCGGCGCGAAATCGTCGGGGGCAGCATCCACCGTACGTGCAAGGGGCGCTACCGGGATATCGAAATCCTCGTCACTCCCCTTGGAAAGAGCCGGAGCATCCCAATCGTCCATCTGTTGCATATCGTGCGGGAAATCGCTGCGGGGTGCCGCTTCGGGCGCGACGGAACGGCCATTCGACTTCGGGGAAAACGAGGGTGCCGCAGGAATGTCGGAAGCGGTAGCGCGATACAGCGGGTTGGACGGATCGATGCTGCGCCCCATCTCGGCGGCACGTTGCCAGACTGGCGTGCCCTGCCCGCCAAGGCCGGCGTACAGCTCGCTGGCAACGGTCTCAAAGGCCAGCGAATCCTTGCGCGCGGCATAGATTTCCAGCAGCTTGAGCGCGATTTCGTGACGGTTGGGATCCTTGTTCAGCGCTTCCTTGAGGATCTCCTCGGCCTGGGCATCGCGACCATAGGCCATGTAGACCTCGGCCTCGGCGATGGGGTCGACCTCATGGGTATCGATCGCTCCCAGCCCGAGGCGGCTGAAATCGGTCAACAACATGCTGCCTTCGGTATTGGCGCCGGCACCGGCATTCGACGAAGAGGAGGAGCCGGCGTTGAACACCGCGTTGTTCTTGAATTCCCCGCCGGTCATGATGCTGTCTTCGAACTTGTTGAGGCCCTGGCGGCGGCGACTGCCCACCATCATCATCCACAACAGCACGGACAGCAGCACGGCGGCGACGATGCCGCCAATGTAGAGCGGATTGCTGATGAACGTTGAAATCCAGCTGGCACTTGGCTGCTGCACAGGCGCGGGCAGCACCACGGGAGCGGGAGATTTCTGCGGCGCCACCACCGGCGGCGGCGGCGCGACGGGCTCCGCTGGGACTTCCGGCGCCACCGCCGCACCAGGTTGAACCGGCGCGGCAGGCGCTTTGGCGCCTTCCTGCGCCTTGAGTTCGAGCAACTTCTGCATGTCATGCACGGTGCGCTCAAGTTGCCCGACCCGGTCTTGCGCTTCTTGCAAGGCGCGCCCCCTGGACGCCAACTCTTCTTCCAGCGCGTGCAATTTTTCCTGAACCTTGCCATCCGGCCGCCCGGCGCTACCGGGTTCGCCCTTGGAGAGTTTGAGCATATCTCTGGGGGCGGCTGCCGCAGGCGCGGTTTTCTCCTCGGCCTTGGGCGCAAGCTTGCCGGCTGCGGCTTCCGGCGCCTTGGCTACCGGTGCCTCTCCCGCCATTTCAGCCACTTTCCTGCGATAAGCGTGCCAGTCCGCTGCATGGGATTGCAGGGTACGCGCCGCCAGCGCGGGCGAAACCTGGAGATGAACCGTTTCGGCATCCGGCACATTAAGTACCTGGCCGCGCTTGAGCCGGTTCACGTTGTCCGCGAAAAACGCATCCCGGTTGGCCTGGTATAGGCCGACCATCATCTGTTCGAGGGTAACGCCGTCCTGCTTCACCTTGCCCGCGATGCCGCGTAGCGTCTCGCCGCCCTGGACCGGGCCATAGCGCTTGGGCTGCCGGGCGGGTGCCGCTTCCGGCGCCCTGGGGCCGGCGGGTTCCGCGACGACCCTGCGTTCCGGCGCGGGCGCGGCGGCAGGCGGTGCCGGGCGCGCCGCCTCGGGAGCGGTTATGGGCTGAACCGGAGCAGCGGCTCTGGCCTCGGCCGGTGGGTCCAGCAAGACAGTGTATTCACGCAGGAGGCGGCCGGAATTCCAGTTGACCTCAATCAGCATGTCCAGGAACGGGTCGGCGATCGGCACGCTGGAACTGACGCGAATGACCGGCTGCCCGTTTGCGCGCTGATCCACGCTGAAGCGCAAGGTGGCGAGCACCTCGGTTCGGTTGATGCGCGCCTGTCGGAAGGCATCCGCTCCCGCGAGGCGAGCGGTAATTCCCGGAAGTTCGTCTTTGTTGACGGACAGCAATTCGATCTCGGCCTTGAGCGGTTGGCCCAACGCGGACTGGACGCTGAGCTTGCCCAGCCCGGCGGCTTCCACCCCTCCCACCGCAAACAGCAACGCCCACAACAACCCGCTGATTTTCATGGATTTACGCATCTCTCCGCCCTTATGTCCTCTAACCCTGATGCCGCAATGGCATGCGCCAACAACATGAGTAGTCCGCACAATTTATTGAAGTGTTCCAAATGGAATAGTCTCAAGGGGTTAGGCGCGCTATTTGAAGGAATGCTCACGTTAGCATCGAATTTGATGGCTTATCAATCCAATTTTCCACGACCCTCACGATCTGCGCGGCTTCCAGGCGCAGTGGATCGAACACCAGCCAGAGTTTGAGATGGTGTTCCGTGGCCTGGATGCGGCCGATGAATACGTCGTCGCTGTCCGCCGCGTCGGTGGCCGGAGTCGGTATGCCGGCGGGCAAATCGCTCTCCATCAGCGTGATGCCATCGCTACGGGTCAACGCCAGACGCAGCTTTTCCAGATCCACCGCCTGCTCGACGCGAACATGCAGCAAGACGGCGGCGCCGAAGAACATCGGTGCCTGAATGCTGCTGTAGCCGATCTCGATCGAGTTGCCCAGCAGGCGCCGTGTAGCCTCGGCCAAGCTTGCGTCATACGCCTGATCCGGCAGCGGCATCAGATTGAAGGCGATCTGCAGCGGAAACACTTCGGGGTCCGGACTGGCCAGATTGAACAAGCCGCGTGTCTGGTTGGACAGTTCATCGACGCCGACCTTGCCGGCCATCGCCACGGACAGGGCAACGAAGGCTTCCGCACTTTGCACGCCGGCCACGGCATCGATCACCCTGAGCACGCGCGCCGCAACGATGGCAGGGGCGGGATCGATTCCCGCCACATCGATCACCGGCATGGCCGGCCGCACGGTGAGCGCCTCGGCGGCCAACTGCCGGGCGGCGGTCGCGCGGGTCGCGACGACCAAGGCCTGGGTCTGATTGAAGTCGAATTCCGCCTCGGTCATGCAAGGCCAATCTTTGCCGGCGAAAGCGACGGTGGTCTCCACCTCATTCAGCGTCAGTGGATACAACTTGCCGATGGCGACTTCGCGCTCTTCAAGCAAACGCAGGACGGCTTCGCCCAAGGGGTCGTCCGCCCCCAAAACAGCCAGATCGAAATGGGAGGTGGCGTCGCTCACCCTCATGCCTCCAGCAGGATGCGCAGCATGCGCCGCAGCGGCTCGGCCGCGCCCCAGAGGAGCTGGTCGCCGACGGTGAAGGCGGTCAGATATTCCGGCCCCATGTTGAGTTTGCGCATGCGGCCTACCGGCACGGTGAGGGTGCCGGTGACGGCGGCGGGGGTCAGTTCGCGCAGGGTGATGTCGCGGTCGTTGGGCACCACTTTCACCCACTGGTTATGGGCGGCGATGATCGCGTGGATTTCGTCCAGCGGCACATCTTTGGTCATCTTGATGGTGAGTGCCTGGGAATGGCAGCGCATCGCGCCGACCCGCACACAGAGGCCGTCGATGGGGATTTGGTTGTCCTGATTTTGCCCACCTCGCCCGAGAATCTTGTTGGCTTCCACCTGTGCCTTCCACTCCTCCTTGGACTGGCCGGAAGCCAGGGCCACGTCGATCCAGGGGATCAGGTTGCCGGCCAGGGGCACCGGCCAGGCTTCCAGCGGATAGCGGTCGGAACGGATGTAATCGGCCACCTTCCGGTCGATTTCCAGGATCGCGGAAGCCGGATCGGCCACCAGATCAGCCACTTCACTGTGGACCGCGCCCATCTGCTTGATCAGCTCGCGCATGTTGCGCGCGCCGGCACCGGAGGCCGCCTGGTAAGTCATGGGCGAAATCCACTCGATCAGGCCAGCGTCGAACAGGCCGGCGATGGCCATGAGCATCAGCGACACCGTGCAGTTGCCGCCGACATAGGTCTTCACGCCACCGGAGATGCCGTTCTTGATCACGTCCTTGTTGACCGGGTCGAGGATGATGATGGCATCGTCCTTCATGCGCAGCGCGGAAGCGGCGTCGATCCAATAGCCGTTCCAACCGGCTGCGCGCAGCTTCGGGTACACCTCTTTCGTGTAATCGCCGCCCTGGGCGGTGATGATGATGTCCATCGCCTTCAGTTCGTCGATGGACATCGCATCCTTCAGGGGCGGGACGTCGCGGCCAACATCCGGCCCCTTGCCGCCGACATTGGAGGTGGTGAAGAACACCGGATCGACCAGATCGAAATCCCGCTCTTCCTTCATGCGGCCCATGAGCACCGAGCCCACCATGCCGCGCCAACCGATCAGACCTACGCTTTTCATCTTTGCAGTCCTTCCATTTCAAAAAATGTAGGGTGCGCCACGCGCACCGTTTTTCAATCTTCCAGAAACCAGTCCGTCAGCGCAATGCGCACACCCGGCAGCGCTTTCAACTCGATCTCGTCCTCCACCCCCAGCGTCTCCGGCGGCAACACATACTGGCCGCCTTCCAGCAGGTAACGCTCCACGGTCTTGCCGTAGGGGTCGAGGATCAGATACTCCGGCACCCCCGCCGCTTGGTAGACGCGCAATTTCACGCGGCGATCCTTCTTGGCCGTGCTGGCGGAAAGCACTTCCATCACCATGTCCGGCGCGCCAGTGACGTATTTTCCATTCGCCAGCTTGGCCGGATCGCAAACGATCAGCACATCCGGCTGCACCACCGTGATGTCACCCAGGCGCACATCCACCGGAGCCCGCAACAACACGCAGGGATAGGGTGGATCGCCATCATCCATGCGGCGTTTCCGGCGTTCTTCCATGCGGTTGCTCAGGGTCACCTCCACCCGGCTGGAAACCAGTTGATGCAGGATCACCGGCGCGGCGGCCATGTCCCAGAACTCGCCGTCGATCAGCTCCCAACGGGTCTCATCGGTAGAGGTGAAGTAGTCTTCGGCGGTAAGCAGTTTGTGCTGTGGCTGGCCCATGAACTTCTCCTTACAGCGCCGCCACCACCGCATCGCCCATCGCCGAACACGACACCCGGGTGCCACCTTCGGTCCAGATGTCGCCGGTGCGGTAGCCCTGGGCGATCACCTGCTTCACCGCGTTCTCGATCCGGTCCGCCGTGGTGGCGTCGGCGAAGGTGTAGCGATACATCATCGCCACCGAGAGGATGGTCGCCAGCGGGTTGGCGATGTCGCGGCCGGCGATGTCCGGAGCGGAGCCGTGGATGGGCTCATACATGCCCTTGTTGTTCGCGTCCAGCGAAGCAGAGGGCAACATGCCGATGGAACCGGAGAGCATGGAAGCCTCGTCGGAAAGGATGTCGCCGAAGATATTGCCGGTGACGATCACGTCGAACTGCTTCGGGTTGCGCACCAGTTGCATGGCGGCGTTATCCACGTACATGGTGGAAAGCGCCACCTCGGGGTATTCCTTCGCCACCTCGGCCACCACATCGCGCCACAGTTCCGAGCACTCCAGCACGTTGGCCTTTTCCACCGAACACAGTTTTTTGCCGCGCTTCATGGCGATGCCGAAAGCAACCTGAGCGACGCGGCGCACTTCGGATTCCGAATAGATCATGGTGTTGAAACCGACCCGCTCGCCCTGGCCGTTGGGTCCAACTCTGATTTCGATGCCGCGCGGCTGGCCGAAGTACACGTCGCCGGTGAGTTCGCGCACGATCATGATGTCCAGCCCCGCCACCACTTCCGGCTTCAGCGAAGACGCCTCAGCCAGTTCCGGATACAGCAGCGCCGGGCGCAGGTTGGCGAACAGGTTGAGTTCCTTGCGGATGCGCAACAAGCCGCGCTCCGGGCGCAACGGGCGATCCAGGGTGTCGTACTGCGGGCCACCGACGGCGCCCAGCAACACGGCATCGGCCGCTTTCGACAACTTCAAAGTCGACTCCGGCAGCGGATCGCCCTCGGCGTCATAACCGGCGCCGCCGATGTTGCCGTACTCCATCTCGATCTTGGCGCCGTCGCGCTTGAGCACGTCGAGAACCTTGACCGCCTGCGCGACGATTTCTTTACCGATGCCGTCACCCGGCAGAACTGCGAGTTTCATGAGTTCATTTCCTTAACGTGAAAATGTTCACCCACCCCGTAGGAGCGGGCTTGCCCGCGATAACAACGGTTGCTATCGCTTTCCATTGTTGATCGGATAAGCCGTTGCAACAAAACGTTTCAGGCTATCCAGGGTTTTAAATAGATAATCGGAATACTGGAGAAGACTATGGAAATGGATTGCCTTGTCCACCTCCGTGGCCGAATAGTCATGCGCGGCCGCATTGCGCAAATCTCGTATCGACAGCCACTCATCCATATCATCAATGATGCCCAACTGAACCATGTAGTTGAGCACGTAGGTAAAACGGGTTGTGTCCTCCTGCTCAATCATGGCGATCAACTTCATCGCGAAAGCCAGATGATCCTGCAACTCAGCGAACCGCCCCTTTAGCGCCGCCAAAGACTCCAACTGTTCATCCGACCAGCCATCGAATGGCGCATCCACCCGCCACCAATAGCTCACTTTGGTGTGAGAAAACGCCAGATGTCTTTTCATCTTGTCCAGGAGTCCAAGCTTCTCGCGCAAATCCGCAATCAATTCGAGGCTCATAGCCGTACTCCCTCAAGTTGTGCGATCCGATAGATGGGCAACTCCCTGGTGCCATCGTCAACTACAAGATCTACGGGATAAGGCAGGCCCTCAACCAAAGCGCCGAGACAGCGAATACGCCGATGAAAACAATCCGCCGCGTCTTCAGGCTGCACATAAAGATCGACATCACCGCCACGCTTGGCTTCATTCACCCTGGACCCAAACAGCCACACCCGCGCCCCCTCGCCGAAATGCCGGGCGATGGTGGACTTGATGAACTGGGTCTGCTCGGGTTTCAGGCGCATGGGGTCAATTGCACATCGAATACTTGGAGCGGCAGGATGAAGCACAACTGTTGCTATAGGAACCGCCATAGCTGCAAGAGTTTAAACAATCGTTTTTCCCTCGGCAAAACTCGCGCTTGTCCTGGTCGCCACGAGCCTCCGCATCCCGGTTGGCCTGGCGAATGGAACGCTGGGTTTCCGCTTCCGACTGCTCCACCGCCCGGCGGATGGCGGAATTGGATCGTTCCACTGCGATCACTTCATTCATACTGGCCAGACGATCTGCCGCCTTCAGTGCGATGGCTTGATCCTCGAAGCGCTCCATGATCTCCAGATAGATGCGCTTGGCCCGCCCGCGCTCACCATTGTTGTCGTATTTCACGCCACTGAGATACATCTTCTGCGGGTCTCGGCTGGTGAGGACGTTATTGAATTTCCGGTTATCCACACAGGAATCAAAATTGAAGATGCCGGACATGCCTGCCGCTTCGAAATGCTGATCCAACGTAATCGTTTAGACCCCACCTCAAGTCCCCACCAAAGTAAGCTGTTGCCCAGGCGATTCAGCCGGGATGGGTGGCAAGGCTGGAGCGCTCAGTCCCTGACGGGCGGCATGAATGGCTTGGGCTAGCGTATGGGTGACG
>JAUYFG010000082.1 GCA_030690985.1 Pseudomonadota bacterium
AACACCAGCCGGGCCATGAAGTGGTTCATGTCGGCGCGGCGCTCGTTTTTCGCCCAGTCCGGGTTCTCGCGCAGCAGTTCGACATACAACTTGTTCAGCCTCCCGGTGGCGCGCACGTCGACGGGGTTGTCCTTGATCTCCTTGATGGTGGAGATGCCGGCGAGTGGCAGGAAGAAGCCGAAATGGTCGGGAAAATCCGGATAGGCGCAGGCGATGGTTTCGCCCCCGGCTTCGCTACCCACCAGCGCTTCGGCCTCCAGGGTCTGCCCGTCGGTGGCGAGGATGAACTTGGCACGGGCTTTGGTGGTGGCCGGGCTGGCGCGCAAGGCCTTGAGGGTTTCGCCCACGTTGCCGGCTTCGCACACGGCGATGTGGATGTTGTTGCGCTGAAGCACCCCACCGGGCACATCCGAAGCGTTGTTGTTGCCGGCACGCAGGCGCTTGAGCGCCGTATCCTTATTGCCGAAAGCGGCCAGGAAGTCGAACGGGAACTCCGCCGCGTCGAAGGGCCGAAGGGCCAGGTCCGATATGGCTTCTTCGATTTCTACTGCATTCATCCTGAAAACCTCAGTCGGCCGCGCCCTGACCACCTGGATGCCGCATGGATGCTCGCGCGGGGGCTTCCAATGGCGTTCACCCTCCGGGTGGAACCGCGCAGTTGCCGTAGGAGCGGGCTTGCCCGCGATACAGCGGAGTCGTAGCGCTTCAGCGCGTACGAATCCGGCGTGCCCCTTGTGGGTACCACGGCGGTTATCGCGGGCAAGCCCGCTCCTACGACAACGCGTTACCCACTACGAACACATAGAGCCACATTTTTTCGGCTCACTCATTGACGGCAACCGAGTGCCGACGTTGCCCCCCTCCAAACGACCGCTGACCGCCTATTTCCGAGGCCCAATCCCGCGCATCAAATACCGTGGTACTTGCGGTACCACGCCGCCCAGTTGGCGATGCCTGTGGCCAGTTCCGTCTTCGGTTCGAAGCCGACATCGCGCTTGAGATCGTCGACGTTGGCGTAGGTGGCCACGACGTCGCCCGGCTGCATCGGCAGGTAGTTCTTTTTCGCTTCCTGGCCGAGGGAGTCTTCGATGATCTTGATGAAGGTCATCAGTTCCACCGGTTGGTGGTTGCCGATGTTGTAGACACGGTAAGGCGCGTAGCTGGTGCCGGGGTCGGGGGCATCCGTGGTGAAGTCGGGATTGGGGGTGGCGATCTTGTCGAGCACCCGCACCGTGCCTTCGGCGATGTCGTCGATGTAGGTGAAGTCGCGCTGCATCTTGCCCATGTTGAATACGTCGATGGTGCGGTCTTCGAGGATGGCGGAGGTGAACAGCCAGGGCGACATGTCCGGGCGGCCCCAGGGGCCGTAGACGGTGAAATAACGCAAACCCGTCGTCGGTAGGCCGTAGAGGTGGCTGTAGGTGTGCGCCATCAGTTCGTTGGCCTTCTTGCTGGCGGCGTAGAGGCTGACCGGGTGGTCGACGTTGTCGTGCACCGAGAACGGCATGTGGGTGTTGGCGCCGTAGACGCTGGAAGAACTGGCGTAGACGAAATGTTCGACGCCGTTGTGGCGGCAGCCTTCCAGCAGGTTGCCGAAACCGACCAGATTGGTCTGGATGTAGACGTAGGGGTTCTTCAGCGAATAGCGCACGCCGGGCTGCGCGGCGAGGTTGATCACCTTGTTGAATTTCTCGGCGGCGAACAGGTCTTCCACCGTCACCCGGTCGGCAATGTCGCCACGCACGAACTTGAAGTTCGGATAGGGCTTCAACCGCTCCAGGCGCGCCAGCTTGAGCTTGGGGTCGTAGTAGTCGTTGAGGTTGTCGATGCCGACCACTTCGTCGCCGCGCTTCAACAGAATTTCCGATACATGCATGCCGATGAAGCCGGCGGCGCCGGTGACGAGTACTTTCATGAGGTTCTCTCTATTGATGAGGGGGTTGAAATCGGTCGGCCCATCCAGCAAGCCGGTTCGTTCGTGGGCGATACGCGCGGTTTCCGGTCACCTTGAAGGTCGCGGGATTATAGACTTCGGCCATCCTTCATCGAGAACCACCCCATGCGTCATCTCTATTCCCTGGCCTGGCTGCCGCTGCTGCCCGTCGCCTTTCTCTACCTGCTCTGGCGGGCACGGCGGCAACCGGACTATCTGCGCCACTGGCGCGAACGCCTCGGCTGGGCACCGGTGGGCGAGCGGCCGGTGATCTGGCTGCATGCTGTTTCTGTCGGCGAAACCCGTGCCGCCGTGCCACTGGTAAAGGCACTCAAGGCGCGCCATCCCGATCACACCATCCTGCTCACCCATGCCACGCCGACCGGGCGGGCGACCGGCGGCGAACTGTTCGGCGACAGCGTGATGCAAGCCTATCTACCCTACGACTTCCCGCCCCTGATCCGGCTGTTCCTGCGCCGCGCGCGGCCGGTGATGGGCGTGATCATGGAGACGGAAATCTGGCCCAACCTCTATGCCGCCTGCGCGCATCGAGGCATTCCCCTGTTTCTGGTGAATGCGCGCCTGTCGGAGAAATCGGCGCGCGGCTACAGCCGTTTTCGTGCCCTGGCGGCACCGGCATTGCGCAGCCTGGCGGGCATCGCGGCGCAGACGATGGACGATGCGCGACGCCTGCGCGATCTGGGTGCCGAGGAGGTGGAAATCAGCGGCAATGTGAAGTTCGATGTGACACCGCCGACCGACACCCGGGAACGCGCGCGTGGATTGCGGGAGGCATTCCGCGGCCGTTTCGTGTTTCTTGCCGCGAGCACCCGCGAGGGGGAGGAAACATTGATCCTCGACGCGCTCGCGAACCTGGATATTCCCGGTCTGCTGCTGGTGCTGGTGCCGCGCCATCCGCAACGCTTCGACGCGGTGGCGAGGCTGTTGGAGGAACGTGGCCTGGCCTACGTCCGGCGCGGCGCGAAGCAGCCGGTGCAACCCGATACCCGTGTATTCCTCGGCGACAGCATGGGCGAACTGGCGGCTTATTACGCGACGGCGGATCTGGCTTATGTGGGTGGCAGCCTGTTGCCGCTGGGTGGACAGAACCTGATCGAAGCGGCTGCGGCGGGGTGTCCGGCCCTGATCGGGCCGCATACCTGGAATTTCTCGGAGGCTGCGGAGCAGGCGGTGGCCTGTGGCGCGGCGCAGCGGGTTGCGGATGCGGGAGACCTGGCCGAAACGGTGTCGGCACTCGCCGGCGCCCCCCCGGCACGCCAGCAAATGCGGGAGGCCGGTTTGCGCTTCGCCGCAGCGAATCGGGGGGCGACGGCACGGGTGATGGGGATGCTGGAAAAACCCGGGTAGCCCGGATGCAGCGCAGCAGTCGTAGGATGTGGTGAGCGCAGCGAACCGCATCAACCCAGCCTGCGTCGCGTGGTGCGGTTCGTTCCTCACCGCACCCTACGGTGCCGTTATTTCTTCTCTTCCACCAACAGCGCGTCGAGGGCTTTTAGATCGTTTTCCATGAGGCCGCCGGCGGCGGCTTTCAGGGTCAGGCCGGCGATCAGGGTTTGATAGCGGGCGGCGGAGAGATCCTTGCGGGTGGTGAAAAGCTGCTGCTGGGCGTTGAGTACGTCCACCCGTGTGCGCACACCGACTTCCAGTCCCAGCTTGGTCGACCTGAGCTGCGCTTCGCTGGAAACCAGCGCCTGCTCCAGGGCTTGCACCTGGGCATTGCCGGAGAGCACGCCGAGGTAGGACTGGCGCGCGTCCAGCGTCGCCTGGCGGCGCGCGTTGTCGAGTTCGTGGCGAGATTTTTCCAGGTTGGCGGAAGCTTCCCGCACGTGTGAATCGGTGGCGCCGCCCTGGTAGATCGGCAGGGCAAATTCAACTCCGAGGTAGCCTGTTTTTCTGTCACCCGTTCCGCCACCAAGGGAGTTTTGGCTGCCGCTATAGCTGGCGGCAAAATCCAGCGTGGGATGGTGGCCCCCCTTCTGCTTGTCCACTTCACGACGCGCCGTTTCCTGGGCTGTACGGCCAAGCGCCACGGCGAGACTGTCGGCCTCGGCCTGCTTGACCCAGGCGTCCATGTTGTTGGGTTCGGGCAGCCGCATTTTGGCTTGTTCATTGAGCAATGCGAGCGTGGGCGCTTCCTGGTTGACGATTTTCTCCAGGGTGCGCTTTTTCACTTCCAGGTCGTTCTGCCCGGCGATTTCCTGCGCCGTGGTGAGGTCGTAACGCGCCTGCGCCTCATGGGTGTCGGTGATGGTGGCGGCGCCCACCTCGAAACTCTTGCGCGCCTGCGCCAGTTGCTCGGCATAAGCCTGCTTCTGGGAACGCGCGGTGGCGAGCACATCCTGGGCTTGCAGCACATCGAAATAGGCTTTGGCCACACGAAATTGCAGATCCTGTTCCGCCACTTTCAGTGTCTGTTCAGCTTGCAGCACTTGCAGCTTGGCCTGCTCGTAGCTTTCCAGGTTCTGTTTCCGGTAGATCGGCTGGGTAAGCGTGAGGGTATAGAGGTGCGATGAATACGAAGCGGAAACATTGCTGTCGTTGTGGCGCAGGTTGCCGGTCAGGTTCACGTTGGGCCGCAGCAGCGCCCTGCCCTGCGGCAGTTTTTCCAGGCCGGCCTTGTAGGCTTCCTGCGCGGCGGCAAATACGGCGTCGTTTTCGCGGGCGAGTTGGTAGATCGAACTCAGATTGGCAGCCCAGGCAACCTGGGCAACACAGGCCAGGGCGACGGTTAGCAGGGTCAGGCGCATGGTGGGTTCGACTCAGTAAGTGGGCATGGTGCGATCGACTTCCTTGGCCCAGGCATCGACGCCGCCGGTCAGGTTGATCACGTTGCAAAAGCCGTTGGCTTCCAGGAAGCGCGCGACATGAAAACTGCGCACGCCGTGATGGCAGATCACCACCGTCTCGCGGTTCAGGTCGAGTTCCCCCAACCGGGTCTGGATGCTGCTCATGGGCAACAGCGTCGCCCCGTCGAGGTGGCAGCGTTCGTATTCCCAGCCCTCGCGCACGTCCAGCAGCAAGGGCTGGGGGCGCGCCGGGTCGTCCAGCCAGGCCTTGAGTTCGACGGGGCGCAAATTTTGCATGGTCAGATGTCGTGAGTTAACCGAAGCCGGCGGAAAAATCCGTCGTCATTCCCGCGAACGCGGAAATCCAGGTTGTCCATCTGATTGATTTTCAAGGCAATCAGCCCTACGAACTGGATTCCCGCATTCGCGGGAATGACGGTTGTTTTGGGTGCCGGCATTTCCTCTTTGCTGCATCTCAGAACACAAACCGTTCCGGTTCGGCCGCGTTCACCAGGGTTTTGCTGACTGTCTCGAACAATGAATCGCTGCGGCAAACACCGCGTGACATGCAGGTAACCAGCGTAGCCGACATCGCCGGGCCAACGCCGACGATGGCGAACAGGCGGCCACCGGGGTTGAGGCGTTTCAGATAAGCCTCGGGTAGCAACGGAACCGAGCCGGTCAGCACGATCACGTCGAAGTGGCCGTCGATGATCCAGTCGCGAGCGCCATCGCCGAGGCGGGTCTGGATGTTGCTCAGGCCGTGCGCGTGGAAGCGTTTCTCCGCCTCCTCGCGCAGGTCGGCGTGCAGTTCCACGGTGACCACCAGCTCCGCCTGGGCGGCCAGCAGCGCGGTGAAATAGCCGCTGCCGGTACCGATTTCCAGCACCCGGTCAGTGGCTTTGACCTGGACGGCCTGTAGCGCACGCGCCTCGATCACCGGCGCCCACATCGCTTCGCCATGGCCCAGGGGAATCCCCATATCGACGAAGGCCAGTGATTGATACAGCGTCGGCGCGAAATCCTCGCGTTTCACCTTCAACAACAGGTCGAGCACCTTGGGGTCCAGCACTTCCCAGGGGCGGATTTGCTGCTCGATCATGTTGAAACGTGCCTGTTCGTAATCCATGACAGCTCCAGAAAACGTATCCGATTCAAGGCGCGGGATTGTAACCCGCGCCCTCCGGGGGCCGCACCCGGAACCAGGCGGCGTACAGGGCCGGGAGGAACAGCAGGGTCAGCAGGGTGGCGATGAACAGGCCGCCCATGATGGCGGTAGCCATCGGCCCCCAGAACACGCTGCGGGTCAGCGGAATCATCGCCAGGATCGCCGCCAGCGCGGTGAGCATGATCGGCCGGAAGCGGCGCACGGTGGCGCCGACGATGGCATCCCAGGCGGCATGGCCGGCTTTGATGTCCTGTTCGATCTGATCCACCAGGATCACCGAGTTGCGCATGATCATGCCGAACAGGGCGATCACCCCGAGCTGCGCGACGAAGCCGAACGGCGCCTGGAACAACAGCAGCGAAGCGGTGACACCGATCATCCCCAGCGGCGCGGTGAGCAATACCAGCAAGGTGCGCTGAAAGCTCTGCAACTGGATCATCAACAGGGTCACCACCACGATGATGGCCAGCGGGAACACGGTGCGGATGGAGTTCTCCGCGTGCCCCGACTTTTCCGCCGTGCCGCCGAGGTCGATACGGTAGCCGGGCGGCAGTTTCGCGCGCAGGGCGTCCAGCTTCGGATTGATGTCCGAGCTGACGGTGGGCGCCTGGATGCCTTCGCGCAGATCGCAACGCACCGTGATGGTGGGCAGGCGGTCGCGCCGCCAGATCAGGCCTTCCTCCAGTTCCGGCGTGAGGGTGGCGATCTGCGACAGCGGCACGAAACGGCCGTCGCGGGTATGCACCTGCAAGTCGGCGAGTTGCGACAGACGATTGCGCTCCAGGCCTTCCGCCCGGCCCATCACGTCGATCAACTGGTCGCCCTCGCGGAACTGGGTGATGGCGACGCCGTTGAGCAGGTTGTTGACGATCTGCGACAGTTCTTGCGAGCTGATGCCCAGCGCGCGCGCCTTGTCCTGATCGACCTCCAGGCGCACCTGTTTGATGCGCTCGTTCCAATCCAGATGCACATCCTTGGCATAGGGGTGGGCGCGCATGACGGCCGCCACCTCGCCGGCGATGCCACGCAGCTTGTCCGGATCGGAACCGCTCACCCGGAACTGCACCGGGAAGCCCACCGGCGGGCCGTTTTCCAGCCGCAGCACGCGCCCGCGCAGGCCGGTGAACTCCTTGGCCAGGCGCTGTTCCAGGCGTGCCTTCACCGCCTCGCGCGCCTGCAAATCGGTGGTCATCAAGACGAACTGGGCGAAGTTGTCGTTGGGCATCTGCGGGTCCAGCGGCAGGAAGAAACGCACACTGCCCATGCCCACATAAGCCGCGTAGTGGCTGATCCGGCCCTTGAGTTCCGGGTCGCTGGCCAACATCGCTTCCACCCGCTTCACCTCGATGTCCGTGGCCTTGACCGAGGCGCCCTGCGGCAACCACAGGTCGATCAGCAGTTCCGGGCGGTTGGTGGTGGGGAAGAACTGTTTTTCCACACCCTGTTTGAAGCCGACGATGGCCAGCACGAAAGTCGCCAGGGTCAGGCCGATCACCGTCCAGCGATGCGCCACGCACCCATTCACCATGTGTTTGATGCGCCGATAGAACGGCGAGGCATAAGGGTCGCCCGCATGTTTCGCCGCCTTCGCCATCAGCGCCTCGCGGTTCAGCAGGCGCGAGCCCAGCCAGGGAATGAACAGCACCGCCGCCACCCAGGAGGTCAACAGGGCGATGCCGACCACGGCAAAAATCGAGAAGGTGTATTCCCCCGCCGCGCTCTTGGCGAAGCCCACCGGCAAGAAGCCGGCGGCGGTAATCAGGGTGCCGGTGAGCATGGGGAACGCCGTCGAGGTATAGGCGAAAGCCGCCGCCTTGGATTTCTCCCAGCCCTGCTCCATTTTCACCACCATCATTTCCACGGCGATGATGGCATCGTCCACCAGCAAGCCCAGGGCGATGATCAACGCGCCCAGGGAGATGCGTTGCAGGTCGATGCCGGCCGGCTTCATCAGCAGAAAGGTCACCGCCAGCACCACGGGAATCGACAGCGCCACCACCAGGCCGGTGCGTAGGCCGAGGAAGAGAAAGCTCACCGCCAGGACGATGGCGACCGCTTCCAGCAGGCTCTTCATGAACTCGTCGATATTGTTTTTCACCACCGCCGGCTGATCGGCCACCTGATGCAGTTCCAGGCCCACCGGCAATTCAGCGCGCAGGCGCGCGGTGGTGGCCTGGAGTTGCTCGCCCAGGTTCATCACGTTGCCACCCCGGGTCATCGACAGTGCCAGGCCGACGGCCGCCTTCCCCTGCCAGCGGAAATGCGCTTGCGGCGGGTCGGCATAGCCGCGCCACACCTTCGCCACATCGCCCAGCTTGAACAGCTTGTCGCCGGCACGAATGCCGATGGCGCGGATCGATTCCACGCTGTCGAAACTGCCGGTCACATGGATGCGGATGCGGTCGCTGCCGGTATCGACGAAGCCGGCCGGAGTCATCGCGTTCTGCGCTTGCAGCGTCTGTTGGATCAATCGCGGGTCGAGGCCCAGGGTGGCGAGCTTGGCCGCCGACATCTCGATCCAGATGCGTTCGTCCTGCACGCCGATCAGATCCACCTTGGCCACATCCGGGATGCGGCGCAGTTCCAGTGCGAGTCGGTCGGCCTGGCGGCGCAGTTCGGCCAGCGTGTAGCCGTCGCCGGTCAGCGCGAAGACATTGCCGAAAGCATCACCGAATTCATCATTGGGAAACGGCCCCCGCACCCCCGCCGGGAGGCTGGCGCGGATGTCGTCGAGCTTCTTGCGCACCTGATACCAGAGCTCCGGCACCTTCTTCGGCGGCGTGAAATCGCGCAATTCCACAAACACCAGCGACTCGCCCGGCTTGGAATAGCTGCGCAGATTATCGAGAAAGGGCAACTCCTGAAGTTTCTTCTCGATCCGGTCGGTGACCTGCAATTCCACCTCGCGCGCCGTCGCCCCCGGCCAGAAACTGCGCACCACCATGATCTTGATGGTGAAGTCGGGGTCTTCCGAACGCCCCAGATTGAAGTAAGCCAGGATGCCGCCCAGGGTCAGCACCAGCATGAGATAGGCAACCAGACTGGGATGCTCCAGCGACCAGGTGGAGAGGTTGAAGGATTTCATGGCGCAGCGCCCCACCCTTGTAGCGCAGGCGCCTGCCCTCGACTCCGATCGGGGGTCCAGCCTGCGTCTTCAAGGCGTGCAGGCTGGAAGCCTGCGCTACGACAGCGTGTAGCGCTCATGGCCGCTCCCCTTCCGCCACCCGAACCGCCTCGCCCTCGACCAGCTTGTGCGCTCCCGCCGCGACGATGCGCTCGCCCTCGGCCAGGCCACCACTCACGGCGACGCCATCCTCGCGCCAGGCTGCCACCTGGATCGGGCGCAGATGCACATGGCCATCAGGTCCGAGCAGCCACACCGCCGGCTGCGTCCCTTTCTGGAACACGCTGCCCAAAGGAATCAAGGTCAGCGCGCCGCCCGAGGTATTTTTCAGCAAGACCCGCGCGGTCTGTCCCAGGCGCACGTCGGCATCGGCATTCAGGATGGAGACTTTCGCCGCAAAAGTGCGCGTCACCGGGTCGGCCTGCGGCGCCACTTCGCGCACCCGGCCGCGATAGCGTTTCTCCGGCGCCGCCCACAAGGTCACCACCACTTCACCGGCCTTCGCCAGTTCTCCCACCCGGTTCTCCGGCACGGCCACCACCACTTCCTTCTCACCGCTCTTCGCCACCTTCAGCACCGCTTGCCCCGCCGCCACCACCTGCCCGGCCTCGGCCAGCACGGCGGAAACCACCCCGGCGGCGTCGCCGCGCAATTCCGCATAACCGCGCTGGTTGTGGGCCAGGCCGGCCTGAGCGGCCAGTGCCCGGACTTTCTCTTCGGCGGACTTGAGCGCGGTTTCCTTGGCATCGAGCAGCGCTGCGCTTACGAACTGCTGGGCGCGCAGATCGCGGTAACGCTTGACCTCTGCCTGGGCATAGGCGCGCTCGGCGGCGACGGCTGCCAGGTTCGCCTCGGCCCCCGAAGAAGACAGCGCCAGATCGGCCGGATCGAGCCGCGCCAGCACCTGGCCGGCGGCCACCGGGTCACCGACATCGACCGCGCGCGCCAGCAATTTGCCGCCGACCCGAAAAGCCAGGCCGATTTCATGGCGCGCCCGCACCTCACCCGAATAATCGGCCTGGGAGACGGCACTGCCGGCCCGCACCGTGTGTGCCAGCACCATTTTTGCCTGCGCCACGGGCGGCACCGCTTTTTCACCACAGCCCGCCAGGGGCAACAGCAACAGGGTCCAGAGCAGACGGTTCATGTGGAGATTCCTTTCAATCCGAAAACGTAACTACTCAGCCAGCCAGCGTAGCCCGGATGCAGCGCAGCCGCGCGACACAAATGGAAACGGCCGGACAAGCCAGCCGTTTCCTGGTTGAAGGCGAGGCTCAGTTGAACAGCCCTTTCAACAACTTCTTCTTCAGTTGCTCCTCGGTACTTTCCTTTTTTTCCGGTGCCGGCGCGGGAGCAGGCTGTACGACAGGTGCCGGCTGGGCGACCGGCGCCGGCTGCGCGACGGCGGGCATGGGATAGGAGATCACCTTGGCTTTTTCCTCGGCGGCCTTCTTGGCGTTGAACGGCTGGCCATCGGCGCCCAGCTTGATGCCTTCGATCAGCAGGGTGATGTCCACCTCGTTGCCGACCGGGCCGTTGACTGCGTATTTGGTGATGCCGAAATCGGAGCGGTTGATGCGGGTTGTGGCCTTGAAGCCGGCGCGCATGCCCCCCCAGGGGTCAGAACCGATGCCGAGGATCTGGTAATCCAGGGACACCGGCTTGGTGACGCCATGCAGGGTGAACTGGCCGCGCATCGTGCCTTTGTCAGCCGAATAGGGCGTCACACCGGTGGAGACGAACTTCATCTCGGGGTAGTTGCGCGCGTCCAGGAATTCATCGGTGAGCGCATGCACGTCGCGCCGGATATGGCTGGAATTCAGGCTGTAGAGGCTGATCGTGGCATCCACCGAGGAATTGGCGAGGTTGCCGGTATCCAGCACCACCTTGCCCTTGATGTCGTGGAAGGTGCCGCTGGTGCGGGCGACCACATGGCGCAGTTCCCAGTTGGCGAAGCTGTGGCTGTTGTCGATGCTGAAGGTTTCCGCGTCGGCCAGCGCGTTCGCGGAGAAGGCGAGGGCTGCAAGGGCGAACATTTTCATGGGTGTCTCCTCATTGAAGGCCGGCTGGCGTGGGTCGGTTTATAGCACCAACGGGCAGGGCGGTGAGTCCCCCCTGGATGATGAAACCGAGCGCACCTGTAGCGCAGGCGTCCTCGCCTGCTCGTGGCGCTGAATGCAGGCGGGACGCCTGCGCTACAAGGGCGAGCGTGTTTCACGTTAACCTTGGCGTCCAAGTGTCAACCAGCGCCCAGGCGTCATGACCCACATAACTTTTTATTTCAACGCGCCTTCCAAGACCGACGTGGCACGCAAACTGGCGGCCAAGGCCTTCAACGCCGGCCAGCAGGTGCTGGTCTATACCCGCGATGCGGCCCTGGTGCAGGAACTGGACACGGCGTTCTGGACCGCGCAGCAGTTGTCGTTTCTGCCGCATGTGCGTTGCGGCCATCCGCTCGCGCGGCAGACACCCATCCTGATCGGCAGCGATCCCGACGAATTGGATCACGCGGACATCCTCATCAGCCTGGACAACGAACCGCCCGAGTTTTTCGGCCGCTTTCAGCGCCTGCTGGAAGTGGTCAGCACTGAGCCGGGCGACCGGGAACGGGCACGCGAACGCTACCGTTTCTTCAAAGGGCGCGGCTACGAACTGGCAACCCATGACCTGGCGGAAAAAACATGACCGAAAGCCGCGACCTGTTCGACCAGATCGATGCCTTGTTCGAGAAGCGCTCCCTCGACGTGCTGCTGGACAAGGGCCTGGAACATGAGGATTTCCCGGTGCTGACCGAAGTGGTGGCGGGGAAGGAAGAACAAAGCGCTCAGGAACATGCCACAGAGCGCCGCGCCGGCGACCGCCGCGACCTGGGCCAGCGCGATCAGGACCGCCGCCTGGGTGATCGCCGCCAGATCGGCCTCAGCGTCCCCCTCTCCCCGCGCCCGCCCGCCGCCGGCGAAGACTTCGAGCATCTGGTTGCGGCGGTGGAACAACGCCTCTCCGACCTGTTCATTCGCCAGCAGTTGCGCATGGAAGAAGCCGTGCGCAAGGCGATACGCGAGGAACTGGGGAAGTGATGTAGGTTGGGCGTAGGTTGAGGCGTAGGTTGGGCAAAGCGCAGCGTGCCCAACAACCCGTCGCAATGTTGGGCACGCTGCGCTTTGCCCAACCTACGTCGCCTCTATAATTCGCCGCTTATCTCAATCCAAAAGACGCGGTGGCGGCAACGTTACCGCGTTTGTTTTTACCCGGACCGCCTCATGGAACTCGCCAAATCCTTCGAACCCCACGACATCGAAAAACGCTGGTACGCCCACTGGGAGGGCGCCGGCTACTACGGCATGGGAACCGAGGACAACAAACCCTTCTATGCCATCCTGCTGCCGCCGCCCAACGTTACCGGCACGCTGCACATGGGTCACGCCTTCCAGCACACGATCATGGATGCGCTCACCCGCTACCACCGTATGGATGGCGACAACACCCTGTGGCAACCGGGCACCGACCACGCCGGCATCGCGACGCAGATCGTGGTGGAACGGCAACTCGACGCGCAGAAGGTCAGCCGCCACGACCTCGGCCGCGAGAAATTCCTGGAGAAGGTGTGGGAGTGGAAGGAACACTCCGGCTCCAGCATCACCCGGCAGATGCGGCGGCTGGGCACTTCGCCCGACTGGTCGCGCGAGCGTTTCACCATGGACGAAGGGCTGTCGACCGCCGTCACCGAAGTCTTCGTGCGGCTCTACAACGAGGGCCTGATCTATCGCGGCAAGCGCCTGGTGAACTGGGACCCGGTGCTGGGCACGGCGGTATCCGACCTGGAAGTGGTGAGCACGGAAGAAGACGGCTTCATATGGGAAATCAACTATCCGCTGGAGGATGGCTCGGGCTTTTTGACCGTCGCCACCACCCGCCCGGAAACCCTGCTCGGCGACACCGCCGTGGCCGTGCATCCGGAAGACGAGCGCTATCAGCACCTGGTGGGAAAAACCGTGCGACTGCCGGTGGCGGAACGCTCCATCCCGATCATCGCCGACGATTATGTGGACCGCGACTTCGGCACCGGCGTGGTGAAAATCACCCCGGCGCACGACTTCAACGACTGGCAAGTCGGCCAGCGCCACAAGCTCGCCGCCATCAGCGTGCTGACCCTGGACGCGAAGATCAACGAATTCGGGCCGACCGAATATCAGGGCCTCGACCGCTACGTCGCGCGGCAGAAAATCCTCGACGAACTGCAAGCCAAGGGCCTTCTGGTCTCCGCCAAACCGCACAAACTGCAAATCCCGCGCGGCGACCGCACCCATGCGGTGATCGAACCCATGCTCACCGACCAGTGGTTCATGAGCATGGAAAGCCTGGCGAAACGCGGCCTGGAAGTGGTGGACAACGGCGAAATGAAGTTCGTCCCGGAAAACTGGACCAGCACCTACCGGCAATGGCTCAACAACATCCAGGACTGGTGCATCTCGCGGCAACTCTGGTGGGGCCACCGCATCCCCGCCTGGTATGACGAAGACGGCAACATCTACGTCGCCGCCACGGAAGCCGAAGCCAAGCGCCAGGCCGGCGGCAAGGCTGGCAGTTGCAATTTGCGCCGCGACGAGGACGTGCTCGACACCTGGTTTTCAAGCGCCCTGTGGCCCTTCTCCACTCTGGGCTGGCCGCAAGACACCTGGGAACTGAAGCACTACCTGCCCACCAGCGTGCTGGTCACCGGCTTCGACATCATCTTCTTCTGGGTGGCGCGCATGGTCATGATGACCCTGCACTTCACCGGCAAGGTGCCGTTCAAAGAGGTGTATGTAACGGGCCTGGTACGCGACAGCCACGGCAACAAGATGAGCAAGTCCAAGGGCAACGTGCTCGACCCCATCGACCTGATCGACGGCATCGGCATCGACGATCTGGTCGCCAAGCGCACCACCGGGCTGATGAACCCCAAAGACGCAGCCAAGATCGAGAAAGCCACCCGCAAGGAATTCGCCGACGGCATCCAGAGCTTCGGCACCGACGCCCTGCGCTTCACCTTCGCTTCACTGGCCACCCACGGCCGCGACATCAAGTTCGACCTGCAACGCTGCGAGGGCTATCGCAACTTCTGCAACAAGCTGTGGAACGCCACCCGCTTCGTGCTGATGAATTGCGAAGGCCAGGAAATACGCGCAGGTGAACTCACCTTCGTCGACCGCTGGATACTCGGCCGCCTGGAAGAAGCCACCCGCGCCGTGCGCGCCGGCTTCGACCAGTACCGCTTCGACATGGCTGCCCGCGCCACTTACGAATTCGTCTGGGACGAGTACTGCGACTGGTATCTGGAACTGGCCAAGGTGCAGATCGGAGATAGCCAAACCCGTGGCGGCGAGCGGGCGGCCACCACCCGCCACACCCTGCTCACCGTGCTGGAAACCGTGCTGCGCCTGGCGCATCCGGTCATCCCCTTCGTCACCGAAGAACTGTGGCAGGCGGTCGCCCCGCTGGCCGGCGCCAAGCAGGAGGACAGCATCATGCTCACCCCCTTCCCGAAGGCCGACCCCACCCGCGTGGATGCCAACGCCGCCGCCGAGATGGCCAACCTCAAGGAACTCACCAACGCCGTGCGCAACCTGCGCGGCGAGATGAACCTTTCCCCGGCGCTGAAGGTGCCGCTCTATCTCGAAGGCAACGCCGAGCAAGCGAACGCCTACGCGCCTTATATGAAGCTGCTCGGCCGCCTGTCGGAAGTGCATGTAGTGGAAAAACTGCCGGAAGGCGACGCCCCGGTCGCCATCGTCGGCGACTGGCGCTTGATGCTGCACATCGAAATCGACCGCGACGCCGAAATCGTCCGCCTGGACAAGGAAATCGCCCGCCTCGCCAACGAAATCACCAAGGCCACCGCCAAGTTGAGCAACGCCAGCTTCGTCGACCGCGCCCCGCCCGCCGTGGTAGAGCAAGAGAAGAAACGCCTGGCCGATTTCGAAGCCACGCTGGAGAAGGTGCAGGCGCAACGGGCGAAGCTGGGGTAGTTGTAGCGCCGGCTTCCAGCCGGCTGGTGTTAAAGACGCCGGCAAGGATGCCGGCGCTACAACTGTGCCGCGATCCTGTCCGCCGTCCGCACGCGTTCGCGTAGATCGTCCACGTAGCTGGTTGTTTCACAGTAATGGAGGATTCGATCCAGGTTTCCCGCATCCTGCACGGGCGCATGGATGCGCGCCGTCATCTATAGCGCCGCGATCCCGTCCGCCAACCACCCATAAAAAATCGCTCCGCCGGATGATTGCTGGCTCATCCTATGAGCCAGTTTGGCGACCAAGATGCCCTCATGCCCCGTTTCCGCACCTACTACGACAACCTGAAAGTCCCGCGCGGCCTATCGGCGCTTGTCGCAGAAGCACCATACCCACAGGCGGCTTCATGCGTATACATAAAGGCCACCTTCTCCACTCCGCCTCCGACCTCGCCAATTTCCTCGATTGCGAGCATCTCACCGCGCTCGACCTGCTGGCGCTGCTTCACCCCGAAGCCGCCCCCGCGCGCACGGCGGATGGCGACGAGGCGCAGTTGGGACGGGAAATAGCGGGAAATAGGGCAGAGTAGAAAACAGGTTCTCACCTGCCCTCCCTCATCAAACCGTGCATGCGGTTTTCCCGCACACGGCTTTCCGATGTTCTTCATACCGAGGCATGCGCCGCGCGCCAGCCCGCGACCATTGGGGGTTTATCCAGCCCATGACGCTCATACAAATCACGGCGCGGAAAACGGCAAAGGGCTGCCTTCCGATTCCGAATCTTGTGGCGCTTCATCAAGTGGGTTCGCAATCGGTCTTCCGCATGTTGCCTGACCTTGCTCATGACCACGCTTGAGTTCCGATAGTGGAAGTAGTTCGCCCAGCCTCTCAGG
>JAUYFG010000083.1 GCA_030690985.1 Pseudomonadota bacterium
CCACAGCAACGGCCGAGTCAAAGGCAAAACCGGGGCAGCGCCGTCCAGCTGCTAATCAAGTCGAATGCACAGCTTAAATCAGGTGGGTTTTTGTCTTGACGCAGGGGTCCACTTCAGGGTGTTGCCCCGCCGAGGCGCAAATGCGCAGCATTCTGCATGCGTCACCAGCGGGTATCGGCCTGACCATCGACCGCGTCATTCAGTCGATCAACCCGGCCATGACCGTGCTGACCGGCTACTCCGCCGCAGAATTGATCGGGCAACCGGCGCGTCTGCTCTATCCCGGCGAGGCGGAATACGACCAGGTCGGGCGCGAGAAATACGCCCAGATCGCGCAGCGTGGCATCGGCGTGGTGGAAACCCGCTGGCAAACGAAAGATGGCGCCATCCTCCACATCCTGCTTTCCGCCGTGCCGATAGACCCGGCCGATCTGTCACAGGGCGTGAGTTTTGCCGCCCTCGACATCACCGCGCGCAAACAACTGGAACAGCAACGCCTGGCCGACATGGAAAAGCAGCGCGAAGTCCTGGTGCGCGAGGTGCATCACCGCATCAAGAACAACCTGCAAAGCGTCGCCGGCCTGCTGCGCCGGGAACTGGGCAATTTCATGGAACTCGCCCCGCACCTGGACAAGGCGATCACCCAGGTGCACGCCATCGCCGTGGTGCACGGCCTGCAAAGCGCCGATCCGGACGAGGCAATCCGCCTGTGCGACACAGTCAGGCATATCTGCATGACCGTGATGGAACAGACACAGCGGCCGGTCGATTTCCACATCGAGAACGAACACGCCTCGTTCCGGCCGGTGCAGATCAATCGCGACGAAGCCGTGGCCGTCGCCCTGATCCTGAATGAACTCATCCTCAATGCGGTCAAACATTCCCCGGAACGGGCCGGCGCGCCGCAAGTCAGCGTTGACGCCGATGGCGAGCATGCCCATGTCGTCATTCGCAACACCTCGGCCAGTGCCGTCGCGTTTGACCTGAGCACCGGCATGGGCTTGCAGACCGGCCTGCGTCTGGTGCAATCCCTGTTGCCGGAGCAAGGCGCTCACCTGGCCTTTTCTCGGGATGCCGCCAAGCTGCTCACCACCCACCTGCGCCTGGAAGCCCCGGTGGTGCAGGCGATTTCCCACAAAGGAGCATGACATGGTGAAACTGTTGATCGCCGACGATGACCGCGTCGTGCTGTTTACCCTGGCCGAGGGCTTGCGCGAAGCCGGCTTCGACGTGGTCGAGGCGCGCGACGGCCTGCGCGCACTGGCGTTGTGCCGGAGCGAGCAGCCCGACCTGGCCCTGCTCGACCTCCGCATGCCCGGCCTCGATGGCCTGGAACTGGCGCGGCGACTGCGCGCTGAAACGACCGTGCCGTTCCTGTTCTTCACCGCCTATGACGACGAAGAACTGGTGCAACAGGCGGTGAAGCTCGGGGCGCTGGGCTACCTGGTCAAGCCCCTCGACGTGC
This sequence comes from Pseudomonadota bacterium, assembly GCA_030690985.1. Classification (GTDB taxonomy): domain Bacteria; phylum Pseudomonadota; class Gammaproteobacteria; order Burkholderiales; family Thiobacillaceae; genus PFJX01. The sequence goes on from JAUYFG010000083.1 coordinate 1,466, forward strand.
CGCGCATCGTGCCCATGCTGCGCGCCGCGCTGGCCCGTTCCCAGGAATTCGACGGCCTGCGCGCGGCGCTGCACAGCAACCGCAGCATCGGCACGGCGGTCGGCATCGCCATGCGCGCCTGGAACCTCGACCAGCAGGCCGCCTTCGAACGCCTGCGCAAATACGCCCGTGACCGCTCGGCCAAGCTGGAAAACATCGCGCGCACGATGGTGGAAACGGGGGTTTGCCCGGAGTAGCAGGCCGTAGGATGTGGTGAGCGCAGCGAACCGCATCATGGCGTTTGACGGTGCGAACGATGCGGTTCGTACCTCCCCACATCCTACGGCCCTGACCATCACCGCCGTCGCCAAGCCGGGCGGCGAGATCGCCCATTACGTCGGCACCTTCCCCGACATCACCCAGCCCTGTAGCCCGGATGCAGCGCAGCGGAATCCGGGAGCTTACGTGACCGCCTTCCTCCCCGGATTCCGCTGCGCTGCATCCGGGCTACGCTGCTATAACAATACTGTTCAAGCTGGGCAGGCGCGGGAGAAGCGGAATGAAACACAAAGCCAAACGTAAGATGCTACTGATAGGCATGGCCGTCGCGGCCGGCTTCCCGGCGGGTGCGTTTGCCCAGGGGAGCGGCAAGATTGAACGTCATGGCCATCACTATTACGGCTCCGGTCGCGGCGCGCCGGTTTCAGACCTCGCCGACTTGATTCAGGAAGCGCCGGAAATGCGGATTGCTGACGAGGGTCGCGGCACAGCATCCACGCTGCTCGACAAGCTGAAAGACATGGCGGCAAATCTAAGCTCCCGCGTGGAGTCCATTCCCTCGAGCAATCAAGCGTGGGAACTGGGGTTGTCCCAGTCCGAACCAACCCAGCCGGGTTTGACCGATCACCCCAAGGTAGCTGCGGGAAAGCCTGCTGGCGTGGCGCTACGCCTGAAATTCTGATGGGGTCGGCTGGCCACGCGTAGTGCGGGCCAAGCCCCACGGAACCGCACTCGGCATTTACCTCCAAGAGCACCGCCTTGCCGGCGAACGCGTCGGCGGAACGTACGCCAAGAATTAACACGCCGCTTTTCCCGCATTCTTATAATCCCGGCGCTGTTAGTTCCCTCCCCTGCTCAGGAGCACCACCATGCGTTTCCGCTTTCCCGTCGTCATCATCGACGAAGACTTCCGTTCCGAGAACGCATCCGGGCTGGGCATTCGCGCCCTGGCCAAGGCGCTGGAAGAGGAGGGCATGGAAATCCTGGGGGTGACCAGTTACGGCGATCTGTCCTCTTTCGCGCAACAACAGAGCCGCGCCTCCGGCTTCATTCTGTCGGTGGACGACGATGATTTCTCCTCCGGCGAGACCGAGGAGACCATCGCCGAGCTGCGCGCCTTCGTGAAGGAAATCCGCCACCGCAACACCGACATTCCCATCTTCCTTTATGGCGAGACCCGCACCAGCCGCCATATCCCGAACGACGTGCTGCGCGAACTGCATGGTTTCATCCACATGTTCGAGGACACGCCGGAGTTCGTCGCCCGCCTGATCGTGCGCGAGACCAAGGCCTATCTGGATTCCCTGCCGCCGCCCTTCTTCCGCGCGCTGACCCATTACGCGGCGGACGGTTCCTATTCCTGGCATTGCCCCGGCCACTCCGGCGGTGTCGCCTTCCTGAAGTCGCCGGTCGGGCAGATGTTCCACCAGTTTTTCGGCGAGAACATGCTGCGCGCCGATGTCTGCAACGCGGTCGACGAACTTGGCCAACTGCTCGACCACACCGGCCCGGTGGCGGCCTCGGAACGCAATGCCGGGCGCATCTTCAAGTGCGACCACCTGTTCTTCGTCACCAACGGCACCTCCACCTCGAACAAGATCGTCTGGCATTCCACCGTGGCGCCCAACGACATCGTGGTGGTCGACCGCAACTGCCACAAGTCGATCCTGCACGCCATCATCATGACCGGCGCCATCCCCGTATTCCTGATGCCCACGCGCAATAACTTCGGGATCATCGGGCCGATTCCGCGTTCCGAATTCAACTGGGAAAACATCAAGAAAAAGATCGCCGCCCACCCCTTCGCCCCGGACAAGAACGCCAAGCCGCGCGTGCTCACCATCACCCAGAGCACCTACGACGGCATTCTCTACAACGTGGAAGAGATCAAGGCGGAACTCGACGGCAAGATCGACACCCTGCATTTCGACGAGGCCTGGCTGCCGCACGCCACCTTCCACACCTTCTATCGCGGCATGCACGCGATCGGCTCGGACCGCCCGCGTTGCAAGGATTCGATGGTGTTCGCCACCCAATCCACCCACAAGCTGCTGGCGGGGCTCTCTCAGGCTTCGCAGATCCTGGTGCAGGAATCGGAGAACCGCAAACTCGACCGCGACGTGTTCAACGAAGCCTTCCTGATGCACACCTCGACCAGCCCGCAGTACGCCATCATCGCCAGTTGCGACGTGGCGGCGGCCATGATGGAGGAGCCGGGCGGCACCGCCCTGGTGGAAGAATCCATCGCCGAAGCCCTGGATTTCCGCCGCGCCATGCGCAAGGTGGGCGCGGAAATGGAAACCGATCCCGGCACCGACTGGTGGTTCAAGGTCTGGGGCCCGGAAGAACTGGCCGAGGAAGGCATGGGCTCTCGCTCCGACTGGATGCTGCGCGCCGGCGAACGCTGGCACGGCTTCGGCGACCTGGCGCCGGAATTCAACCTGCTCGACCCGATCAAGGCGACGATCATCACCCCCGGCCTCGATGTCGGCGGCGACTTCGCCGACTGGGGCATCCCCGCCGCCATCCTCACCAAATACCTGGCGGAACACGGCGTCATCGTCGAGAAAACCGGGCTCTATTCGTTCTTCATCATGTTCACCATCGGCATCACCAAGGGCCGCTGGAACACCATGGTCACCGAGCTGCAACAGTTCAAGGACGACTACGACCGCAACCAGCCACAGTGGCGGATCATGCCGGACTTCGTCGCCAAGCAGCCACGCTACGAACGCATCGGCCTGCAAGACCTGTGCACGGAAATCCACGAGGTCTACAAGGCCAACGACGTGGCGAAGCTGACCACGGAGATGTACCTGTCCGAAATGGTCCCCGCCATGCGCCCGGCCGACGCCTTCGCCCGCATGGCCCACCGCGACATCGAACGCGTGGAAATCGACGCCCTGGAAGGCCGCATCACCTCCATCCTGCTCACCCCCTACCCGCCCGGCATCCCGCTCCTGATCCCCGGCGAACGCTTCAACGAAACCATCGTCCGCTTCCTGAAATTCACCCGCGAGTTCAACGAGAAATTCCCCGGCTTCGAAACCGACGTGCACGGCCTGGTGAAGACAAAGGACAACGGCAAGACGCGCTATTACGTGGATTGCGTGGCGTAGCGGCCAGGGTAGGCAGGACGCCGGAGCAGCCCCTCAGAAACACCCTACGGCCCATTGCTCCTGAAAACTGCGGTTGGCGGATAAATCCATTACGATTCAAGGTGTTGCGAAATGCTTGTAGGTGCGAATTCATTCGCACCTACGCCCCCTTCATCTGCGGAATTTAGCCACTTACGGCTCAAATCTTCACCTTTCATGAGCCAATAAAAACACCATACAAACAAATCATAACAACAACATAAACGATAACAACGCATTGTTTATTAACGATAATTACAAATATAATCGAGTCATAACTCGTTAACTAACTAACCATGCGCCCACAAAACCAGGTAGCTCGCGACCGGCTGGAAGCCGAGCTGCGCAAATCTCCACGAAGCAGCGCGGCCGGACTGGCGGAACGCTTGTCCATCAGCGTCCCGACCCTGCTGCGCATCCTGCGCGAACAGGAAGACCGGGTGCTGCGCGCGGGGGCCGCGAGCCGGACCCGCTATGCCTTGCGCCGGCCCCTGCGCGGCTCGTCCCGGCCTATTCCGCTGTTTCGCGTGGACAGCCACGGGCGTGGCCATGAGGCTGGTGTGCTCGACCTGGTCGAGCCCGAAGGCTCGCTGCTGGACCTCGCCGGCCTGGGTTGGCCGGTGGACGCGGAGCATCGGGACGGCTGGTGGGCTGGCCTGCCCTACCCGCTGTACGACATGCGCCCACAGGGGTTCCTCGGCCGATCCTTCGCCCGCCGACACGCGGCGGACCTGGAAGTGTCCCCCGACCCGGAGAAATGGCACGACGACCAGATCGTGCTGGCCCTCTCCCGTTACGGCGCCGACTGCGCCGGCAACCTGATCCTGGGCGAAGCCGCGTATACGCGCTGGATGGACACCCTGGCCAAAGCCGAAGCCCCGCACCCGGAACGCGGCCTGGAAGCGCGCTATCTGGAGTTGGCGCAACAGGTGGCCAGCCAGGGGGTCGCGGAATCCAGCGCGGCGGGCAAATTCCCCAAATTCACCGCCAGCCGCGAACGCCCCGGCGCCGCCACGCCGCACGTCATCGTCAAATTCTCCGGCAGCGACGACTCACTCAACGACTCGGCCACGGTGCGCCGCTGGTCCGATCTACTGGTCTGCGAACACCTGGCGCTGGCAAGCCTCGCCCGCGCCACCGCCTTGCCGGTGGCCGCCAGCCGCATCCTCCAGGCCGGCGGCCGCACGTTCCTGGAAGTGGAACGCTTCGACCGGCATGGACTGCACGGCCGCAGCGAACTCATCAGCCTCGCCAGCCTCGACGCCGCCCTGCTCGGCAGCACCCAGAACGACTGGCCGCGAGTCGCCGCCCGCATCGCCAACGACCTGAAACTCGCTGCACTCGGCATGGAACAGGCCATTCGCCTGATCTGGTGGTACGGCAAATTGATCGCCAACAGCGACATGCACCCCGGCAACCTGAGCTTCACCTTCGCCGCCGCCCCCGGCGTGGTGCCTGTACTCAACCCCGCCCCGGTCTACGACATGCTGCCCATGAACTACGCCCCGCTGGCGGGAGGCGAAGTCGCCCCACGCGAATTCAATCCAGCCCTGCCGCTCCCCTCGGAACGCAGCGACTGGCACACCGCCTGCGCCGCCGCCCTGGATTTCTGGCACAGCGCGGCAATCGAGCCGCGCATCAGCGAACCCTTCCGGGCGCTGGCGCGGGCTAATCACGACAGGTTGGCGGAAGTGCGGGAGCGGATGTAGACCTACGGTGGACGCGTTTCGCTTACCCACCCCACCTGCTACGATGCACACAACAAAGTACACACAGAGACACCCATGTCAGCCCAGGTCAGTCGCGTATTCATGAACGGCAACAGCCAGGCGGTGCGGATTCCCCAGGAGTTCCGCTTGTCCGTCAATCGCGTCGAAATCTTCCGCAACGATGCGGGCGATCTCGTCATTCATCCGCTCCCGGAAGATCGCGGTCAGGCCTTGCTGGAAGCGCTCGCCGGCTTCGACGAAGAATTCGTCGGCCTCCTGGAGGAGGACCGCCAGGAACAGGCCCCGGTGCAGGAGCGGGAACCGTTATGAAGTACATGCTCGACACCAATATCGTCATCTACTTCATCAAGAACAAACCACCCTCCGTGGCCGCACGCATCAACGCGCTCGAAGCCGACGCGACCTTGTGCATGTCCTTCTTCACTTACGCCGAACTGCTCAAGGGCGCGGAACGCAGCACTCGCAAGGAAGAAGTACGGCGCCGCCTCGATCGCCTGGCGCGGCTGATCCCGGTCGCTTATGGCGCGCCGCCCGCCCTCTGCGAGCACTATGCCCACCACGCCAACCGACTAAAACTGGCGGGCACCCCCATCGGCTGCAACGACCTCTGGATCGCCTGCCACGCCCTCGCCGAAGACAGGGTTCTGGTGACCAACAACACGGCCGAATTCACCCGGATCGAGGGGTTGCACCTGGAGAATTGGGTGGATTGATCGTGGCCGCCCGGCCAGTTACGGGAGACGGCGACTATTCAGCCCTCTATTCGTCAAACCATGGCCCGCCACCTTCACTGCGCGCAATACCCAACGGCTTGCTATCTCCCTGATTTGTAAATAGAATGCCGCCCCTTCCGAGCCCGCTTGAAATCTCAGGCGGGCTCGGTCGTTTTCATCCACCCGCCTTGCCCTACCTCGGACGCACGAGGAGGGCCGCAGACCAAAAGGAGTTTCAATGCGCCACTACGAAATCGTATTCATCGTCCATCCCGACCAGAGCGAGCAGGTGCCCGCCATGGTCGAGCGATACAAGACCCTCATCGCCTCCAAGGGCGGCCAGATTCACCGCATGGAAGACTGGGGTCGCCGCCAGTTGGCCTACACCATCCAGAAGATGCACAAGGCCCATTACCTGCTCATGAACATCGAGATCGACCAGGAAACCCTGGACGAACTGGAGCACGGCTTCCGCTTCAACGACGCCATCCTGCGCCACCTGACCATCGTGCGCGATGACGCCGTGACCGCTGCTTCGCCGATGATGAAGGAAGAGAAGGCCCGCAATCTGCTGGCCCCTCAGTCCGCTCAGCCGCAGTTGGACACCCCGGCCCCGGCCGTTGAGGCCGCAGCCTGAGCACGGAAGACAGCAACCGATTCGAGTTGACGGTGCGCCTGGCCGGTAGTGACGGCCTGCGCTACACCCCCTCCGGCTTGCCCACCCTCCGCTTGCGCGCAGCCCACGGCTCGCAGCAACAGGAAGGCGGACGGTGCCGAGCAGTAGAGATAGAAACCGAGGTCGTCGCATTCGGCGACACGGCGCAGAGACTGGCCCGATTGCCGATAGGCGAACAGATCAGACTCTCCGGCTTTCTCGACCGCAAGGGGGTGAAGTACCCGACGCTCGAATTGCACGTGACCGAATTTGTGCACATAACCGAATTTGAATTGTTCAGCCCGCAGAGCGGGCCAGATTGAGGAGTTGAAAATGGCGTTCATCAAGCGCAAGCCCCGTCCCAAGAACCCGAATGGCGCGGCCCTGTTCCGCCGCCGCAAATTCTGCCGTTTCACCGCCGAAGGCGTGAAAGAGGTGGACTACAAGGATATCGACGTGCTCAAGGACTTCATCAATGAGAACGGCAAGATCATCCCGGCGCGCATCACCGGCACCAAAGCCAAGTTTCAGCGTCAGCTTTCCACCGCCATCAAGCGTTCCCGCTTCCTGGCGCTGATGCCGTACACCGACCAACACAACGACTGAGCCCAGGAGACAAAGACATGGAAATCATCCTGATGGACAAAGTGACCAACCTGGGCAACCTGGGTGATGTGGTCAGCGTTAAAAACGGCTATGCACGCAACTACCTGATTCCTCAGGGCATGGCCAAGCGCGCCAACAAGATCAACGTCGCCGCTTTTGCCGAGCGCAAGGCCGAACTGGAAAAGCTGTCCGGCGAAAAGCTGGCTGTTGCCCAGGAGCGTGCCGAGAAACTGGCCGGCTACACCGTACAGATCAGCCAGAAGGCGGGTCTGGACGGTCGTTTGTTCGGCTCCGTGACCAACAGCGACATCGCCGATGCACTGACCGCACAGGGCTTCCCCGTTGCGCGCGGCGAAGTGCGTCTGCCGGATGGCCCGTTCAAGGTCGTGGGCGACTATCCCATCTCCCTGGCGCTGCACACCGATGTCTCGGTGGAAATCACCGTCGCGGTACTGGGCGCGCAATAAGCATCAAACGGGATTAAAAAAGGCCGCGCGAGCGGCCTTTTTTGTGTCCCACAGAGCGAGTAATCGGCCCGCAGCCGCAAATCGCACCGAAGAAACACCGTAGGGTGGATAAGCGATAGCGCATCCACCCATGGCAGCAGTGATGGTGGCTGCGCTATCGCTTATCCACCCTACGGAATCAATGGCTTGCGGGGTGTTTCTTGGGCGGCTTATAAACCTGTCCACCTACGCTGGGCAGACCGCGACCATCTCGATCCCGGTATCCGCATAAAGCTCGGCCATCGGCACGGCCAGATCGACGGAGGCGAGGCGAACGGATTCGCCCGCTTCATAGACCTCCTGCATCCAGCCGGCCGGTGTCCGCCGGTAGACCTCCACCCAGGCCTTGTTCTGGTCGATCAACACGTATTCCTCCAGGCTTTCCAGGCGGCGATAGGACAGCAGTTTCTCGCGCCGATCCACCGGCTCGGTGGAATCCGACAACACTTCCAGCACCAATTTCGGCGCCTCGACATAATCCTGGCTGAGTCCGGGCCAAGATCGGTTGCATCACAGGTAACCACCACGTCCGGGTAGTAATAGGCCGAATCAACTCGCACCCGTACTTTCATGTCCGCCATCCATACCCGGCAGGGTGCGCCGCGCAAATGCTGGCGCAAGACGATGGCGGCATTCAGTGCCAGGGTGCCATGCACCTTCGACGCCCAGGCCATGGCGAACACTTCGCCGGCCACATATTCGTGCCTGACCGGGGCCGCGCGCTCGGCGTCCAGATAATCGGTTTCGCTGTAATACTCGATGAAAGCGGGCTGCATGGTGTCTGCCTTTCGGGAAATTGCGGCCGATTATGGCATGGCCGGGCGAGCCGCCTGTTACTCCAACAGCGCCGCTCAAATAGGCTGAATCGCCCCGCGCAATTACAATGCCGCCTCTTTCGAGAACTCCCCCCCATGTCCGACTTCGATCCAGAACTGACCGCCCTGAAACTGCCGCCGCATTCGGTCGAGGCGGAGCAATCCGTGCTGGGCGGGCTGCTGCTGGAAAACCAGGCCTGGGAGCGGGTAGCGGACCTGATCAATGAGCATGATTTCTACACGGCCTCCCACCGTCACATCTGGACTCGAATCGTCCGCCTGATCGACGACAACAAACCGGCCGACGTGGTGACCGTGGCCGAGTCGCTGGAGTCGCACAACAAGCTGGACGAGGTCGGTGGCCTCGCCTATCTGGCCGCGCTGGCGCAGAACACCCCGTCCGCCGCCAACATCCGCCGCTATGCCGAGATCGTGCGCGAGCGCTCGGTGCTGCGAAAACTGGTGGAAGTGGGCGGCGAAATCAGCACCTCCGCGTTCAATCCGAATGGCCGTTCCGCCACCGAAATCCTCGACGAGGCGGAGAAGAAGGTCTTCGACATCAAGGAAGCCGGCGCCAAATCCACCCAGGGCTTTCTGCCGCTGCAACCGTTGCTCAAGGAAGTCGTCACCCGCATCGACGAGCTGTACAACCGCGACAACCCCAGCGAAGTCACCGGCGTCGCCACCGGCTACAGCGATCTGGATACCAAGACTTCCGGTCTGCAACCGGGCGACCTGATCATCGTCGCCGGCCGCCCGTCGATGGGTAAAACCGCATTCAGCCTGAACATCGCCGAAAACGTGGCCCTGGACTCCAATCTGCCGGTGGCCGTGTTCAGCATGGAAATGGGCGCGACGCAACTGGTGATGCGGATGCTCGGCTCGGTCGGCCGCCTCGACCAGCACAAGCTGCGCACCGGCCGCATCACCGATGACGACTGGCCACGCCTGACCCACGCCCTGGGCAGTCTCAACGAAGCCAAGATATTCATCGACGAATCGCCCGGCCTCACCGCGATGGAAGTGCGCGCCCGCGCCCGCCGTCTGGCGCGGCAGTGCGAGGGCGGCCAGCTTGGGCTGATCGTGCTCGACTACCTGCAACTGATGTCCGGCAACGGTCGAGGCGAAAACCGCGCCACGGAAATCTCCGAGATTTCGCGTTCGCTGAAGAGCCTGGCCAAGGAACTGCATGTACCGGTGATCGCCCTGTCGCAGCTCAACCGCTCGCTGGAACAGCGCCCCAACAAGCGCCCGGTGATGTCCGACCTGCGCGAATCCGGCGCCATCGAGCAGGACGCCGACGTGATTCTGTTCATCTACCGCGACGAGGTCTACAACCCGGACAGCCCGGACAAGGGCTCGGCGGAAATCATCATCGGCAAGCAGCGTAACGGCCCCATCGGTATGGTGCGGCTGACCTTCCTGGGCGAATACACCCGCTTCGAGAACTTCGCTGGGGGCATGTAGCGCAGGCTTCCAGCCTGCTCTTCACGACCGTATGGCACGACCGTTAATCGCCCGCATCGACCTCGCCGCCCTCGCCCATAACCTGGGCGTGGCGAAGGCGGCCGCCCCGCATTCCAAAGTCCTCGCGGTGGTCAAGGCCAACGGCTACGGCCACGGCCTCACCCGGGTGGCTCGGGCCTTGCGCGCGGCGGATGGCTTCGCCGTGCTTTCCGTGGACGAAGCCGCGCAACTGCGCGGCGAGGGCTACACCCACCCCATCGTCCTGCTGGAAGGGTTCTTCCACCCTGACGAATTGCCCGAAATTGCCCACCTGCGCCTGCGCCCGGTGATCCACCGCGAGGATCAGGCAGCCATTCTGGCGCGTACACACCTCGAACACCGCATCGACGTCCTGCTCAAGATCGACACCGGCATGCACCGTCTCGGCCTGCGCCCCGCCCGGGTAGCGGAAGTCCTCGCCACCCTGCGCGCCGCGCCGCAGATCGGCAGCATCACCTTGATGACCCACTTCGCCTGTGCCGATGATCCGGCTGTGGGGGTGGCGGCGCAGTTGGCGGTATTTCGCGAAGCCGCCGGTGACAGCAAACTGCCCACCACCCTCGCCAACTCCGCCGCCCTCCTGCGCTATCCGGAAACCCACGCCGACTGGGTGCGCCCCGGCATCATGCTCTACGGCGTATCACCCTTTTCGGGAACGATCGGCGCCGACCTCGGCCTGCTGCCCGTGATGACCCTGGAATCCCGCCTCATCGCCGTGCAACGCATCAAGAAAGGTGAAGCGGTCGGCTACGGCGCCAGCTTCGTCGCCGAGCGCGACATGAGCATCGGCACCGTCGCCTGCGGCTATGCCGACGGCTACCCGCGCCATGCCGGCACCGGCACACCGATTCGGGTCGAAGGCCAGCTCACCCGCACCCTCGGCCGGGTGTCGATGGACATGCTGTGCGTGGACCTCACGCCCATACCCAACGCCCATGTCGGCAGCCCGGCCACCCTATGGGGCGCCGATCTGCCGGCGGAACACGTCGCCGAGCACGCCGGCACCATTGCCTACGAACTGCTCACCGCCCTGGCGCCGCGCGTGCGGGTGGAAGAGGTTTGATGAAAACTGTCCGCGCCACCCCTCAAGAAACACCATGCAACCCATAGCTTCCGTAGGGTGGATAAGCGGAGCGCATCCACCTTTTCGACGGTGGAATGGTGGATGCGCTCCGCTTATCCACCCTACGTGTTTCTTCGGCACAGGCCGATCACTCCGCTAACTGGAAACCCGCCATGTCCGACATCCTGGAAAAAATCCTCGCCACCAAGCGCGAAGAAATTGCCGCCGCCAAACAGCGCGAACCGCTCGAAGTGGTGCGCGAAGCCGCCGAATGGGCGCCGCCCGCGCGTGACTTCACCGGCGCCCTGCGCGCGAAGATCGCCGCCGGCCGCGCCGCCGTCATCGCCGAAATCAAGAAAGCCAGCCCGAGCAAGGGGGTGATTCGCGCCGACTTCCATCCCGCCGAAATCGCCGCCAGCTATGAAAAGGGCGGCGCCACCTGCCTCTCCGTCCTCACCGACCGGCAATATTTCCAGGGCGCCCCGGAATATCTGAAACAAGCGCGCGACGCCTGCGCGCTGCCGGTGCTGCGCAAAGACTTCATGATCGACCCCTACCAGGTCTACGAAGCCCGCGCGATGGGCGCCGACTGCATCCTGCTGATCGTCGCCGCGCTCAGCCTGGAGCAGATGCTGGAACTGGAATCCCTCGCCCACGCCCTCGGCATGGCCGTCCTGGTGGAAAGCCACGACGGTGACGAACTGGAAGCCGCGCTGCAACTGCAAACCCCGTTGATCGGCATCAACAACCGCAACCTGCGCACCTTCGAAACCCGGCTGGAAACCACCATCGACCTGATGCAACACATCCCGGCGGAGCGCATCGTCATCACCGAAAGCGGCATCCTCACCCCCGCCGGCGTGGCCCTCATGCGCGCGCACGAAGTCGACACCTTCCTGGTCGGCGAAGCCTTCATGAAAGCGCCCGACCCCGGCGCGGAGTTGGCGCGGCTGTTCCTGTAGCGCCGACGTCTTTTAAAACAAGCCGGCTGGAAGCCGGCGCTACATAATCGCCGCACCCCCCTTCATCAGGAGATCGCCATGGGCTTTGCCGCCGAAAAACCGCTCTGCACCCCCGAGGAATACCTCCGCCTGGAAGAAACCGGCGAAATCAAACATGAATATGTGGACGGCGAGATCTACGCCATGTCCGGCGCCAGCCGGCGCCACAACATGATCGCAATCAACACGACGCTTCGCCTGAAAAGGCAGGCCAAAGGCACAGGCTGCGAAGCCTACACATCCGACGTCAAGCTCTACATCGCCGAACAAAACAGCTTCTACTACCCCGACGCCATGCTGGTGTGTGCCGAGGATAGCGAAGACACCCACTACGTCACCCGCCCCTGCATCGTGGTCGAAGTCATTTCCCCCAGCACCGCCGTCATCGACCGCCGGGAAAAGCTGATGGCCTACCGCAAGCTCCCCAGCCTGAACGCCTACCTCCTGATCGAATCCGACCGCCGCCAGGTCGAATACTTCCTGCGCGGCGAGGGTGGCGCCTGGCGTCAGGGCACGCTGGGGGAAATGGACATGCTCAAGCTCGCCTGCGCCGGCCACCCGATTTCGCTGTGCCTGGACGACATTTACGAAGACCTCGCGCTGTAGGAGCGGATCGTGTCCGCGATTGCACTGTCGGGTTACGCTGTCGCTAACCCGGCCTGCGCGCCTGTATCCTCCCAGCCAACCCAACCAAGGAACACCCCATGAACAAAGCCCTGTTTATCCATGCCGAGTGGGATGACGAAGCCCGCGTCTGGGTCGCTACCAGCGACGATGTACCCGGTCTCGCCACCGAGTCGGAAACGGTGGAAGCATTGATCGCCAAGCTCGAAGTACTCATTCCGGAATTGCTCGATGCAAATAACAACCACACTGATACGAGCTTGGACGTGCCCTTCGAACTGCTCACGCGCCGATTCCAGACCACACGTCGGCGGCATGCCTGATGGCGGATTTCGCGATTCAACTCAAGAAACTGCTGCAAGAGGCCGGTTGCCGCTTCGAGCGGCATGGCAAGGGCGATCACGACATCTGGTTCAGCCCCATCACCCAGGTGCGCTTCGTAGTCGATGGAAAAATCCTTTCGCGCCATACCGCCAACGCGGTACTTAAACAGGCGGGGTTGCCGAAACAGTTCTGACAGGCTGGCGAGGTTGCCAAACCTCAGTCCCGTAGGATGGGTTGAGCGATAGCGAAACCCATCATGCGCAGCCCAGTAGCGCCGTAGGTCGGAAAAGCCGGCGTTATGTCCCCGGCGCCGATAGCGCCGGGGACGGTATCCCTTGCGGGCTTCATGCCGGCGCCTTCCGACACATCCTGGCGGAAGGCGCGATAAGGCCGCTTTTCCGCCCTACGGGCTACGGGCGACGGGCTGAACAGTCACGAGTGATCTTCGCCAGCACCGCCCAGAAACAGCCACCAGGCGCGCGAGGTATGGAACACGGAGAGAACGCGAACACCGCCAGAGACAACTTCGTAGATAGCCAGATAGGGATAGCGCTGGATGACGAGTTCCCGTGTGCCCGTGATTTGCCCAACCCGGCCCAGCATGGCTTGCGACTGGAGCAACGAAACAGTTTCACGTATCTCGCGGATCACACGGCCTGCCGCTACTTGATTGCGCTCGTCGAGCCATGCGCGAATCGTGCGCAAGTCCTCGCGCGCGGCCGAAGTCCAGATAATTTTCACTCGCGCTCCAACTCCGAGAACATGGCATTGACCTCTTCGTCACTCAAGTCACGCGAGGCACGCCCCTTTGCCACCTTCTCCTCCAGCCACGCCAGTTCCCTCACGTAGTGGCTGATCGCGGCGGACGCAAGGCTGGACTGTGAACGGCCGCTCGCAGCGGCGGCGCGCTCGATTGCCGCCTTCTCGTTCTCGGGAAGGCGCACGGTTAACAAGGCGGACATAACCATCTCCAATGACAGGGTTGGCGCCATTCTATTTCATGGCACGGCCGTAGCACCGTAGGTCGGAAAAGCCGGCGTTATGTCCCCGGCGCCTTCCGACACATCCTGGCGGAAGGCGCGATAAGACCGCTTTTCCGCCCTACGGGCTGAAACGGGATTAGTGCAGTATCCTTTCAATCAACCAAACGATGGAGCCACCCATGAAACGCACCCTGAAACCGGCGCCCGGGCAGCAAGCCCATGCCAACCCAGGCCGGAAGCAATTTCACCACCTTGAACGGAGGTCGCTATGAACGCTGCTCTCTCCCCCATGGTTTCCGATTTCGAGACTGCGGAACAGGAAGCCAGCCACACAACGTGGCTCAAGGCAAAGGTGCAGGCCAGCCTGGGCGATACGCGACCGGGCATCCCGCATGATGAAGTCGTGGCAGAAATGGACGCCATCATTGCTGAGGCCGAAACCAGGAACCGAGGCTGCGCCTGATGTTGCCGATCATCTGGCGGGCCTCGGCCCGCGATGATTTGGCTCAGATCGTTCGCACCATCGCCGCAGAAAACCCAGCAGCGGCAAAACGTCTGCGCGCCTTGCTGGAAGCCGCCGTGCTGCCAACCGCCGAGCACCCCTGCCTGTATCGACAGAGCGACAGGCTGCCAGGGCTGCGCGAAATCGTGGCGCACCCGAACCACATCGTCTTTTACCGTGTTGCCGCCGCATCCATCGAGGTTGTGAACGTGGTTCACGCCCGCCGAGAGTTCCCGTAGCCGTTCGTTTCTCTTCCGGCGCCTGAATCCGCGTAGCCCGGATGCAGCGCATAAGCAGGGACTTGGCCGCCGTCTTTTGGCGGCTTAGCGCCGTAGGTCGGAAAAGCCGGCGTTATGTCCCCGGCGCCGATAGCGCCGGGGACGGTATCCCTTGCGGGCTTCATGCCGGCGCCTTCCGACACATCCTGGCGGAAGGCGCGATAAGACCGCTTTTCCGCCCTACGGGCTGCATCCGGGCTACGGGGCGACACCGGATCACGCCGTAGCCCGTAGGATGTGGTGAGCGATAGCGAACCGCATCAACCACGGTTGCGCTATTTGATGCGGTTCGCTATCGCTCACCACATCCTACGCAGGCTCCCGCAACTTTTTTCATCGCAACGCAACGGCCTGTTGCGGCCCCGCAACACCACGCTTGAGAAATTACTTTAAAAGTGAAGCCGGATTTGCCCCGCCTATTAAGAGTTAAGCAGAATGCGATCCAACTTCTCGCGCGAGAGGTTTTCAAGGCCCCCTTCTCAGGTGAGGAGGGCGGAAGGCAAGGGAAACCAGGCCACCGCGCAGGGCAGAAGCGTTTCACCAACCTGATAGGAGTTTCACCCATGAAAAAGTCTCTGATCGCTCTGGCTGTTGCTGGCGCCTTTGCCGCTCCCGCCTTCGCCGCTTCCTCCAACGTCGACGTGTACGGCACCCTGCGTTTCTCCGTGGATCACAACAGCCGCAACAACGGTAGCACCGACAACTGGACTATCAACGACCAAATCTCCCGTATCGGCTTCAAGGGCAGCGAAGATCTGGGTGGTGGCTTGAAGGCCGTGTGGCAAATCGAGCAGCAAATTGCTTCCGCCACTGCGCCCACGACTGCTGGCGGCGCCTTTGGCGATGCCGGCCTGCGCAACACCTTTGTCGGTGTGGCCGGTGGCTTCGGTACCGCGATCATCGGTCGCCATGACACCCCGTACAAGCTGGGTGGTTCCGCCGACCTGTTCGCCGACACCTCCGCTGACTCCCAGCGTGCTGGCGCTGGCGGCATCATCGGCCGCAACGGCTTCGACAACCGCATTTCCGGCACCATCGCCTACATTTCTCCCGATTGGTCCGGCTTCCATTTCGCCGCTGCTCTGGTTCCCGGTGAAGGCACCACGACTGGCTCCGCAAATGGCCTGGCTGATGCCTACTCCCTGGTCGGTGTCTATGCCAACGGCCCCCTGAAGATGACCCTCGGCCACGAGAGCTTCGGCAAGGAACTGGGCAACGTCACAGCGACAGCTGCGTCCACTTGTACTGCACCTTCTGTTTTCGTCGTTGGCTCAACCACGACTTGCGTACAGGAAATTGCCGGCGTGACGACGTTTAGCGCTCCGGTAGCTGGCGCCACCACCACCACCACCCCCAACAGCGACAAGTCAGCCACCAAGTTCAACATCGGCTATAAGATCGGCGACGTCGCTCTGGGCTACACCTACGAGCGTTCCGACGCGAACTACACCAGCACCACCAAGGACGTCTCGCAACTGGCTTCCGTTGCTTACGGCATGGGCCCCATCACCCTGGCTGCCCAGTACGGCAAGTTCAACGACAAGCAAGCTACCGACGCCGACCTGACCCGTTGGACCGTGGGCGCGATCTACAACCTGTCCAAGCGCACCAACGTCTACGCCGCCTACAACTCTGACAACTACAAAGTTGCTACCACTGTTGACACCAAGACCATCACCATGGGCGTGAACACCAGCTTCTAATCCGGCCCCAAGCCAGAACTGAAGTCTGTTGAAACGGGCGCGGCGCAAGCCGCGCCCGTTTTGTTTGGTGGCGGTGGCTGATAAACTGCTTCGAACAGGAGCATTGACCATGACAGCGATTACTTTCGACACCTTGAAGTTCGCCAACAAGCTGAAAGCGGCTGGAGTGCCGGCGCAACAAGCCGAGGCGGAGGCGGAGGCTTTGTCCGATGTATTCGAGGCCAATCTGAATGAATTGGTCACAAAAGAGACATTGCAACAGGAGCTACGCCTTCTGGAACAACGCATGACGATCAAACTGGGCGGCATGATGGCTGCGGCAATCGCCATCACGGCAACATTGGTCAAGCTGTTGTAAGGGAGGTGAACTGTGCTTCTCGCCTGATCTGAAGTCTGTTGCAACGGGCGCGGCGCAAGCGGCGCCCGTTTTGTTTTTGCTACACTGCCAGCCGATGAGAACATCAGGAAAACGACATGAGCACGATGATTTTCGAAGTCTATGACGCGCTCAAGGATGCAGGCGCCACGGAAGACAAGGCCAGGAAAGCCGCAGAGGCGCTCGCGGCCTATGAAAATCGATTCAACAAGGTGGAAAGTGATCTCAATTTGTTGAAATGGATGGTCGGCTTCAACTTGGCGCTGTCGGCAGGCATCCTGTTAAAGATGTACGCATAAGCCCGTAGGATGGGTTGAGCGGGAGCGAAACCCATCTTGTGTCTGTTGAAACGGGCGCGGCGCAAGCCGCGCCCGTTTTGTTTTTCTCGTATACTTTTCGCCATGAACAGTGACCGCCGTAAGGAACTTGCCAAGGTCTTTTTCGATCTTGCCAAATACTTGCTGACTACCGTGGCCGTCGGCGGATTTGTGGCCGAGCGGTTGTCTTGGTGGGTCGTTGGAGGGGCTGTGGTGTTCGCGCTGACGCTCTTGGCAGTGGCCTATTTCACAATGCCAACGGATAAGGAGTAATCATGGAAGTCGTTGCTTTCGTTGCCTTTGCCTGTGCCTTGGTTGGTGGGATTGCCGCTTGGCATTTCCATCAGCAAGATAAGCGGCGTCGCCACCCTCACTGATTTTGGCTGACGGCACTCGTAGCGCTGTCGGTCGGAAAAGCCGGCGTCTTCATGCCGGCACCTTCCGGCAATCCCTGAAGTCTGTTGCAACGGGCGCGGCGCAAGCCGCGCCCGTTTTGTTTGGTATTGGCAGGAAGGCTGGTAGAGTCCACGGCAAAGGAGAAACACGATGTCCGCTATCACATTCGATACACTGAAATTCACAAAAGCATTGGAGAAGGCCGGTGTTCCCGCCGCTCAGGCGGAGGCTTTCGCCGAAGCTTTCAAGGATGCCAGCGGCGAGGCTGAAGTGGCTACCAAGCGTGATATCGAAAAGCTCGAAGGCAAAATCGCCGAGATGAAGTTCGATCTCCTCAAATGGGTGGTCGGCTTGGCGCTGGCTCAATTCGGCATTCTGATTGGCATCCTTCTCAAGCTGGCGGGAGGGTAAAGCGACGAAACGGCGAAGGGGAAATAGAAGGGGAAATAGGGGACAGGGAAACAGGGTAGAGTAGAAAACAGGTTCTCACCTGCCCTCCCTCATCAAACCGTGCATGCGGTTTTCCCGCACACGGCTTTCCGATGTTCTTCATGCCGAGGCATGCGCCGCGCGCCAGCCCGCGACCATTGGGGGTTTATACAGCCCATAGCGCTCATACAAATCACGGCGCGGAAAGCGGCAAAGGGCTGCCTTCCGATTCCGAATCTTGTGGCGCTTCATCAAGTGGGTTCGCAATCGGTCTTCCGCATGTTGCCTGACCTTGCTCATGACCACGCTTGAGTTCCGATAGTGGAAGTAGTTCGCCCAGCCTCTCAGG
>JAUYFG010000086.1 GCA_030690985.1 Pseudomonadota bacterium
GTCGCTGCGCGTGCCCAACGAACCGTCGCGATGTTGGGCACGCGCAGCGACGCCCAACCTACGGCGCTTTCTGTCGCATCACCAGTTAACGCGAAAAGAGTCTTTTGAAAGGGGGGAGCACTCAGGCCCGCGCCGGCATCAGGCAGAACAAATCGTCGTGGGCTTCCTCACCCAGGCGCTCGTAGATCGCGGCGATGGCCTGGTCCTCGGTGGCGAAGATGTTGTCCTGGCTAATCAAATCGAACAGGCCGGTGGCGCGCATCACGTCGAGGATCTGTTTCTTGAGGCCGGAGAACACCACTTCGATGCCCCCTTCGCGCAGGCGCTCGACCAGGTGGTGCACCACTTCCTCGCCGGAGGCGTCGAGCTGATTGATGGCGTCGCCGACCACCAGCAGATACTTGGCGTTGGGCTTGGCGGCCACCAGTTCCAGGACGTTGTCCTCGAAGAAGGCGATGTTGGCGAAGTAGAGCGAGCCGTCGAAGCGCATGGCGATGATGTGCGGACTGGTCGGCAAGCCCGGGTTCACCTTGATGTCGCGCAGGGTGCCGTCCTTGAAGCGGCCGAGTTGCGCCACGCGCGGCTTCATGGTGCGGTACAGGTAGAGCAGGATGGCCAGGCCACCGCCGATCATGATGCCCTTGTCCAGATGCGGCGCGGCCACCAGGGTGATGACGAAGGTGGTCAGGGCGACGAAGCCGTCGGAACGGCTGGCCTGCCAGGTGTGCTTGAGCGCCTTGGGCGTGATCAGGCTGGTCACCGCCAACAAGATGATGATCGCCAGGGTGGCCTTGGGCAGGTGATACAGGTACTCGGTCAGGAACAGCAGGGTCACCGCCACGAACAGGCCGTTGAACACCATCGCGAAACCGGTCTTGGCGCCGGCTTGCAGGTTGATCGCCGAGCCGGTGAAGGAGCCGCAGGCCGGATAGGACTGGAAGAAGGCACCGCCGATATTGGCCAAGCCCTGGCCGATCAGTTCCTGGTTCGGGTCGAGGCGTTGCTTGGTCTTGGCCGCCAGCGCCTTGGCCATGGAGATGGATTCCATGAACGCCACCAGGGCGATGATGAACGCCGCCGACAGCAGTTGCAGCATGGCATCCAGGGATAGCGTCGGCAGGCGGAAAGCGGGCAGGCCGGCGGGCACCTTGCCCACCACATCGCCGCCGCCGACCAGCTTGACCTCGCCCTTCTCGATCTTCTTGATGTGCCAATGGCGCGCATCGGTTTCGATGCCGGCCGGTACCTGGCCTTGCAGATACAGGGCGGCGCTGGCCGTTTCTTCCCCTTTGCCGCGCTCGAACTTGAGCTTGCGGATGGCGTGCATGCGCTCCTTGTTCTCGGCGTCCAGGGTGGCGATATCCAGCTTCATCAATTCGACGTCGTGCTCCAGGTCGGCCACGGCGCGTGCGTCATGCGCCTTCTTCGCCTGGCGCGTCTGGGCGGAGAGCGCGGTGGCCTCGGCACCCATGCGCAGAATGCGCTGATCGGTCATGGCATAGGCGGAAACCAGTTCCTGCGCAGCCAGGTCGACGATCTGCCCGGGCGCATTCCTGGTCTTGTGCTCGAAACCGAGGGTGGCGCTGACGATGATGGTGACCACCACGGCGATCAGCACACTGAGCTTGGCCAGGGCGGGAATCTTCTTCAGGCCCAGCATCAACGCCAGGGCGAAGACCGACATGGCGAGCGTGGGCAGATGCGTTTGCGACAGGTAGCCGAACATTTCCCAGATGTCGTACAGGAAGGAATCGCTGCGTCCCTTGGGGATGCCCAGCAGCATGTCGAGCTGCGACAGGCCGATGATGACCGCCGCCGCGTTCATGAAACCGAGAATCACCGGATGCGAGACGAAATTGACGATGGTGCCCAGCTTGACCAAGCCCAGGATCAACTGAACCAGGCCGACCATCAGGGCCAACAGCAACGCCAGGCCGATGAATTCTTCGGAGAATGGCACTGCCAGCGGGGTGATGGCCGCCGCCGTCATCAACGAGACGATGGCGACCGGGCCGGTCGACAGTTGCCGCGATGAACCCCACAAGGCCCCGAGAATCGCCGGAATGAACGCCACATAGAGGCCGTAATACACCGGCAGACCGGACAACTGCGCATACGCCATCGCCTTCGGCACCAGCACCAGGGCCCCGGTAATGCCGGCGATGATGTCGCCGCGCAGAAGCACCGAACTGATTGGAAACCAGGCCAGAAAAGGAAAGATGCGGAGTAACAGCGGGTTGTTCATGGAGCGGGCGCCTGTGAAAATAGGTTGCTGAATGTTGCGCTTAGTTGCGTATTGCAACGACTGCATAATAAACCGCAACAGTTTAGCAAACCCTGATAAACCCGCCCAACCCAAGCCCGCTTACCCGAGGAATCCCCATGATCCGCCGCAACCCCAATGGCGACGTTCCCGTCGTCCATGAATCCGCCTTCGTCGATCCCACCGCCATCCTGTGTGGCAAGGTCATCGTCGGGGAAAACGTCTTTATCGGCCCCTACGCCGTGATCCGCGCCGACGAGGTGGACGAAGACGGCGGCATGGAGCCCATCGTCATCGGCGCCGACTCCAATATCCAGGACGGTGTGGTCATCCACTGCAAGGCAGGCGGCGGCGTGGTGATCGGGCGCGGCAGTTCCATCGCCCACCGCTCCATCGTCCACGGCCCCTGCACGGTGGGCGACAACGTGTTCATCGGCTTCAACTCGGTGCTCTACAACTGCACCGTCGGCGCCGGCTCCGTGGTGCGTCACAACGCCGTGGTGGAGGGCTGCAGCGTGCCGGCGGGGTTCTATATTCCGTCCACCACCAATATCCACTCCGATGCCGAACTCGCCACCATCACCCCGGTCACCCCCGATCAGACCGGCTTCTCGGAAAGCGTCGCCCAGGCCAACCACGAGCTGGTGAAGGGCTACAAGCGGATCAGGAACGAGTTCTGAGCGCGGGTTTGCGCCGCAAGCGGATGCTCCCCGGTGGGTGCTCCGACACCCTCACCTTGCCTCAGGCATGCACGACCTCCACCTGGATCAGCCGCGCATCTTTTGCCGCCGTTACCGCGCCGCACTCGCGGAAGATGCGCGCCGTGCAGGTGCGGCAGACGTCGCGATCCAGGCGTTTATAGATTTCCTCGATGGCTTCCGTCTTCGAATCGAACAGGTTGGCGCCGCCGATGTTCTTGAGGGCGCCGCTTTCCGCCAGTTGCTCGTGCAGCGTGTCCTTGACCCGGATGAAATACAGCCCGCCGCCAGCTTCGCGGCGGCGCTCGGCCTCCTCGGCCAGGTAATGCGCGCCGGCCAGGTCGATGAAGTTGATGCCGTGGGCGACGATGGCGACATGCTTCTGCCCCGGATTGGCCTGATCCTGCGCCGCCAGCGATTCGCGAATATGCGAGGTGGCGCCGAAGAACAGCGAGCCGTCGATGCGGATGAAGCGCAGTTGCGGACATTCCGGCGCGTTGGCGGCATCGGTGAACTTGTGTTTGCTGCTATGCGGGTCCGGCGTGCGCACGCGGACCTGCGGCTTCGAGGTGCGCGACAAGTACAGCGACAGCGACATCAGCACGCCGATGATGATCGCCTCTTCCAGCGCCAGGAACAGCGTCGCAGCGAAGGTGGTCAGCAGGATGGCGGATTCGGCGCGGCTGGTTTTCAGGACGTGGATGATCTCGTCGAAGTCAATCAGCCCCCAGGCCACCAGGAACAGAATGCCGGCCATCGCCGCATTGGGCAGGAATTGCGCCCAGGGGGCGACCAACAGCACCAGCACCAGCAGGAACATGCCCGCCAGCATCGCGGCGATTGGCGTCTTCGCGCCGGCGGCGTAGTTGACGCCGCTGCGGTTGAACGAGCCGGTGGCGACATAGCCGGAGAAGAAACTGCCAAACAGATTGGACAGTCCCTGGCCGACAAACTCCTGATTGCCGTCCACATGCTGGCCGGAACGGGCGGCCAGCGCACGGGCGATGGACACCGCTTCGGTCAGCGCCAGCAGGGTCACGGCGACCACGCCGGAGGCCACGGCGCGAATATCTTCGCTGCTCAGGCTGGGCGCGGACAGCGGCGGCAGCACGTCGGGCAGCGCGCCCACCGTCGCGAGTTGCACGCCCTTCCAGGCGATGAGCACAGCGGCAAGTGCAGAGCCGCCGAGCATGGCGACGATCATGTACGGCCACTTCGGCAGCCAGCGTTTCACCGCGATGCCGAGCAGCAAGGTCGCCAGGCCAACGGTGAACACGCCGGGCTGGATCGTGGTGACCTGCGCGGCCGCCAGGCTCCAGGTCTCGGTGAAGGAACTGCCGCGCGGTATGGCCAGGCCGGTGAAGTGCTTGACCTGATTGGTGGCGATCAGGATCGCTGCACCCGCAGTAAAGCCGGTGACCACCGAATGCGAAATGAAGTTGACCAGCGTGCCCAGCTTGGCGAACCCCATGACGATCTGGATCAGGCCGACCAGAAAGGTCAGCGTCAGCGCCAGGCTGACGTAATGCGCGCTGCCCGGTTCGGCGTGCGGCGAGAGCACCGAGAACAGCACGATGGAGGCCGCCGTGGTGGGGCCGGAAACCAGATGCCAGCTCGACCCGAACAGCGCGGCGATCACCGCCGGAATCATGCCGGCGTAGAGGCCGTATTCCGGCGGCATCCCGGCGATGGTGGCGAAGGCCACGCCTTGCGGCAGCGCCACCAGCGCGCCGGTGAGGCCGGCCATCGCATCGGCTTTGACGGTGCCGCGATTGACGCGCGGGAACCAGTTCAGAAAGGGGAGCAGGGGGCGTAGCCAGAGGGGAACATTTTCGATGCGGGGCAGGGTCATTTGAAGGGCGGTAAATTGAGCAGAAGGTCGCGGTTCATCCACAACAGGATGCAGAGAAACAGGCCGAGGGCGAGGTAGAGCAGTCGCACGGCGGGCAGGCGGAAGCGGTTCACGCGCTGGCGGCCTTCGCGCGGCTTGCCGCCGGCGCACTGGCGGTTTTCGGGCTGACCAGCACCACCGGCACCGGCACCGGCGAGCGCAGGCTGCGGCGGGCGCGCAGCAGCGGGCGCAAGGGATCGTTGTCGGCGCTGGAGACGGCGAACAGCACGCCGCGATGCCGGTCCAGCGCCTGCACGACGTTGGCGGCGGACGCACTCGCCAGTTCTTCGGTCTGGCAGCCGATGCCGTGCAGGTCCGGCAGATAGTCCGCCAGCAACGAGCGCACCTGCATGGCATCGACCGAGATCAGCAACAGGTCGGCCTGCATGCGCCGGCAGGCGCCGATGACATAGCCCATGACGTGCGGCGGCAGGGTGTCGCCCACGCCCAGCGCGATCCATTTGCGCGAGACGACGGGCGTGCTTGTGCGTGCGGCGGGGGCGTCGCCGGGGAACAGCGCGGCGTATTGTTCGCGGCGTCCGATACGTTCGCCGATGTCGGCGAAGGCCAGGCCGTTGAGGGCTTGTTTGATCTGGTCGGCCAGTTTTTTCATGGAAAAACTCCGGGATGAGGTGAGTTCCCTTTCGCAAGCCCCATGCCATCGCGAATAAATTTGCAAGCCTTTGTTTTTATTTAAGATTTTATGTTTGTTAAATTTTTGTTAACGTTTCTATTCTGAAACGTGACGCCGATTAACTAAGATAACTATCTGATTTTGAGTGAATCCGAAGAAATGTTTACAATTCGAAACATGTTTCTGAAATGAAACGCGACATGGCCAGCATCCGCAGCAAGATCATCCTCATCTACCTCGCCCTGGCGCTTGGCGTCGGCGCTTTCGTGCTGTTCGCCTCATTCAGCCTGCGCTTCCTGGAACAGCGCGTTAACGAAGGCGTGGCGATCGCCGCATTCCAGGAATCGGCGCAGGAAATGCGCCGGCATGAGAAGAATTTCTTCCTCTATCGCGCCACCGCCGACCTCGACGCCGCGCGTGATCTGGCGACCGAACTGGAACGGCAACTGGACAAGGACCACAGCATCCTGGCGGAACTGGCGCAGGGCGATGAATTGCCGGCGCTGGGTCGGGCGCTGGCGAGTTACCGGCGGCAACTCAACGACCCCGGCATGGACGACGACGCGGTGCGCGCCATCGGCCACGCCATCCTGACCCGCAGTGAAAGCCTGGCCGAGCGCGAGCGCGCCAGCCTCGGCGGCAGCGTGCGGCAATCGCGCCATGCCTTGCTCTGGTCGGTGGGCGTACTGGTGTTGCTGGCACTGGCCGGCGGCCAGGTGTTGTACCGGGTGGTGGGGCGTCCGTTGCGACAACTGGAAGAACAGCTCGAACCGCTGGCGCAGGGCCGTTTTCGCGCTTTCACGATGGTGTCGAAGGATCGCGAGATCGTCTCCTTCACGCAGGCACTCAACCGCATGCTGGAAGAGCTCGAACTGCGCCGCCGCCAGGTGCTGCAATCGGAAAAGCTCGCCTCGCTCGGCACCCTCGCCTCCGGCGTGGCACACGAATTGAACAACCCACTCGGCAACATTTCCGGGGCCGCCCAGATCGCGCTGGAAGAAATCGAAGCGCTGCCGTTGCCACAAACGGCGCGCGAAGACTTGCGCGCCTGGCTGCAGCAGATCGACGACGAGACCGAACGCGCGCGCCAGATCGTGCGCATCCTGCTCGACTACAGCCGCCGACCCGGCCAGGACAACCGCCCCACACCGTTGCGGGAAGTGCTGGAAAAAAGCCTGCTGCTGCTGCGCCCGTGCCTGCCGGCGGACGATACGGTCAGCTTCGACGTGCCGGCTGAACTCAAGTTGTGCGTCGACCCGCAACGGATGCAGCAGGTGTTCATCAACCTGATCCAGAACGCGCTCGCAGCCGGTGGCGAGGGTGTGCACATCCGCATCGAGGCCGCCGCCGCCGCGCCGCGCGACTGGCCACCGGCCGCCGTGGCCAATGCGCTGGCGGCAGGAACGGCGCAGGTGCTGGGCACCCCAGCCGAAGCGGCGCGCGCGGTGCTGATCCGCGTCCGCGACGACGGCCCAGGCATCCCCGCCGGGCGCATCGGCCAGGTCTTCGATCCCTACGGCCCCACCCGCGCACCGGGCGAGGGCACCGGCCTGGGCCTGTACATCGTCGGCGAAATCGTCCAGGAACAGGGCGGCGCCATCGCCGTGACCAGCCCGCCCGGCGGTGGCGCGTGTTTCACGCTGTGGTTGCCGTGCGGAGCAACGCCATGACCGTAGGGTGCGCCGCGCGCACCGCAAAGTTTCGCCTGCATCATGGTGCGCACGGCGCACCCTACAGAACTAGGAGTTCACCATGAACCCCGCCCGCATCCTGGTGGTCGACGACGAAGCCGCTGCGCTGAAGAACCTGTCCCACCTGCTGCGCAAGGAAGGCTATGAAATCACCGCCTGCCAGAGCGGCGCGGCCGGGTTGAAAGAACTGCAACAGCACGAATTCGATCTGGTTCTCACCGACCTGCGCATGAAAGGCGTCGATGGCATGGCGCTGCTGCGCCGTGCAAAAGAGTTGCAACCGGAATGCGAAGTCATCCTCATCACCGGCCACGCCACGCTGGATTCCGCCGTCGAAGCGATGAAGGAAGGCGCCTTCCACTACGTCGCCAAGCCCTATCGCCTCGACGAAGTGCGCCAGGTGGCGAAAGGCGCGCTCGACGTGGTGCTGCTGAAGCGGGAAAACCGCGCCTTGAAACGGCGCATCGAAGGCTACGAGGGCGGCCTCAACATCGTCACCCAGGATGCCGCGATGCTGCGGCTGCTCGATACCGCGCGCCAGATCGGGCCGACCGACTGCAACGTGCTGGTCACCGGCGAATCCGGCACCGGCAAGGAGTTGCTGGCGCGTTACGTCCACACCCACAGCGGCCGGGCGGACAACCGCGGGGTTGCCACATTCGTCGCGGTGAACTGCGGCGCGCTGCAGGAGGAACTGCTCGCCAGCGAACTGTTCGGCCATGAGAAAGGCGCGTTCACCGGCGCCGACCGGCAAAAGCGCGGCCTGATCGAAATCGCCGAAGGCGGCACGTTGTTTCTCGACGAAATCACCGAAATGTCCCCCGCCATGCAGGTCAAGCTGCTGCGCGTGTTGCAGGAACGTGAACTGTTGCGGGTCGGCGGCACGGAACCGGTGGCGATCAACGTGCGCTTCATCGCCGCCACCAACCGCGACCTGCAGGAAAGCGTCGCCAACGGCCGCTTCCGCGCCGACCTGTTTTTCCGCCTCAACGTCGTCAACCTCGCACTGCCGCCGCTGCGCGAACGGCGCGACGATGTACCGCTGCTGGCGTTCTATTTCCTGAAGAAATTCGCCCAGGCGATGGGCAAACCGGTCGCCGACCTCGCCCCGGATGCGTTGCGCCTGCTCAATCGCTACGACTACCCCGGCAACGTGCGCGAGCTCGCCAACCTGATCGAACGCGGTGTCGCGCTGGCGCGCGGTGAATCGCTCGAACTCGCGCACCTGCCGGAAAGCCTGAAAAACCTGTCCGTGCGCATCGCCGCGCCCGCCAGCAGCGAGCTGCACAGCCTGGAAAAAAACGAAGCCACCTACATCGCCCAGGTGCTGGAATACACCGGCGGCAACCGCAACCAAGCCGCCGACATCCTCGGCATCGACCGGGTTTCGCTGTGGCGGCGGATCAAGCGGTACGGGCTGGAGTGAAGACCCCGCCCCTTTACAGTGCGCTACCCAAAATCTGATTGAATGCCCACATGATCCGCCGCAACCCCAATGGCGACGTTCCCGTCGTCCATGAATCCGCCTTCGTCGATCCCACCGCCATCCTCTGCGGCAAAGTCATCGTCGGGGAGAACGTGTTCATCGGCCCCTATGCCGTGATCCGCGCCGACGAGGTGGACGAAGACGGCGGCATGGAGCCCATCGTCATCGGCGCCGACTCCAACATTCAGGATGGCGTGGTCATCCACTGCAAGGCAGGCGGCGGCGTGGTGATCGGGCGCGGCAGTTCCATCGCCCACCGCTCCATCGTCCACGGCCCCTGCACGGTGGGCGACAACGTCTTCATCGGTTTCAACTCAGTGCTGTTCAATTGCAGCGTCGGCGCCGGCTCGGTCGTGCGCCACAACTCGGTAGTGGAAGGCTGCAGCGTGCCGGCAGGCTTTTACATTCCGTCCACCACCAATATCCACTCCGATGCCGAACTCGCCACCATCACCCCGGTGACACCCGACCAGACCGGCTTCTCGGAAAGCGTCGCCCAGGCCAACCACGAGCTGGTGAAGGGCTACAAGCGGATCAGGAACGAGTTCTGAGCGCGGGTTCGCGCCGCAAGCGGACGCGCCTACTCCACCTTGCCCCGTCCTGCCTTCAACGTCGCGCGCCGGGTCTTGTTTTCCAGCCGCTTCGCGACAGATGACCGGGTCGGTTTGGTCGGGCGGCGTTGCTTCGGGGCCACGGCGACGCGGGCAATCAGATCCTCCAGCCGGCGCAGCGCCTCGCCCCGGTTTTTCTCGAGGCTGCGGAATTCCTGCGCCTTGATGATGACCACGCCCTCCTTGCTGATGCGCTGGTCGCCGAGTTTCAGCAGCCGCTCGCGTATCGCTTCCGGCAGTGACGACGCGGCGATGTCGAAACGCAGATGTACGGCACAGGACACCTTGTTGACGTTCTGCCCACCCGCGCCCTGCGCGCGAATCGCGGTGATTTCGACTTCTTCCGGCGGGACGGTGAAGCGGGGACGCATAAGAGTGGGCGGCGATGAATCGAGGCGTAATTGTAAAGTTCCGAGGGGTATGCCGTGGGGTTGCGGCGAAGGCCGCACCTGACCCGACCTGCGCGGAGTGGAAGGTTTCACGGTAACCTCCACGGCCCCTTTCAACCCACCAAGCTGCCGCGCTCAGTCCGCTCCAGCCTGAGGACGGCAGCATCGTGAACAGCAGCGCAAGCACATACCCGATCATCCACTGGAGCGAGGCCAGCGAAGCCCGCTCGGCGCGTTGGCGTTCGGAGAGCGGGAATCCGCCCCCCAGGCGCGTGCTCATCGGCGACGACCAGATCACCGCCGATGCCGCCTACCGCCTGGCTTGCGAGGGCACCGCCCTGCTCTGGCGCGGCGATTTCCAGAACGCGCGGCAGTTGCTGCAAGCGCTGGCGCGGCGGATCGAGCGCAAGCCGCGCAAGGCGTCCGCTGCTTCGGCCACCGCAGCGGACCCCGCTTTGGCCCCCTCCCCGAGCGAGGCCTTCCATCTGCACCGCCAGGCGCAATCGCAGCGCGCACGGACCCTGGCGATGCTGCTAATCCCCCTCGACGGCGACTACAGCATCCCGCTGCGGCGCGCACCCGACCTGCGCCAGGCTTGTGCGGAAGCCTATGGCCCGGCTGATAGCCCAGCCCCCTCCCTGGTCTCGCTGCGCGAACTACTCGGCCTGATCGGCGCGCACGAGTGGCGCAAGAAAGGGGTCGAGGTTCCCGCGCTGGGCGCCCGCATCCACCCGCACTACGGCGTGTTCGCACCGATACGCAGTGAGTATGTGGATCTGGTCGCAGCCGCGCCGATACCGGCAACGGCGCTGGCCTTCGATATCGGTACCGGCACCGGCGTACTGGCCGCAGTGCTGGCGCGGCGCGGCATCGCGCATATCGTGGCCACCGACCAAGACCCCCGTGCCCTGGCCTGCGCCCACGAAAACATCGCGCGTCTCGGGCTGGCCGAACAAGTGGAAGTCATCCAGGCCGGCCTCTTCCCCGAAGGGCGCGCCGCGCTGGTGGTGTGCAACCCCCCGTGGCTGCCGGCGCGCCCCAGTTCCCCGCTCGAATACGCGATCTATGACCCGGATAGCCGCATGCTGCGCGGCTTCATCGACGGCCTGGCCGCGCACCTGACAACGGACGGCGAAGGCTGGCTGCTGCTCTCTGACCTCGCCGAACACCTCGGCCTGCGCACGCGCGCCGAACTGCTCGCCGCCTTCGACGCGGCAGGCCTGAAAGTCATCGGGCGAAACGAAGCCCGCCCGCATCACCCCCGCGCCTCCGACCCAAGCGACCCGCTGCACATCGCCCGCGCGGCGGAAGTGACCTCGCTGTGGCGGCTGGCGGCGCAATCGCCGGGCAGGTGAGTAATCGGCCAAGGCGTGCCGAAGCAACACCGTAACTCGACATGGCTCGGTTGGAGCCGCCCCATGCCATAAAACAACGACGTAGGTTGGGCTGAGGGACGAAGCCCAACAACGGTGCGGCTGGCGTGGGGATGTTGGGCTTCGTCCCTCAGCCCAACCTACGCGGAATCTCGCCGCTGGTTGTTTCACCCGTGCTTATCGGGTTAGCTCCCAATGACACTAGATGTAGTGGCCCGTGATTTCGCGGCATGGCGCCGTAGGTTGGGCAAAGCGAAGCGTGCCCAACATCGCGGCGGTTCGTTGGGCACGCTTCGCTTTGCCCAACCTACGTCACTACCGGTAGTGGGCTTTGGAGACAACCCGATAAGCACGGAATAAACAACTGCAGCAGGCCTTGCGCGACCAGCAGTTCTACACGCGATCACTCATCGAATCCAACATCGATGCGCTGATGATGGCCGATCCATCCGGCACCATTACCGACGTCAACCAACAGATGGAGGCGCTCACCGGTTGCACGCGAGACGAGTTGATCGGCACGCCGTTCAAGAATTATTTCACTGACCCGGAGCGGGCTGAGGCGGGTATCAAGCGGGTGCTGAGCGAAAAGAAAGTGACCGACTACGAACTCACCGCGACCCACAAGCGCAACGGGGAAACGGTGGTGTCCTACAACGCGGCCACCTTCTACAGTGCTGACGGGAAGCTACAGGGCGTGTTCGCCGCCGCGCGCGACGTCACCGAGCGCAAACGCCTGGATCAGGTGCTGCTGGACAAGAACACCGAACTGGAGAGCGCCAGGTTGGTGGCGGAAAAAGCCAACCTCGCCAAATCGAATTTCCTTTCCAGCATGAGCCATGAGTTGCGCACGCCGCTCAATGCCATCCTCGGCTTCGCTCAGTTGTTGGAGACGGGTTCACCGACGCCAACGGACGCTCAGGGGGTCAGGCTGAACCAGATCATCAAGGCAGGCTGGTATCTACTGGAGCTGATCAACGAAATCCTCGATCTCGCGGTGATCGAGTCCGGCAGGCTATCGCTGTCGCGAGAAGCGGTGTCGCTGACTGAGGTCATGCGCGAATGCCAAGCCATGATCGAACCGCAGGCGCAACAGCGCGGCATCCAGATGAACTTTCTTCCCTTCGACAGCACCTGGTTTGTCAATGCCGATCAAATCCGAATCAAGCAGGTGCTGATCAACCTGCTTTCCAATGCGATCAAATACAACCGCGCGCAGGGAACCGTCGTGGTGGCGTGCACCGCGAGCACGCCGGAACGCATACGCATCAGCATCAAAGACAGCGGTATGGGATTGCCTGCGGAAAAAATGGCGCAGCTATTTCAGCCGTTCAATCGTCTCGGACAAGAGGCAGGCAGCGAAGAAGGGACGGGTATCGGCCTGGTGGTCGCCAAGCAACTGGTCGAACTGATGGGCGGCACCATCGGTGTGGCAAGCACGGTCGGGATGGGCAGCGAATTCTGGGTCGAAATCATCCGAGACGTTATGCCGCAACTTGCCACTGGAAATGCAATGCCCACGGAACTTGCGCCGCAAGCCCAGGGAAACGCGGCGCTGCGTACCCTGCTCTATGTGGAAGACAATCCGGCCAACCTGATGCTGGTCGAGCAAATAATCGAGGACCACCCGCATATGCGCCTGCTGAGCGCGAGCGACGGCAATCTCGGCATAGCGCTGGCGCGCGCCCATCTCCCGGATGTAATCCTGATGGACATCAATTTGCCTGGCATCAACGGCTTTCAAGTGCTGAAAATCCTGCGTGAAGATCCGCTGACTGCACGCATTCCGGTGCTCGCCATCAGTGCCAATGCCATGCCGCGCGATATCGAGCGGGGCCTGGAGGCTGGATTTCTCCGCTATCTCACCAAGCCGATCAAAGTCAACGAATTCCTGGTGGCGCTGGATCAGGCGCTGGCGCTTGCGGAAACGGAATTGGACGGCGCAGTTCGTAGGATGTGGTGAGCGCAGCGAACCGCATCAAGTACGGTCGAATTGCATGGTGCGGTTCGCTGCGCTCACCACACCCTACGTCCGTTGGGGCACGCTTGTGACCTCGCGTTTCAACAAGACTGACTACGAGGACAAATACAATGATTAGCGAACAAGAAATTCTTAACGCCCATGTTCTGATCGTGGACGACCAGGAAGCCAATGTGCATCTGCTGGAGGATTTGCTGCGTGAAGCCGGCTACCTGAACGTGGACACGACCATGAATCCGCACGAAGTCTGCGCGCTGCATCGCAATATCCACTACGACCTGATCCTGCTCGACCTGCAGATGCCCGGCATGGATGGATTCCAGGTGATGGAAGGCCTCAAGACCAACACCACGGATGGCTATCTACCGGTCCTCGTGATTACCGCCCAGCCTGGCCACAAGCTGCGCGCGTTGCAGGCCGGCGCAAGGGACTTCATCAGCAAGCCGTTCGATCTGGTCGAAGTCAGGACGCGCATCCACAACATGCTGGAAGTACGCCTGTTGTACAAAAAGCTTGAGGACTACAACCAGGAGCTGGAACAGACGGTGCGGGATCGGACCGCCCAACTGCGCGAGAGCGAAGCGCGCTATCGCAGCCTCACCGAACTGGCCTCCGACTGGTACTGGGAGCAGGACGAGAACATGCACTTCACCAAGGTTTCCGGCCCGGTCCTGGAAATGCTCGGTATCCAGGTGGACGGCCTGGCGGGCGATGTCGGGACGGTGCAGGCGGCAGGCTGGAATGAGGCGGAGCGGGAGATCCTGCAGGCGGCCATCGCCACCCGCCAACCCTTCCTGGATTTCCTGTTCAGCCGGGTCAACGCCGATGGCTCGCAACAACAGTTTCGGGTGAGTGGCGAGCCGATGTTCACCCAATCCTGCCGCTTCATTGGTTATCGCGGGATCGGCGTAGAAATCACCACCAAGGAATAAGACGTTCAGCGATGTCCACCTCCCCCAGCCCGAATCAGAACCATCTTCTCGCCGCCCTGCCCACGGCGGAATTCGAGCCCCTGGCCGCGCATCTGCAACTGGTCCCGTTACCGCTCGGTGAAATGCTCTACGAACCCGGTGGCCAGATGCGGCACGCCTATTTCCCCACCACCGCCATCGTCTCGCTGCACTACGTCATGGAATCCGGCGCATCGTCCGAATCCGCCGGGGTGGGCAACGAGGGTGTCGTCGGTGTTTCGCTGTTCATGGGCGGGAATACCACGCCCAGTGCGGCCGTGGTGCAAACCGCCGGCCACGCCTACCGGCTGGAGAGCCGCAAGCTGGTTGAGGAATTCAACCGTGCCGGCCTGATGCAGCGTTTGTTGCTGCGCTACACCCAGGCGCTGATGACCCAGATGGCGCAGACGGCAGCCTGCAATCGGCACCATTCGGTGGAACAGCAACTGTGCCGCTGGTTATTGCTGACGCTCGATCGCATGGCGACGAATGAGTTGGTCATGACCCAGGAATTGATCGCCAGCATGCTCGGCGTGCGTCGCGAAGGCATCACCGAGGCCGCCGGGAATTTGCAGCGCGCGGGGGTGATCAGTTACCGCCGCGGCCACATCGCGGTGCTCGATCGCTGCGGCCTGGAAGCGCGCGTGTGCGAGTGCTATGCGGTGGTCAAGACGGAACTGAACCGGCTGTTGTCTGACGTGCGTTATCGCCAGGACACAGATACCAGCGCCCACTGAACGCAGCCGAATCAGCTGAAGAAGGCACTGAATAAGTACGGTGCCGTCATTCCGGCGAAAGAACGTCACCCCGGAATGCACTTATCCGGGGCCGGAATCCAGTGCAATCAACCTGAAAACCGCAGTTGGCCGCGACTTGGTCTGGGATGGCGCCTGGCTACAGGTACCTGAGGCCATGAGGACGCTCACCGTTTGGGTGAATCAGCGTGGCGGCCGTAGGAGCGGGCTTGCACCCGCAAGGGGCACGCCGGATTCGTAAAGCCGCTGAAGCGGCAACGACTCCGCTGCCCGCGATTGGCGGCGGCTATCGCGGGCAAGCCCGCTCCTACGACGCGGCTGCCGTTTCCAGGTTTATTGCTTGCCGCTGTCGGTGTTGTTGCCTTTGGCCGCGTCCTGGATGTTTTCACCAACTTGTTCGATCTTCTCCCCGGTCTTTTCCACCGCGTCGTCGATCTTCTTGCCGGCCACTTCCGCCGGGCCTTCCTGCTTCTGGCAACCGGGTAGCGCGATCAGCAGGACACTGACGGCCAAGCCAGCGCCGAGGATTTTTCCGAATTTCGTCATGGTGTTCTCCTGTTGGTCCGCTTGCCCGTGGGCGAGCGGTGGTGGTCGCGCTGCGCGCCGACCAGGCTGGTCGGCGCGCAGCGCGGGTCATCTATCACTTCCCGACTTCGTGGCCGATCACACCGCCGACGGCGGCGCCGCCCACGGTTCCGACCGCGCTGCCGCCAGTAAGAACGGCACCGCCGATGGCGCCGACTCCGGCGCCGATGGCGGTGTTCTTGTCCTGCGCGGACATCCCGGCACAACCGCCGAGCAGCATGGCTGCGACAGCGGCACTGAGTGCGAATTTCTGCATGGATTTCATGTGATTACCTCTATCTGAAGGTGGCCTTCCCGGTACGGCGTAGCGGGCGGTTCCGACTAACGATTTACCGAAGCGCGCTTTGGCTTGATTCACACCGCCAGGAACGCGTTGCCTGCGACCTTCGCTGGTCGCCGCGCGGCGGACATTGCTTTGGCTCCGATGGTTCGATATTGGGGAGCAGGTTCGGCGCCGTCTGTCTGCTGACGCACATAAGTGATCGGATATCCGCGCGGCTGCCACCGGGACTCGGTGGGGCTCGACGAATTCCTCGCGCTCGGCCAGTTCGAGCACTTGCACGAAGACACCGCCAAGTCGTCTTCCGATCTATCGGGCGGAAGCGGCTCATGCTGGGGCGCTATTCGTTGCGGTGGACGGAAAGTCCGACCGGCTGCTAGCCCGCAAACACGGCCACCTCCACCGCATGTTCCTGATGGTCATCCACCAGGGGAATCGCCTGGCCGGCCTGCTCGATGCCGTCGACGACCACGGTGATTTCCCCCGCATTTCCGGCATGCGTTTGCGTGATGGCGATGTGGTAGACCGTCTCCCGATAGCGGTAGTGAACCCTGAAACCGGGCCAGTGCGCGGGCAGGCAGGGGGCGACATGCAGCCGGTCCACTTCCAGCCTGAGGCCGAGCAGGGATTCGACGATGAGCCGGTACATCCAGCCGGCCGAGCCGGTGTACCAGGTCCAGCCGCCACGGCCAGTGTGCGGCGCTACCGCGTAGACGTCGGCGGCCATGACGTAGGGTTCCACCTTGTAGGTGGCGATGGCGTCCTGTGATTTCGCATGGTTGGCCGGGTTGATCAGGGTGGTGATTTCCCAGGCGCGGCGGCTGTCGCCCAGGGCCGCGAAGGCCATGGCTGCCCAGATGGCGGCGTGGGTGTACTGGCCGCCGTTCTCGCGCACGCCCGGTACGTAACCCTTGATGTAGCCGGGGTCCAGGTCGGTCTGATCGAACGGCGGGTCGAGCAACTGGATCAGGTTGTGCTCGCGCCGCACCAGGCGTTCGTCCACCGCCTGCATGGCCATGCGCACGCGTTCGCTGTTGTTGACCCCGAGACCCACCCCGGACAGCACCGCCCAGCTTTGCGAGATCGAGTCGATCTGGCATTCGACGTTGCCGGCGGAACCGAGCGGGGTGCCGTCGTCGAACCAGGCGCGGCGGTACCAGGCGCCGTCCCAGGCGTGCCGTTCGAGGTTGTCGCGCAGGTGCATGCCTTGCGTCGCGCAGAAGTCGGCGAAGGCGGGGTCGTCGTGGCGGCGCGCCAGCGCTTCGAATTGGCGCAGCACTTCGTAGAGGAAGAAGCCCAGCCACACGCTTTCCCCCTTGCCGCCCACGCCCACCCGGTTCATGCCGTCGTTCCAGTCTCCTGTGCCCATTAAGGGCAAACCGTGGGCACCAAAAGTTGAACCTCTTTCAATGGCGCGCTGACAATGATCCAATAACGAAAACGATTGTTCAGTTTGCGGATATTCGCCGTATCGTTCATCTTCGCCGTCTGACAAGAGTGGTGCCCTGCAAAACGGAATATTCTCCTCCAGGATTTGTAGATCACCAGTATTCTCGATGTATAACGCGGTCACATAAGGCAGCCACATTAGATCATCAGAAAAACGGGTTCGCACCCCTCTGCCTGAAGGTGGATGCCACCAATGCATGACATCACCCTCTTCAAATTGATGTTTTGCAGCGTTTAAGATCTGACTGCGTGTGATAGCCGGGTCAATCGACATCAAGGCCAAAACATCCTGCAATTGGTCACGAAAACCAAAAGCGCCGCTTGATTGATAGAATCCGGTTCGACCCCAGATTCTGCATGACAAAGTCTGGTAAATCATCCAGCGATTCAAGATTAAATCGGAGGCCAGGTTAGGAGTCTTGACTTGAATGGTATTCAAGAATTTGTCCCAGAATATATGTGTACGCTCATAGGCTGCACCTACATAAGCCGGGTCATGATATTTTTTGACCAACTCCAGGGCATGCTGCTTATCATTTCCCTGACCGAGGACAAAATAAATTTCATCTGTTGCCCCAGGCATCATATCTATATGGATTTGAAGCACCGCACAAGGATCTTCGCCGGGAGTGATACGCGTTTCCAATCCCAGGCGCAGGAGTGCCACAGGTAGTGTGAAGGTACCACCGCGTCCCAGAAACTCCGTCCGATCAGCGGTCAGGCCGTGCACCGGTCGACTAGCCATCAAAAAAGCAACACGCTTTCCAAATACGACACTGTATGGATTGGTAGCCAACAAACATTCAAGAGTCGAGTAATATTCGGGCATGATGTAAGCCATGTTTGTGGCGTGTGTGGTACCAAGAACCCACTCAATATACTGTGTGGCTGTGATTCGACGAGTATGAGGCAGATGGTTTTTCAGCTTCAAATGAATAATTTTTACAGGGTCTTCAGGGCTGGAGAAAAGCGTCAGGCATTGTTCAAGGCCGTGCGAGGTGTGCTCAAAACGAGTATAGCCTGCACCATGCGCCACGCGGTAAGGTTGGCCTGATCCAGCAGGCAGCGGCGTTGGCGTCCATACTTCTCCGGTTTCTTCATCTCTCAAATAAAGCGCTTCACCGGTAGGGTCGCAAACCGGGTCATTAGCCCAGGGTGTCAAGCGGTTCTCTCCGCTATTCA
>JAUYFG010000090.1 GCA_030690985.1 Pseudomonadota bacterium
GCCGGCGTTATCCGCCGAATGCCGAACATTCGGCGGAAGGCGCGATAAAGCCGCTTTTCCGCCCTACGCGTGCTACGCGTGCTGGGGAATTAACGAGCCGTTGTCGCCGCGATGCGGCCAAGGAAATGTAGGGTGCGCCGCCTCCCAATTCGCCCCCACGCCCACTTCCGCCTTCAACGGCACGGCCAGTTGCGCCACCCCCGCCATCTTTTCCGGCAGGCCGACGCGGATGCTTTCCAGTTCGTCCTCGGGCACTTCCAGCACCAGCTCGTCGTGTACCTGCATGATGAGTTTCGACTTCAGCCCGGCCTGATCCAGCCAGCCCTGCACCGCGATCATCGCCAGCTTGATCAGATCCGCCGCCGTGCCCTGCATGGGGGCGTTGATGGCGGCGCGTTCGGCGCCTTGGCGCCTGGCCGCCGCGCCTTGCAACTCCGGCAGATACAGGCGCCGCCCGAACAGGGTTTCCACATAGCCATGCGCTTTCGCCTGCTCGCGGGTGCGCGCCATGTACTCGGCGACGCCGGGATAACGCGCGAAATAGCGGTCGATGTAGACCTGCGCTAGCGAGCGTTCCACGTTCAATTGCGCGGCCAGGCCGAACGCCGACATGCCGTAGATCAGGCCGAAGTTCACCGCCTTGGCCATCCGGCGCATGTCGGACGTGACCGCTTCCAGCGCCACGCCCTGCACCTCGGCGGCGGTGGCGGCGTGGATGTCGGCGTCCTCGGAAAAAGCCTTGAGCAGGCCGGCGTCATTGGACAGGTGCGCCATGATCCGCAACTCGATCTGCGAGTAGTCGGCGGAGACGATCACGCAGCCCGGCTCGGCGATGAAGGCCTCGCGGATCTTGCGGCCCTCCATAGTTCGCACCGGGATGTTCTGCAAGTTGGGATCGGAACTGGACAGCCGGCCGGTCACCGCCACCGCCTGCGAATAGGTGGTGTGCACCCGCCCGGTGGCCGGGTTGACCATGCCCGGCAGCTTGTCGGTATAGGTCGATTTCAGCTTGGCCAGGCTGCGGTAATCGAGGATCAGTTTCGGCAGCGGGTGATCCAGGGCCAGTTCCTGCAAGGCGTCTTCATTGGTGGAAGGCGCGCCGCCCGGGGTCTTCTTCTTCGGCTTCAGGCCAAGCTGGCCGAACAGGATTTCCCCGAGTTGCTTGGGCGAATTGAGGTTGAACGGCTGCCCGGCCGCCACATGCACCTTCTTCTCGATTTCCAGCATTTCCTGGCCGAGGGTGACGGAATGCCGGCGCAGCCGATTGGCGTCCAGCTTCACTCCGGTGCGTTCCATGCGCGCCAGAATCGGCAAGAGCGGCATCTCGATGTCGCGGTAGACCTTCTCCAGCCCGGGTTCGCGCTGTATCGCCGGGTGCATGGTTCGATGCAAGCGGAAAGTGATGTCGGCATCCTCCGCCGCGTAGGTGGTGGCGTGCTCCACGCTCACCTGATCGAAACCGATCTGGTTGGCGCCCTTGCCGCAGACATCCACGTATTTGATGGTCTGCTCACCCAGATGCCGCGCCGCCAGGGTATCCATATCGTGCCGCTCGTGCGCTTCCAGCACATAGGACTGCAACAGGGTGTCGTGGACGATGCCTTGCAGGTCGACGCCGTGGTTCATCAACACATGCCAGTCATATTTCAGGTTCTGCCCGACCTTGGGGCGGCCCGCGTCTTCCAGCAGCGGTTTGAGCTTCGCCAGGGTTTCCTCCAGGGGCAGTTGCGCCGGCGCCCCGGCGTAATGGTGGGCCAGCGGCAGATAGGCGGCCTCCCCCGATTCGATGGAAAACGACATCCCCACCAGCTTCGCCCGCATCGGGTCGAGCGAAGTGGTTTCGGTATCGAGGCAGATCAACTCGGCGGCTTGCAGCTTTTCCAGCCAGCGGGCCAGGGTGGCTTCGTCGAGGATGGCTTCGTAGTGGCGTTCGACCGGGTGGTCGTCGCTTGCGTAGCCCGGATGCAGCGCAGCGGAATCCGGGGGGGTCGGGGGCCGGAGCGTTGATTCCCCGGATTTCGCTAGCGCTCCATCCGGGCTACGTTCTCCATCCGGGCTACGGGTTTCAATCTCCCGCAACCACGTCCGAAACCCGTACTTCCCGAACAACTCCGCCAGTTTCTCCCGGTCTTCCTCCCGCCAGCCCAGATCGTTGACGTGGGAAGGCAATTCCACATCCGTCTTCACCGTCACCAGTCGCCGCGCCACCGGCAGCCAGTCCAGCGCCTTACGCAGATTCTCACCGGCCTTGCCATTGACCTCGCCGGCCCGCGCCAGCAACGCATCGAGGCCGCCGAATTCGGCCAGCCACTTCACCGCCGTTTTCGGCCCCACCTTCTCCACCCCCGGCACGTTGTCCACCGTGTCGCCCACCAGGGTCAGATACTCGACGATGCGACCCGGCGGCACGCCGAACTTCGCCAGCACCCCGGCCTCGTCCAGCACCTCATTGGTCATGGTGTTGATTAACCTCACCTGCTGCGTCACCAGTTGCGCCAGATCCTTGTCGCCGGTGGAAATCACCGTCGCCATTCCCGCCGCCTCCGCGCGCACCGCCAGAGTGCCGATCACGTCGTCGGCCTCCACCCCCTCCAGCATCAACAACGGCCAGCCCAGCGCAACCACGGCTTCATGCAGCGGCGCGATCTGGCCGGCCAGGGACTCCGGCATCGGCGGCCGTTGTGCCTTGTACTCGGGATACCAGTCGTCGCGGAAGGTCTTGCCCTTGGCGTCGAACACGCAGGCGGCATAGGCGCTGGGGAAATCCTTCCGCAACTTCTTCAGCATGTTGATCACCCCATACAGCGCCCCGGTCGGCTCGCCCTCGGGCGAACGCAGGTCGGGCAGGGCGTGGAAAGCGCGATAGAGATAGCTGGAGCCGTCCACCAGCAGGAGCGTCGTCGTCATG
The DNA here is from genome assembly GCA_030690985.1 of Pseudomonadota bacterium. Lineage (GTDB taxonomy): Bacteria > Pseudomonadota > Gammaproteobacteria > Burkholderiales > Thiobacillaceae > PFJX01. The sequence goes on from JAUYFG010000090.1 coordinate 2,909, forward strand.
GCGTAACCCTGGGAAAGAGGCCGCGATTGTAGGGGCAGGCCGTGGCGCCGGCGTCCCCGACCACCGTAGGGTGCGCCGCGCGCACCTGGAAACCGTGCCTGCCGGCTTCAACCTACAAAACGCAGTTGGCCGGGTCGTAGGAGCGGGCTCTTGTGCCCCTTGAGGGTATGCCCGCGATAACTCGTAGGAGCGGGCTTGCCCGCGATAACCGCCGCAGTATCGCTACGTCAACCGCGCGGCTTCACCCGGAGGGTGAATGCCGTAGGAAGCCCCGGCGCTTGCATCCATGCGGCATTCCAAGGCTTGATGAGCGTTCAGCCTAAAAAACGCAGTTGGCCGCGTCGTAGGAGCGGGCTCTTGTGCCCCTTGAGGGTATGCCCGCGATAACTCGTAGGAGCGGGCTTGCCCGCGATAACCGCCGCAGGGCCGTAGGATGTGGTGAGCGCAGCGAACCGCATC
>JAUYFG010000094.1 GCA_030690985.1 Pseudomonadota bacterium
GGCCAAATACCCGGATGTGCATTTCCGGCGTGTTGCTATTACCAATCAGTATTTCAACGACACCGCGAAAAAGCAGTCGGGTTTGCTCAGGGTCGAGCTGATCGAGCGTGATGGGCTGCTGGTCTTGCTGAACCGGCATCCAATCCAGTTACAGGAATTCCTGCTCGCGGTGGCGTAGAGAGGCAAGGCAGGGAAGCTACCCGATAAGCACGGTCTGGCCTACGCCCGATACACCGCTTCCATGATCTCGATGAAGCGCCGCGCCTGCGGCGACAGGAAGCGGCCTTTGCGCAGCACCAGGCCGTAGCTGCGTTTCGGGAAGTATTGGGTGAGCGGGATGCTGACCAGTTTTTCCGCGCCGGTGAGGCAGATGTCGGTGACGATGGAAATGCCCATGCCCAGTTCCACGTATTTCTTGATGACTTCCCAGCCGCCGGCTTCCAGGGTGACCTGGAAGGTCAGGTTGTGTTGCTGGAACACGTATTTGACGATGCGCCAGGTGGACAGGTGCGCGGGCGGCAGGATCAGGCCGTAATGGCTGACGTCTTCCAGGGTGACTTCCTCGCCTGTTGCCGATTTCACCGCCAGCGGGTGGTCGAGCGGGGTGATCAGCATCGGGTCGTAGCTCACCACCGGCTGGTATTCGATGTCTTCCGGTACCTCCAGCATGGAGCCGACCGCGAAGTCGATTTCGTCGGAGCGCAGCATCTTGAGGCCATCGCGGCCGGTGACGTTGTGCATCTTCAGATGCACCTTGGGATACGCCACCACGAAGCGGTGTACCGGTTCCGGCAGGGTGTAGAGGATGGTGGACTCGCCCGCGCCGATGTTCAGATCGCCCGATTCCAGCTTGCCGAAGTGGGCGGAGAACGTTTCCTGCAACTTGTCGATGCCATCGACCAGCGGTTCTGCGAGCTGGTAGAGCACCTCGCCTTCCGGGGTGAGCTTGAGATGCGGGCCACGGCGCTCGAACAGCACCACTTCCATTTCCCGTTCCAGCGCCTGAATCTGCAAGGAAACAGAGGGTTGCGACAGGAACAGCTTTTCCGCCGCTTTCGAGATACTGCCGCAACGCACCACCTGATAAAAGGCGCGCAACTGTTTGAGGCGGTTGTTCTTGTAGTAGAGCTGGGCATCGGAGGGCATGGGGTCGCTCTTGTGGGGGAGGTGTCGGGTTACGCGATGAAGCCGCTAACCCGACCTACATGAAACGCGAGTTTTGTTGCATTGCATCATTAATACAGCCAATGTTCAAGATTGAAATTATTGGCCTTCATAATGCTGTCATATCAATACACTGTGCACTGCAACATTCAAGGACTTGATGGTCTTTAAGTTCGTGGCACGGGGGCAGCGGAGTCGTTGGCGCGTAGCGCTTACGAATCCGGCGTCCTCCTTGCGGATGCAGCGTAGCGGAATCCGGGGAGTGCGCCATGTAACTGGTCATGGCCGATTGGCCGCCCCGTGTCCATGAAACCGTGCTTATCCGGTTGTCACAGACACCAGCTTGTAGGTTGGGCAAAGCGAAGCGTGCCCAACGAACCGCCGCGATGTTGGGCACGCTTCGCTTTGCCCAACCTACGTCACTGTCTTGAAAACGGGGTCCACAATAGTTCGCTATCGCTCACCACATCCTACGCAGGGTGGCGATGGGAGGTTGTTTCACAGTAACTTCCCGGATTCCGCCTTCGCTCCATCCGGGCTACCTGTTGGGTTCCGGCTTTGCCGGTTTGGTTTTTTGACAAGGTTGGTAAAGGAGCTCGCATGGAGACGATTACAGGCGTGGCGTTGGCGGGGATCTTCATGGCGATCCTGGGCGGCGCATTGGCCTGGCTGTTGGCGCTGGCCAACAAGCGTCTTTATGTCTACGAAGACCCGCGCATCGGCGAAGTCGAGGAGATGCTGCCCAAGTCCAACTGCGGCGCCTGCGGCACGGCGGGTTGCCGCAACTTCGCGGAACTGGTGGTGGCGGGCGAGATCATCCCGGCCAAGTGCTCGGTCAATTCCCCCGACATGAACGCGTACATCGCCGGCTATCTCGGCGTGGCGATGGGCGAGGTGGAAAAACAGGTGGCGCGCCTGGCCTGCGCCGGCGGCAGCCATGTCGCCAAGATGCGCGCCAACTACAAAGGCCTGTCCACCTGCCGCGCGGCGGCCACGGTGTCGGGTGGCGGCAAGGCTTGCGCCTGGGGTTGCCTGGGCTTGGCGGATTGCGAGGTGTCGTGCGAGTTCGACGCCATCGCCATGAATCAATACGGCCTCCCGGTGGTGGATGCCGACAAATGCACGGCCTGCGGCGATTGCGTCACGGTGTGCCCGAAAGACCTGTTTTCCTTGCAGCCCGTGAGCCACAAGCTCTGGGTGGCCTGCAAGAGCCGGGCGGATGGCGATATTGCCGAAGCGCAATGCGAGGTGGCTTGTACCGCCTGCGGCAAATGCGTGATGGACGCCGCCCCCGGTCTGATCCGCCTGGACAACAACCTGGCGGTGATCGACTACGCCAGGAACCCCTTGGCGTCTCCCGTGGCAATCGAACGCTGCCCCACCGGGGCTATCGTCTGGTTGAGCAACAACCAGTCTTTGAGCGGGCGTGAAGCCAAGAAGATCATCCGCAAAGTAGCGCTCCCCCTGTGTTCCAACTAACGTGCATGACCGCCAAGCCACCCCGAATGATGAAACCGGGCGCACCTGTAGCGCAGGCGTCCCCGGATCGCGTCCGGGGCAGGCTCTCGCCTGCTCGTGGCGCTGAATGCAGGCGGGACGCCTGCGCTACAAGGGCGAGCGTGTTCACGTCAAGCGCCAACGTCGTCTGAGAGGCATTAATCCATGATCAAGAACCCCATCTCCAAACTCCTCGGCCACATGCATCTGATGGAGCCGGGCCTCAGTGGCCAACCCTCCGCCAAGGCCACCACGAAAAACGTGAAGTATCCCGGCGTGCGTGATGCCATCGATGGCAACACCGCCGTGATTCTGGTCGAGCGCGAAGCCTCCGACGCCGCCGGTGCCTACCCCATCACGCCGTCCACCCAGATGGGCGAATACTGGGCCGAAGCGGTTGCCGCCGGCCATGTGAACATGTCCGGCCGGCCGCTGATCTTCATCGAGCCGGAATCGGAGCACGCGGCCGCCGGTGTCACCGCCGGCATGGCCATGACCGGCTTGCGCGCGGTGAACTTCACTTCCGCCCAGGGCCTCGCCTTCATGCACGAGTCGCTTTACGGCGCCGTCGGCAAGCGCCTGCCCTATGTGCTCAACCTGGGTTGCCGCGCCATCACCAAGGCCACGCTCAACGTGCATTGCGGCCATGACGACTACCACTGCGCCGATGACACCGGCTTCATCCAGGTGTTCGCCAAGAGCGCGCAGGAAGCCGCCGACCTCAACCTGATCGCGCGCAAGACCGCCGAACTCTCGTTGACCCCGGCGATGGTGGCGATGGATGGTTTCCTCACCACTCACCTGATCGAGCCGGTGCTGGTGCCGGAAAAGGAACTGGTGGCCGAATTCCTCGGCCGTCCGGACGACCTCATCGACACCCCGACGCCGGCCCAGGAAATCATTTATGGCCCCAAGCGCCGCCGCGTGCCGGCGATCTGGGATGTGGATTCCCCCATGGTGTCCGGCGCTGTCGCCAACCAGGATGCGCATATGCAGGCCACCGCCGCGCAGCGCCCCTATTTCTTCGACCACATCCCGGCGCTGCTGGAGCAGTGCATGGCCGAATACGGAGAGCTGACCGGCCGCCAGTACAGCCGGGTGGACGCCTATCGCTGCGACGATGCCGAGTACCTCATCCTCGGCATGGGCTCCATGTGCGTGCAGGCGGAAGCCGTGGCCGACTGGCTGCGCGACACCCGCAAGCTGAAGGTGGGCGTGGTCAACCTGACCACTTTCCGTCCCTTCCCCGGCGATCTGCTCGGCCAGATTCTGAAAGGCAAGAAGGGCGTGGCGGTGCTGGAACGCACCGACCAGCCGTTGTCGGAAGACCTGCCGCTGATGCGCGAAGTGCGTTCCACGGTGAGCAAGTGCCTGGAGAACGGTACGGATGCCAGCGCCTACCCCGGCTATGCGGCCTATTCCAAGATAACCGACATGCCGCGCCTCTATTCCGGCTGTTACGGCCTGGGCTCGCGTGACCTGCAACCGGAAGGCCTGCTGGCGGCCATCGAGAACATGCTGGAGAAGGGGGCACATAAAAAATTCTTCTATCTCTCCATCGACTTCATCCGCGACAAGGCCGCCAATCCCAAGCAGGAAATCCATCAACAGGAAATCCTCGCCGCCTATCCGAAGATCAAGGAACTCGCGCTGCGTGGTTCGGAAAACCCCAACCTGTTGCCGAAGGCGGCCATCGCCGTGCGCATGCACTCCGTGGGCGGCTGGGGCGCGGTGACTACCGGCAAGAACCTGGCGATGACGATCTACGAGCTGCTCGGCTGGGACATCAAGGCCAACCCGAAGTACGGCTCCGAGAAGAAGGGCCAGCCCACCACCTACTTCCTTTCCGCCGCGCCCGAGCCGATCCGCGTCAACTGCGAATACACCCATGTCGATGTGGTGCTCTCGCCCGACCCGCAGGTATTCCTGCACACCAACGCGGTGGCTGGCCTCAAGAAAAACGGCGTGCTGGTCATCCAGAGCAATCTGCCGGATGCCGCCGCCGTCTGGGCCACCTTCCCGATCCATGCGCAGAAGACCATCGCCGGAAACGACATCAAGGTGTTCTATCTGGACGCCTTCAGCATCGCCCGCGAGGAATCCTCCAACCCCGATCTGCAACTGCGGATGCAGGGCAACGCCTTCCAGGGCGCCTTCTTCCATGCCTCCGATGTGCAGCAGCGCGCCGGCCTGAATGAGGAAATCCTGTTCAAGGCCATCGAGAACCAGCTCAACGACAAGTTCGGCAAGAAGGGCAAGCGCATCGTCGACGACAACCTGCGCGTGGTGAAGCGCGGTTATACGGAAATCCACGAGATTCCCGCCGAGGTGAAAAAGGTCGGCGTGCGCGAGCCTGCCGGCTTCAAGGCCACGGCCTCGCTGCCCATCATGTTGAAGCGGATGCCGGAAAACGACGGTGGCCTGGTCAAGACCGCCGATACCCATCGCTTCTGGGAACAGACCGGCAGCTTCTATATGTCCGGCAAGGGTTCCGACAACCTCGCCGATCCGTTCATGGGCATGGCGCTGATTCCCGCCGTCACCGGCGTCTATCGCGACATGACCCAGATCCGCTTCGAGCATCCGCAGTGGATCGCGGAAAACTGCACGGCCTGCGGCAACTGCTACACGCAATGCCCGGATTCCGCCATTCCCGGCCTGGTCTCCACCGTGGGTGACGTGCTCAACACCGCCGTCAGCAACATCGAAATGGGCGGCCGCATCACCCGCTTCCTGCGCAAGGGTTCCCGCGCCATCGAGAAGAAATTGCGTGGAACGTTGGACCGTGACGGACTCGACGTGCGCGCCCTGCTCAAGCGGGCCATCGAAGACGCCATGCACGAGGACGCCAACCAGGGCAACGCGGCGATGGAGGAGGAATACCACCTCCTGGAGAAAGAACTCGGCGAGTTCCAGTTCGCCACCACCAAGCCTTACTGGACCAACAAGGAGAAGAAGGGCAAGGCGGGTTTGGGTGGTGAGGGCGGCCTCTTCTCCATCACCGTCAACCCCTACACCTGCAAGGGCTGCGCCCTGTGCGTCGATGTCTGCGACGACGACGCGCTGAAGATGGTCACCCAGACCGACGACAGCATCGTGCAACTGCGCCGGGAATGGGATTTCTGGCTCGACCTGCCCACCACGCCAGGGGAATACAGCCGCATCGACGACCTCGACGAGAAGATCGGCGCCCTGGAAACCCTGCTCCTGGACAAACACAACTACAGCAGCATGGCCTGCGGTGACGGCGCCTGCCTGGGCTGTGGCGAGAAGACCGCCATCCACATCTTCACCAGCACGGTCACCGCGCTGATGCAGCCGCGTGTGGCGAGTTTCCTGGAGAAGATCAACGGGCTCATCGACGGTCTGGAAAAACACCTGCGGATGAAGCTCACCGAATCGGTGAACCTGTCCGACACCGGCGCTGTGATGCGCGCCGTGGCGGAACACCAGGGTGGCGATCTGACCCTGGCCAACCTCTCGGAAAGCCTGATGGCCGACCAGGCCGCGCAGCCCATCGACCCGCAATGGCTGAAGTGGGTGACGCAGTTGCTGGCGCGCCTGAAAGACCTCAAATGGCGTTACGAAGAAGGCCCGAGCAAACGCGGCCGCGCCGAGATGGGCATCGTCAACTCCACCGGCTGCACCTCGGTATGGGGCTCCACTTTCCCGTTCAACCCCTACCCGTTCCCCTGGACCTCGCACCTGTTCCAGGATTCTCCCTCGGTGGCGATGGGCGTGTTCGAAGGCCACATGAGCAAGATGGCCGATGGTTTCAAGGCCGTGCGCATGGCGGAAGTGGAACTGGGGTTTATGTGGAAACTCTGGCGGCTACAACCCGGCCGTGCATGAAGCCGAGTTCACCTACTTCAACTGGGAAAAATTCTCCGAAGAAGAATGGCATCTGTGCCCGCCCGTGGTCGCGGTTGGCGGCGACGGCGCCATGTATGACATCGGCTTCCAGAACCTCTCGCGTGCCCTGATGACCGGCATGCCGGTGAAGATTCTCGTGGTCGATACCCAGGTCTATTCCAACACCGGCGGCCAGGCCTGCACCTCCAGCTTCATCGGCCAGGTGGCGGATATGTCGCCCTATGGCAAGAAGGACCACGGCAAGAAGGAAATCCGCAAGGAAATCAGCGTCATCGGCATGGCGCACCGGTCCGCCTTCGTCGCCCAGAGCGCCATTTCCAGCCCCACGCATCTGATCGAGAGCTACATCGACGGCCTCAATTCCCGCCGTCCGGCCCTGTTCAACATCTATGCCGTATGCCCGCCGGAACATGGCGTCGGCGACGACATGGCGGTGGAACGCTCCAAGCTGGCGGTGGAATCGCGCGCCTACCCGCTGTTCCGCTACGACCCCGACCAGGGCACCACCTTCAGCGAATGCGTCAGCCTGGAAGGCAACCCGGAGATGGACGCCGAGTGGCCCAGCTACACCCTGGCCTACAAGGAGGAAGACGGCACTGAGCAGAAGATGGAACTGCCCATGACCTTCGCCGACTTCGCCCTGGGTGAGGGCCGCTTCGCCAAGCAGTTCCGCAAGGCGCCGCCGGACACCTGGAACGACGAGGGTGGCAACAGCATGGTGTTGCTGGCCGACTTCCTGAAACTCGACGCCGACGGCCGCGACGGCAAGTTCCCCTACATCTGGGCGGTGGACAAGAAGCAGCGCCTGATGCGCGTGATCGTATCGGCGGAACTGGTGAACTCCTGCGAGGAACGCCAGCAGTTCTGGCAGCAGTTGAAGGATATCGCCGGCCTGAATACGCCCGAGGTGGACGAGAAGGCCATCGCCGACCGGGCGCGTGCCGAGTTGCTGGGCCAGATCAGCGCCAGCCTGGCCAACTTCGGTGCCGGTGTAGCGCAGGCGTCCTCGCCTGCCTCCAGCGCCGCAAAGGCAGGCGAGACGCCTGCGCTACAGGGCGATGCGGTCTACATCGACACACCGGAATGCACCGCCTGCGACGAATGCACCAGCATCGCGCCCAAGGTGTTCGCCTACAACAGCGACAAGAAGTCCACGGTCATCAACCCACAAGGTGCGAAGTTCGCCGACATCGTCAAGGCCGCCGAGAAGTGCACCGCCGGCTGCCTGCATCCCGGCACGCCCTGGAACATGGCCGAGCCGAATGTCGAAAAGCTGATCGCCCGTGCGGCGAAGTACAACTGAGCTTATCGAGAGATGAGACACGTAGGTTGGGCAAAGCGAAGCGTGCCCAACAACCGCACGCCGTACCTGTTGGGCACGCTTCGCTTTGCCCAACCTACGACTGAGTTGTCATGAGCCTCTTTCCCTTCTTCAAGAACAACACCTTCGCGCGTGGGGTCCATCCCGACGCGCACAAGAGCACTGCCGGCAGTCCGATTCGTCGGATGCCGTTTGCGTCGCGCATGATCCTCCCCCTCGTGCAACACATCGGTAAGCCGGCAGTGCCCCTTGTTCGGGCCGGCGAGGAGGTCGTTCGTGGCCAACCCATAGCCCGTGCCGACGGCTTTCTGTCGGTCCCCATTCATGCGCCCGCCGATGGCGTCATCGAAGCCATCGAACTGAAACCTTCCGCGCGCGGCCCCTGGGTCGAGTCCATCGTCCTGCGTGTGTACGAGGGTTCTACCCAGGAAGTGCGCTGGGCCAACCCATGCAATACCGAGGCCATGACGCCCCAGGAAATCCTGCAAGCCATCCAGGACAGCGGCATGGTCGGCCTGGGCGGCGCCGCTTTCCCCAGCCACGCCAAGCTCGCGGTGCCGGAAGGAACGAAGATTCATACCCTGGTGGTGAACGGCTGCGAGTGCGAGCCCTACCTCACCTGCGACCACCGCCTGATGCTGGAATATCCGGAAGACCTCCTGGCCGGCATTCGCCTGGCGATGAAAGCGGTGGGGGCAAAGCGCGCCATCATCGGCGTGGAAGACAACAAGATGGACGCAGTGGCGGCCATCCGCGCCGCGATTGAAAAGGTCGGCCCGGCCGACGGCAGCATTACGGTCCAGGCGGTGCCGACCAAATACCCGCAGGGCGCGGAAAAGATGCTGGTGAAATCGCTGCTGGGCGTTGAAGTGCCGGCTGGCGGCCTGCCCATGCACATCGGCGTGGTGGTCAACAACGTCGGCACCCTGGCGCTGCTGGGCAGCCTGCTTCCCGCAGGCCAGGGCCTCACCGAACGCGTGGTCACCGTCACCGGCCCCGGCATCGCGAAGCCGGGCGATTACTGGGTGCCCATCGGCACCCCGATGCGCACGGTGCTGAACTGGGCCGGCGTCAATAACGCAAATGAGAATGCCAGCGAACTGGAAATCATCCTGGGCGGCCCGATGATGGGCCAGGCCGTCGCCTCGCTCGACGTGCCCGTCACCAAGGGCGTGTCCGGCATCCTGGTGTTCGACCGGCTTCAGATCGAAGCCGACCGCAAGACCTGGCCCTGCATCAAGTGCGGCGAATGCGTGAAAGCCTGCCCGATGGGCCTCAATCCCTCCATGCTGGGCATGCTCGCCGCGCAGCGCGAATACGAAGCAATGGGCGCCCACTACCACCTGGGCGACTGCTTCGAATGCGGTTGCTGCACCTACGTCTGCCCCTCCCACATTCCCCTGGTCCAGCAGTTCCGCGTGGCCAAGGGCATTTTGCGGGGGAAGGCGACTTGATGCGCTTTAACGGTTATTCCGGTGGATGCCGGAATCCAGGCCAATCCCGACTTCAGGGCCGTAGGTTGGGCAAAGCGCAGCGTGCCCAACAATCCGCCGCCATGTTGGGCACGCTTCGCTTTGCCCAACCTACAGGGTTGCCCCTATGACTGCTCGCATCGAACTACGCACCTCGCCCCATGTGGTGAAGGGCTCCAGCGTCGAACACATCATGTTCCATGTGGTACTGGCCCTATTGCCCATCGCCGCCTTCTCGGTCTGGCAATACGGCCTGTCCGCGCTGGCGCTGATCGTCACGGTGACGCTGGCCTGCCTGGGCAGTGAACGCCTGTTCAACCGCATGAGCGGCCAGCACAGCACCCTGTCGGACTGGAGTGCCACCATCACCGGCCTCCTCCTGGCCCTGACCCTGCCGCCCAGCTTCCCGCTGTGGATGGCGAGCGTGGCGGGTTTTACCGCAATCGCCCTGGGCAAGGCGCTGTTCGGCGGCATTGGCTGCAACGTGATGAACCCCGCCCTGGTCGGACGCGCCTTCGTCCAGGCGGCATTCCCGGTCGCCATCACCACCTGGGTGCCCGCCTTCGCGCCGCAGCGCTTCACGGAATTCGTGCCCACCACCTTCACCGTGCCGCTGATGACGCCGCCGGACATCTCCGGTTGGGCAAAATCGGCCCTGGACGGTTTTACCGGCGCCACCCCGCTGGCGCGCTGGAAGTTCGAGAACGTGCTGGCGACGCCTGCGGATTTCCTCAGCGGCGCCGTTACCGCCTCGGCGGGCGAGACCTCGGCCCTCCTGATCCTGCTCTGCGGCGCCTACCTGGCGGCGCGCCGCTTCATGGACTGGCGCATCCCGGTGGCGGTGCTGGGTAGCGCCGCGCTCACCGCCTTGGTGTTCCAGATGATCGACCCGGCGCGCTACCCCGATCCCCTGTTCGTGCTGCTCTCCGGCGGCCTGATGCTGGGCGCGGTGTTCATGGCCACCGACATGGCCACCTCGCCGGTGACGCCGAAAGGGGTGTTGATCTATGGCGCGCTGATTGGCTTGCTGACTGTGGTGATCCGTTACTTCGGCGGCCTCACCGAGGGTGTGATGTACGCCATCCTGATCGGTAATGCCTTGAGCCCGCTGATCGACCAGGTGACGCAGCCCAAGGTGTTCGGCGAGGTGAAGGCCGCGAAGGGGAAGAAAGCATGAGCGAAGCCACCATTCAACCCGTCACCCCCAGCGCCGCGATGATCCGCACCCTGGGCTTGCTCGCCACCATCTGCGGTGTCCTCATCGTGTCCGCCTACCAGGCCACACTGGAACCGGTGGCGGCGAACAAGAAAATCGCCCTGGAACGCGCGGTGTTCAAGGTCATTCCCGGGGCTGCCAGCGTCAAGGAATTCGTCGCCGGTCCCGGTGGCGTGGAACTGGCTGGCGCGACCGTTCCCGCAGGTGCGGTGAAGGTCTACGCCGCTTACGACCAAGCCGGCGGCCTCAAGGGCATCGCCGCCGAGGGTGAGGGCAAGGGCTATGCCGACACGGTGCGGGTGATGTTTGCCTACGACCCGGCCAGACAGGTCATCACCGGTATGGGGGTGGTGTCGATGCGGGAAACGCCCGGTATCGGCGACAAGATCACCACCGACCAGGCCTTTATCAAGAACTTCGAAGCGCTCGACGTGAAACTCGCCGCCGACCTGAAAGCGCTTGCCCACGCCGTCAAGGTGGTGAAGCACGGCAGCAAGCAGAACCCCTGGGAAATCGACGCCATCTCCGGCGCCACGGTCACGTCCAAGGCGGTGGGCAGGGGCATCAATGACAGCGCGCAGAAACTGCTGCCGCTGCTGGTACCGCATCTGGACAAGCTCCAAGGAGGGAAATGATGGATACCCCCGTAGGTCGGGTTAGCGTCAGCGTAACCCGACGAGTTGCCGCCAGATGTCGGGTTACGCCGACAAACCCCCGTCGGCTAACCCGACCTACTTGTCACCAAGGAGGGAAATGAGATGGCCATCCCTGGACAGAAACAGCCGACCAACCTGGAAGAACTCCTCGAAGGCATCTGGAAACAGAACCCGGTATTCGTCATGGTGCTGGGCATGTGCCCGACCCTGGCGGTGACGGTCTCGGCGATGAATGCGGTGTCGATGGGGCTGGCCACCACCTTCGTGCTGGTGGCGTCCTGCCTGCTGATCTCGCTGGTGCGCAATATCGTTCCTTCGCAGGTGCGGATCGCCGCCTACATCCTGATTATCGCCACCTTCGTCACCGTGGTGGACTACGCCATCCAGGCCATCAGCCTGGCGGTGTATGACGCCCTCGGCGCCTTCATCCAGCTCATCGTAGTGAACTGCATCATCCTCGGCCGTGCCGAGGCGCATGCCGCCAAGAACCCGCCCATGCGGGCGGCGATCAACGCGGTCGGCATGGGCGTGGGCTTCACCATCGGCCTGCTCGCCCTGGGCGGCGTGCGCGAGATACTCGGCGCCGGCAAGCTGTTCGGTTTTCCCCTGTTCGGCCCGGAGTTCCAGCCCTGGGTGGTGATGGTGCTGCCGCCCGGCGGCTTCTTCGTCCTGGGCGCCTGGTTGCTGCTGTTCAACTGGCTGAATCGCCGTAAATCAAATCGGATTTGTAGCCCGGATGCAGCGCAGCGGAATCCGGGAATCGCACCACGTAATGCCCCGGATTCCGCTGCGCTGCATCCGGGCTACCTGTCTGTTCAACTGGATGGCCAGCCGCAAGACCGCGCCCGCCCAACCCGCTGAGGGCCACGCCCATGTCTGATTCCCTCGCGCAAATCTTTATCGCCACCCTGCTGTCCAACAACTTCGTGTTGGCCATGTTCCTCGGCCTGTGCCCCTTCCTCGGGGTATCGGGCAAGCTCAACACCGCCTTGCCGATGGGGGCTGCCACCACCTTCGTCATCATGGTGGCCAGCCTCTGCGCCTTCGGCCTCAACTGGCTGGTGACCGCGTTCCACATGGAGTATCTGCGGCTGATTTCCTACATCGTCATCATCGCCTCGGCGGTGCAACTGGTGGAAATGTTCCTCAAGAAAACCAGCCCGGTGCTGTTCCGCGCGCTCGGCATCTACCTGCCGCTGATTACCACCAACTGCGCCGTACTCGGCGTGGCGCTGTTCCAGACCGCGCGCGAATACAGCTTCATGCAGTCCATGACCTTCGCCTTCGGCGGCGGCCTCGGCTTCACCCTGGCCCTGGTGATGATGGCCGGCCTGCGCGAACGCCTCAGCCTCGCCCGCATCCCCAACGTGGTGCAGGGCACCGCCCTGTCCCTGATGCTCGCCGGCCTCCTCTCGCTCGCCTTCATGGGCTTCGCCGGTTTGGGAGCGGGCGAATGATTCGATTTTTGCGATTTCGGATTTCGGATTGCGGATTTCGGATTTGGGGTGCGCGCTTGCGCGCGGTGGGTGGTCTTTAATTCCGAAATCCGAAATCCGAAATCCGAAATCCGAAATCCGAAATCCGAAATCCGAAATCCGAAATCCGAAATAAAATGACCTACCTCGTCACCATCGCCCTGATCATGGGCATCGCTCTGCTCGGCATCGGCGTTGATCGCCTTTACCGCGCCTTCGCCCGGCGCAACCCGCAACTCGGGCCGTTCCGCGATAGCGACAGGGGTTGCGGCTCCTGTTCCGCCGGCAGCGGTTGTAGTGGGAAAAGTTGTTCGACACGCTCTGGAGTGTGATCGGGACAGACATACCTGCATTGCTGCCGGAATTGCGGGAATTCAGGGAGCGGGCGGGGTAAGCGGTTTGTTGAGAGTCCCGGTGCAGTGGAATTGGAAACCGTGCTCTGACCCAAATTCCACGTGGTGAGGGTAGGAGCGTCCGCTTGCGGCGCGAACAACGCCCGCGGGAAAACCCTACATGCTTGCGAAGTCGCCGTTTTTTTACTGTCAGCAAGACGCCAAGTGCTTGCGACGGCGGCTGAAACCGAGACCGGCGAGGCCTAGACCTAACAGCGCCAAAGAGGTGGGCTCGGGCACATTACCCTGAATGTCAGAGGCCGCAATCCTGAAGTTATCCAATGCCGCGTAGCCGCCCGACAACTCGTCGATTACGAGCGTGACATTGCCATTGGTATTGCCTGCTGCATCCAAACCGACGATATGGTTAGTCCAGTTGAAAATATTATGGGAGGCAGACAGTGCGCCCGTTATATCGACAGAATCGAGCAATGTTGGTGTGGTCAGGCCAACCGCACCAGTTGGGTTGTCGTATAGCGAAAGACGAAATGAGGGGGCTAATCCGCCGTTAGGTACGAATGGCCCGCCCCAGAAATCGAGGTCAATGGACGATATGTCTAGTTGGAAATTAAGAAACTGGTAGGCGCCAATGTTGAATGAAAGCCCCAGCAGGTCGTTGTTCGCATCGGAAAGCATGCCGATCACATAGCCTCCGGCCCTGAGTTGCGGATCAACAAAACCTGCGCCACCCCATGCCTGACTTCCCCCAACCCGCAATGTCTCCACCGTGTTTTGCTGGGCGAAAGAGAAGCCGGCGGGCTGATTGTGGTAAATGTTGTTCACATCGGAATAACTTGCGTCCAGGCCGCCACCGGTAAAAGCATTGAATGCGGGTAAATCCGGATTTTCAAAGTTCTGGGTATAAAGAATTGTGGTGGCCTGACTAGCGCCTGCAAATGTGAAGGCAGCGATGATCGCTGCAATTATTAGTGTTTTCACTGGGACTTATCCTTGAACAGGTGAACGACTTCGTACTAAAAGCAAATTACATGCCAATGTTATTTGTCATTAATATTCAAGGCCTTGCCTTGCTTTGTCTGGCTGAAGTGTAAAAAATATCGACACGAATTAGGGGCATGCCACGGATTCATGCTGGTAACTGGACATGCCTCTTTATGAGTCGCCCCGCCCTATGAAACAACAGCCGTAGGATGTGGTGAGCGTAGCGAACCGCATCAACTTGGCACATGCGGCATGGTGCGGTTCGCTACGCTCACCACATCACCCGAACGCCTCCCGAGTTCCGCACCACATCGCCGGCATCGGGATTTTCGGCAATGAAAGCTGCGAATTCGCCGCGCTCTTCTTCAGTCCGTCCTGATCGGCAGCAGTGGCGTCGCACCGCCCAGCGAAAATCTACAACTCGGTGGAAAACGGCACCGCAAGCCGGGTGGTTTTGTCGATGTCCACGGTCATTACCCAGTCGCGGCGGCCGCTGACACAGGCCGGCAGGGTGACTTTGGCGCGGAACACGCCGTCGCTATCCGGGCGCAGGGTGTAGAGGTTGAAGCCCATGTTCATGTCCACCATCGCGAAGCTGGCCTGCACCTTGTCGGCGCCGGAGGCTTTCACCCAGACCTGAAACGGTTGCAGCGTCTTGATTTTGTCGGCCAGGCCGACCGTGATGGCGCGATTGCCGATCCGGGTGGTGCATCCGGCGGCCGGGGTGGGGCAGGGCAGGTTGACGGCGACCGGGGGTGGCGTTTCGGCTTCACGCCAGAGCACCAAAGCGGTGATTGCGACCATGAGCAGCGGCAGGCCGACTGCGAGCCATTTTGTTTTCATTCGGTTTCCGTGTTCCAGATTCATTTTCGTGGCCAGCGTGGCTGCGGGTCTTTCAGGATCAGTTCCGGTTCTGAGAACGGCGCCAGGCGTTCCAGGAAATCGAGCAATTCCAGGGCCGGTGAGTTGCGGAAGAAGCGTGCCTGCGGCGTCTCCATCCAGATGCGGTCGGCATAGTAATGGAGCGCGTAGGGGGTGTCGCCGATGCCGTCGCCGTTGCGGTCGAAACCTTCGTAATCGTCCCAGTCATTGCCGCGCCAGTCGTTGCTGCGCGCGCTGGTGGGGGCGGACACGCCGACTTGCATGAGGTTCTTCTCGAAGCGGTTGCCCTGCACGATATGCCCGCCCTTTTCGCCGTAGAAGAACATGCCGGTGACGTTGTGGGCGAAGCGGTTGTCGCGGAAGCGGTGGCGCGCTTCGGGGTAGGGCGGGGCGTCGGCCTGGACGCCCACCGTGCAATGCAGCACGGTATTGCCCACGACCTCGGCCTCGCCGCTGCCCTTGAAGGCCATCCCGGCGCCGGCGACATCGCGCACATGTTCGATGCGGTTGCCGCGCAGGCTGACCTGATCTGAATAGAGCACGGCGATGCCGGTGGTGGTGTGGCTGACCAGGTTGCCTTCGATGCGGTTGCGCGGCGAGAAAATCAGTTGCATGCCATAGCGCCCGTTGCTGATGCGGTTGCCGCTGAAGCGGTTGTCGGCGGAGTTGGCGACAGTGAGGTCGCGAATACCGTCGAGGCGGTTGCCCTCGATCCGATTGAAATGGCTGTTCCACAGGCGGATGCCGTCGCCGCGCAGATTGAGTTCCGCTTCCCGGCCACGAATCGTGTTGCCGCGCACGATGGCATGGCTGGCCTGTTTGAGGTGGATGCCGAACAGCACATCGTCGATGACGTTGCCTTCCACCCGCGCGCCGTTGCTTTCTTCGATCAGCAGGCCGGCATCGACGCCGTCGTGGGTGGCGCCGGAATGGGTCAGGTGCATGCCGCGCACGCTGACGTTGCCGGCACGCACGCTCAACACCGTGCCGCGCCCGCCGCCGTCCAGGGTGACGCGGCCAGCGCCGTCGAGGGTCAGGGTTTTGTCGATGACCGCCGGGCCGGCATAGCGGCCGGCGGGGGGGCGCAGCACAGCGCCGGCGGGGGCGGCGTCGATCAGGGGTTGCAGGGGGGGGAGGGCGGCGGCCTGGGCCGAGGTGGCGCAAATGCCCATGATCCAGAAGCACAAGGCGTGCTGCCAGACCATGCCGAAATTCATGGCCGCAGCAGCGGCGCCAGTGCCCCGGACAGGTCTTTCGCCGTCACCAGGCCGCGCTTGCTGTAGACCACCCGGCCTTCGCCATCGAGCACCACGGTGTACGGCATGCCCGCCTTCTCGTTGCCCAGCGCCTGCATCAGGGCGATGGCTGGCTCGCGGCCGGCGGCGATGGGGTATTTGAGGCCGTAGGCGCCGGCGTATTCGCCGACGAATTCGGCGTTGTCTTCCACCGCCAGGCCAAGGAAACCCACCTGTTTGCCATAGCGTTTGTGAGCTTTGACCAGCAGCGGCAGTTCCTGGCGGCAGGGTGGGCACCAGGTGGCCCAGAAATTGATTACGGCCGGACGTCCCTTGAGGCTGTCGATTTGCAGGCTGCCGCCGCCCGGCTGCGCGAAGGGGGCGGTGGTGGCGGCGTAGAAATTGATTGGATCGCTGGCTGCGGCCATGGATGCGGCGAAGAGGCCGATCAGTAACAGCCACGTAGGTTGGGCAAAGCGCAGCGTGCCCAACAAACCGCCGCGATGTTGGGCACGCTGCGCTTTGCCCAACCTACAGTTGCGGCCTGTGGTCTCCTGATTCATAACAGATCCCCCTTGCGGAACATTCGATAACCCCACACCGCGCAAAGGGTGCCGATCAGGGTCGGCCAGGCCAGGGCGAAGACCTGGTAACCCAGCGCGCCGAACAGGTCGAAGATGACGTAGGCGGATGGTCCCAGGACGATGAGCTGCGGGTCGAACAGCATCAAAGCGGCGGTGCGGAAGGATTGCAGTGGGTTGAACAGGGCGATGGCGACCGCCACTTCAGCGGGAACGTGTTCCTGGATCATCACCCCGAGCAGGATCAGGTCGAGGAACAGCAGCAGCACCAGCCAGGTGAGGAAGGCCGCGCCCTGGGCCACGTCGGTGGAACGCGCCAGGGTGGAAATCAACATGGCGATGCCGAGGAAGCACCAGGTCATGGCGGCGAGCAGGGCGGTGTAATAGCCGAACATGCCCCAGGGCACCGGGATGTCGCGAATCAAGGCCCACAGCGAGGCGCCCAGCATGGCCAGGAACACCGGCGCGAACACCATCAGATAGCGGCCGAGGAACTTGCCCCAGAACCAGGCGGAGAGCGACACCGGCAGGGCCAGCAGATACTCGAACACCCCGGCTTCGCGGTCGCCGGCCACCGAACGCACCGTGGTGATGAGCACGAAGATGGGCAGGATCGCCATCGCCAACTGGATGTAAGTCACCAGCAGACGTGACAGGCCGATGAAGCCGAGCACCCGCGATTCGGTCAGGCCGAACAGGAACAGCAGGGCGACGATGCCGCCGAACACCAGGGTATGCACCGCGAACCAGCGCGCGCGCAGCGAGGTATTCACCTCCAGATGCAGGGTGGCCCAGAAATCACTCGATTTTGTTGTGCTCATTATTTGCCCCTGGCCAGAATGGCCGCTCGCATGGTGGCGAAATCGACGCTGCCGGCCTCGGGCGTGTCTCCTCCAAGGGCGCCGAAACCGTAAGCCATCGGCGTGGTCTTGCCGGGCAGGTAATGTGCCTTGCGGGCATCCAGCCATTCGCCGCTACGGAAATCGTTGACCCAGATCTCGGTGTCCGCCGCCTCGGCCCAGGGAATCTTTTGCTCCTGGAGCCAGAACAGGGCGCAGCCGATGTCATCGAACTTGAACACCTCGCGTTTCGGCCCGCCGCGTACCTGGGCGGCGTAATGGCGATCGCTCACCGCCATGTTGCAGCGCTTGCAGGTGTCGCGATCCCAATGCACTTTTCCCGGGCCGTGGCCGGGGTCGCGTGAGCAGGCGGGGAGTGTGGCGAGGGTAGCAAGCAGCACCACAGTGAAAAAACCGCCATGCCGTAGGAGCGAGCTTGCTCGCGATAGCAACGCCTCCACGCAGCGCAGACGTTGCCATCGCCGGCATACCCTAAAGGGCACAAGAGCCGGCTCCCACAAAAGCAGTGACGTCATGCCTGTTCCTCCATTTCGATATGGGTGAGTACCCCGACATAGCGGGCCAGCATGCCGAGGAAGCGCAGCCGGTCCGGGCCGGCGATGGCGCCTTGCCAGACCAGGCCGTCGCCGCTCAACCCCCATTCGCCGAGGGTCTTGGCGATGGCGGGTTCGTCGCGGCGCAAGACCAGGCGGCAACGCACCTTCCCGGCCAGGGCGACGTCATCGGCCACCCGGTCGTCCAGGACGATGCGCCCCATGTCCAATTCCAGCACCCGGTTGACCAGGGGCGCGACCTCGTCCAGACGGTGGCTGGAGATCAGCATGGTGGCCTGGCCAAGACGCTCGGCAAGCAAGCCGAAGAAGGCGTGGCGCGCTTCCGGGTCGAGGTTGGCGGCGGGTTCGTCGAGGATCAGGAGTTCGCAGTCGCGGCCCAGTGCGACGGCGATGAGAATCTTCTGCTTCATGCCGCCGGAGAGTTTGACGAAGGGCAGATGCCGCACCTTCGCCACTTCCAGCCCCAGTTGTGCGGCGACGGCGTCGAAGCGGGCCGGGTCGGTGCCGGCGAGTTCACCGGCGAAGCGCAGCAGATCGCCCACGGTCATGCGCAGTGGCGGCGGCAGTTGCGGCACAAAGCCGATCCGGCGCAACAGGTTGGCGCGGTCCTGGCGCGGGTTCAGGCCGAGGATGGTCAGCTCGCCGGCATGGACGTATTCCCCCAGCAGGCAGCGAATCAGGGTGGTCTTGCCGGCGCCGTTGGAGCCGATCAGGGCGATGCGCTCGCCGCCGGCGACGCTGAGGTTGAGGTCGTCGAGGACGACGCTCTTCTTGAATTGCTTGGTGACGTGGCGAAGTTCGATCACGGAGTTGTCTCGGAGATTGCATAGGATGTGGTGAGCTTGCGAACCGCATCATCCACTGTGGCCGAGGCGCGATGCGGTTCGCTACGCTCACCACATCCTACGTCGCGGTTCATAACCATTTGCTCAGCCCTTTGACCTCGAAGCCCAGCGCCCCGCTCGGGCAGACGTCCACACACAGGCCACAGCGGGTGCAGTCGGCGCCGATGTCCATCTTCTCGGCGCTGGCGCGGCCCTTGATGACACATTCCAGCACATGCGGGACCAGGCAGACCTTGCGGCAATCGCCTTCGTGGAAGCAGTTTTCCAGCCGGTAACTGACCTGTAGCGGGGTGGCCAGGCCGACCGCGCCGTAGGTGAGGCCGATCGGGCAGAAATAACGGCACCAGGCGCGGCGCGAGTAGAACACTTCGATCAGCAGCCAGAGCAGCACCCACAACAGGGCGAGGCCGGGGCCGTAGATCAGGGCGCGCGAGAGGATGCCGGTGGGGGACAGGGTTTCGAACACGGTGTAGCCGGTGGCAAAGGCCAGGGCCGCGAACAGCAGCCAGAGCACGGTACGCAGGCCGCGATGGAAGGCGTGGTCGCTGACCCGTTTCTTCTTCACCAGATACAGATGCAGGCTTTCGGCCCATTCCGCGAGCAGGTGGTAGGGACACACCCAGGAACAGAACGCCCGCCCGCCCAGCAACACCCAGAGCACCAACACCGTGGCGGTGCCGATCACCAGATTCACCGGGATGTGCTTGTGCGCCAGCATGACTTGCAGCGCGGAATTCAGGTCGATGAGGTGGAAGCCGAGGAAGCGCGAGGCGGTGAGCGAGCCCTCGAGGATCTGGATGTCCAGCCAGAACGACAGCACGAACAGCAGGTTGACCACGATCAGCGTTGCCCAGCGCCGGTTGCGCCAGGTATTGGGATGCGGGTGGCCGAGGCGGGCGTGCTCTTTGAGTTGGCGCTGGTGCTCTACATCCATGCGTTTGAGTTCATGCACCTGGCGCGCGCCGGGGGTGATGTCCTCGGCGGCGGGTTTGCGCACCGCGCCGCCCAACAACAGCCTGGCCGATTCCCGTAGCGCCATCATGCCTCCCAGCCGCGACGCGGATCGATGACGATGGCGGCCGGCTCGGTCGGGCAGGCCATTTCGCAGACGCCGCAGCCAACGCAGGCTTCATGCACTACCGGGGTCTTGAATCCGTTGGCTAGGGGTTCCAGGCTGATCGCCCCCTTGATCGGGCAGGTGCGCACACACAGGTCGCACAGCGGCAGGTCGAAGGGGTGCTCGTTGAGTGGGACCGGGCGCCAGCGATCAACGTCCATGAAACGCAGCATGCCTTCGTAGCCCGCCGCCCGCGCCGCGCCCTTCCAGCCTTTGCCCTGGCGCGCCAGGCACAGGTCGGGGCGGGCCAGGCGCGCCATGCCGGCGCGTTCTTTCAGGTTGAGGGTAGGTTCCGGGTCTTTTTCCTTGGCCAGCAGGATCGGCGGGCTGCTCATGCGCATCACCGTGCGCGTGGCCAGGTGCTTCGGTTTCTCGTAGGCCAGCGCGCCGGTGGGGCAGGCCAGGATGCACTGGACGGCGTCGCAGGAGAAATCGCAGGCCTGGGCGCGGGCGTCGATGTAAGGCGCGCCGACGCCATAACCGTCGCTCAGATCGGCGAGCTTCAGGGCGCTGACTGGGCAAACCTGAACGCACTGGCCGCATTTGATGCAGGAGGCGAGGAAGTCATCTTCCTCCAGGGCGCCGGGCGGGCGCAGGCGCACTTCGCCGCCGTAGGCCAGCGGCAGCCAGCCGGCGCCGGCGGCGGCGAGCAGGGTAGTGCCGCCGATAAGGGCGCGCAGGAAGCGGCGGCGCGCTTGTTCAGTCTTGATGTTCATGGCGAACCATCCGGTATTGACGTAGGTTGGGCAAAGCGCAGCGTGCCCAACATGGCGGCGGCACACCTGTTGGGCACGCTGCGCTTTGCCCAACCTACGCGGCTATGAGGGACGTTGGATGCCATGACGTGCGGGCTTGGTGAAGCGCGGCGCGGCGTCGCGCAGGATCAGGGTGGGGCTGGAGAAGGGGGCGAGGCGCTCCAGGAAATCCAGGGCTTCCATCAGCGGCGCGTTCTTGAAGAACAGCGCCTGCGGCTGTTCCATCCAGATCCGGTCGGCGTAGGCATAGATCTCGTGGGCGCTGTCGCCGCGACCGTCGCGGTTGCGGTCGAAGCCCTGGTAA
The DNA here is from genome assembly GCA_030690985.1 of Pseudomonadota bacterium. Taxonomy (GTDB): domain Bacteria; phylum Pseudomonadota; class Gammaproteobacteria; order Burkholderiales; family Thiobacillaceae; genus PFJX01. The sequence continues at coordinate 21,142 of JAUYFG010000094.1, forward strand.
TCGTCCCAGTAATTTCCCCGCCAGGTGTTGCCCTTCGCGCTGCCGGCGCCGTTCACCGCCACCTGGGTGAGATTCCCTTCGAAGACGTTGTCGGTGACGATGTTGCCGATGCGCTCGTTGTTGAACAGGATGCCGATGCCGTTGTAGGCGATGCGGTTGCGGCGTATCCAGATGTTGCTGTCGGGTTGGTACGGCGACAGGTCGGAGCCGATGCCGGTGCCGCAATAGATGATGTCGTTGCCCTCGACCAGCGTGTTGCTCGCTTCCTTGAAACCGATGCCCATGCCGGTGGCGCCGTTGGCGTGCGAGATGATGTTGTTGCGGATGATGACGCCGTCCGTGTACATGACATAGATGCCCACGGCGTTGTCGTAATAGCGGTTGCCTTCCACCAGGTTGGACTGGGCGAACATGAAGTGCATCGAATAGCGGCTGCGCCGGCCGAGGTTGTTGCGGATGATGTTGCGGTCGGAATACCAGACCACGAAATCGCGCGAGTCGATCAGGCTGTTGCCTTCGACCCGGTTCTTCATGCTGTACCACAGGCGCAGGCCGTCGCCGCGCAAGCCCAGTTCGAAGGGTTTGGAGCTGATGCGGTTGTTGCGGAGGATGTTTTCGTTGGACTGGCGCAGATCGATGCCGAACAGGCAGTTGTCGATGACCAGGTTCTCGGCCACGTTGCGGTGGCCGCGGATTTCCAGGCAGGCGTCCTCGGTGTCGTGCAGGTCGCCCGAGCCGGTGAGGCGCACGCCGCGCAGCACGGCGCCGTCGGTGGCAAGGGTGAACACGCTGCCCTTGTCGCCGGCGTCGATGCTGACCTTGCCACCCCCGTCGATGGTCAGCGGCTTGTTCAGGGTCACCGGCCCGGCGTAGCTGCCCGGCGGCGGGCGCAGCACGGAACCGGCGGGGGCGGCATCGACCAGTTCCTGGAACGGTTTCAACCCGTGGATGCGCTTGTGGCGCTGGTACAGCGGGTAGACGGGTTTGGGCGCGTTCAATTCCGTGCGCAACGTGCTCTGCACCGAGAAGTCCGGCAGCGCGACGCCGGTCGGGCCGATGGCGAAGGCGGAGATGGACAGCAACGCGAGAAGGAGTCCAACGTAGGAGCGGGCTTGCCCGCGATTGCGACGCCTCCACTCCGAACCACCGTTGCCATCGCCAGCAAGCTGGCTCCCACGATGGGGTTCCCGGCCATGACGCATCAGGGTCACGCCTGCCCCTCGCGCATCGCCTTGCGCCGCAGCAGGATCGCCGGTAACAGCAGGCCGGTCGCCAGCAGCAGCAGGCCGTAGCCGATGTAGGGGTAGGAGTAGGTGGCGAACTGCGCCACCATGCCTTCGCCGAACACCGTGGGCATGAAGGCCTTGACCGTGAACGCGCCCCAGGGGTGCAGGTTGTGGCCGAAGAACCAGAGCCAGCCGGCGTAGTCGAGGACGAAAAACACCGGCAGCAGGGCCGGAATCAGGGCGAGCAGCAGAGAGAACGGGCGTGAGAGCCAGACCCCGGCGAGCACAACCCCCATGACCACCACCAGGCCGGCCATGGTCAACTGCAAGCCCAGTTCCAGGTTGCCGGTCCAGCGCGCGATGGTGGCCGGTTCGTTGAAATAAGCCCCGGCGGCGACGCGGTAGTGTTCCAGCAGTTCGCCCAGGCGCCCGGCGCCGAGCATCTCGCCGCCCATCCAGGCGGTCACCGCCAGGAAACCGGCCGCCAGAACCGCGATCTGGGTCTTCCGCGCCGGGAAGGCGAAGGCCGCCAGCATGGCCGCGAAGAAACCGAAGAAATAGCGCGACAGGCCGCGCTCCACCGGCGCCCCGGCGTCGATGGGGTACATGCCGACGTAATGGTTGATGGTGTTCATCTCGTGTACGCAGTCCAGAGCCTGCCTCTGCGAGGTCTGGAGGCGCATCTCGGCCTCGCGCGAGTCACCAAGGTCGCCCTGGAATATCTCGTTCTTCTCGATCACCGTGCCCTTGCAGCCGTTGAACACGCCGTTGAAATGGAAATGGATGCGGATGCCGTCCGGGAAGGCGTCGGGCGGGTAATTCGGGGCGGTCAGCGAGACCCACCAGATCGGGGTGAAATAGGTCGCCACCAGTACCAGCAAGGCGGCGAAGGTGAGGTGCCGGGTGGTCTGGGAGGGCGTGCGGGTCATTTCGTATTCCTGGGAGTGAGGGTGGAAAACGGCGGGCGCGGCGGCGCCCGCCACGGGCATTACTTCTTCTTCGGCGCCGCGACTGGCAGGCGTGCCATGAAGTCGCTGACTGCCTCGATGTCGGCGTCGCTGTAGGCCTTGATTACCTTGAGCATGTCCTTGTCGGCGTTCTTGCGCTTGCCGGCGCGCATTTCATCGAGCTGGCGTTGCATGTACTTGAAGTGCTGGCCGGTCAGCATGGGGATGAGTTTGGCCTCGTCGCCCTCGCCATTGCCGCCGTGGCAGGTTTTGCAGTCCTTCTCGTACAGTTCCTTGCCGCGTTTCATATTCTTGCCGGAACCCTTGCCGTTCTTGGCGGAGAGCTTGAGGGTGTGCATGTAGGCGGCGCTGTCGGCCATTTCCTGCGGGCTCATGGACTGCGCGAAGGGGAACATGGTGGGGTTGTCGCGATGGCCGCTGCGGATGTCCACCATCTGTTTGACCAGCACATTCGTGTGCTGGCCGGCGATCACGGGCAGCGTGCCATCCGGGCGGCCGATGCCGCTGGCCAGGTGGCAAGCGGAACAGACTTCGTAGACTTCTTCGCCTTGCTTGGCATTGCCCTTGAGCTTGAGCGGGTCGCCGCCTGCCACGGGGGGGCCGGCCCAGGTGGCCGTGGCGGCCAGGGCGAGACAGAGGGTGAGCAACTTGGCGTTTTTCATGGGTGGGGCTCCTTGTGTATTCGGGTCTGGGGCTGCGCAGTGGGGTGGTCGGGGCAAATTCGGGCGCCGGGCGCCGGGCCGCCATGGAATGCCAAAGCCGGGAATGCGGCATTGATGAACGTCAATTCGTTGATATTCGTCAAATTTAGTGACTGTTCAGCACGCTGGAGCGTCTTGCGTGCGTGTAGCGCCGGCGCCCTCGCCGGCGGGGTTAAAAGACGCCGGC
>JAUYFG010000096.1 GCA_030690985.1 Pseudomonadota bacterium
TTGAATTACCGTCATTCCCGCGCAGGCGGGAATCCAGTGCGTTCATCAAGCCAGGTTTTTTAAGTGCCTGATTAGACGGTGGAATCTGGATTCCCGCCGGCGCGGGAATGACGGCTCATGGTCAGAACAAATTTACCGTGGCCTTCTCCTCCCCGGAAGGAGATTTGCAAGGAGGTGTGAAATGACACGTAAAGATGAACGAAAAGTTTACGGTTGGGGCGGGTGGAAGATGCCCATCCTCCACCTGAATGACCCCGAGTACTGCGAATACGGGTGCCCGGTTTGTACTCGTGCGAGAAAGGGCATTCCCTGGGCGGTTGCCGTGCAGAAGGCCGAATTGGCGCTGACGCTGGGCGGTTGTCCCTGGGGCCGGGCACGCCGTCGCAAATACGAGGTTGGCCCCGACCAACCAATAACGAAACTGGCCCACTGACGGGTCGAGAAGCGAAAAATGGAAGACCCCCTCAAACGCCTTCTGGAAGCCGAGGCCCGCGCGCAGAACATCATCGACGCGGCAAGCAGCGAACGGCAGCGCATTCTTGATGAAGCATTGGCTGCGGCGCGCGACGCTGAGGCACGTTTCGAATCCGGGCGCGCGGATCTGCGCGCCCCTTTTCTGAAGGAGGCCCGCAGCCGCGCCGATCAGGCGGTAGCCGAGTTGGCGCGCAAATATGAGGAGCGTCAGCGCAATTTGCGCGCTATGGCCTCCCGCCATGAACAGGAGGCGATCGACGCTGCGCTGAATCTGTTGCTCGACCCGAGCGCTTGAGCCCAGCGTTCGACTGGATGATGTCGTGTCCGCCTATCTGAACACCCGCGTCAGCCTCTACTCCAGCCACCTTTGGCAGGCGGAGGATTTCAGAAAGCTGTTGAAGGTGCCCACCGCCGAAATTCCGCAAGTGCTGGTGGAGGGTCGCTTGGTGCAGCTTGCCGGTCTGGTTCCCGGCAACGATCTCCATTCGCTGGAGCAAAGCATCATTGCCCAGTTGCTGGACGAGACCCTGGTATTGCTACGCCCTCTGGCCGGCTCCGCGCGCGCTTTCCTGCTGTATTGGACCGAGCGTTTTGAAGTCACCAATCTGAAGACCCTGCTGCGCGGCAAGATGACTGGCGAGCGGGCGGCCACCTTGCTCAACCGCTTGACTCCGATGGGCGCTTTCGGACGCCTGGAGGTGCAGGATCTCGTCCATGCCGAGGATGTGGCGGAGTTGCTGCGCCGACTCGAATCCGGACATTACGCCGGCATCGTGCGCCAGGCTCGGCAGGCATTCGAGGACAGTCACGATCCTTTCCAGCTCGATGCCGCGCTCGACCGCAGCTACTACGAGGGTCTGGCGCATCGCGCCCAGGAACTGGAAAAGAAAACCGGCCCGGTGTTGCGGCGGTTGACGGGGCCATTGATCGACCGCATCAACCTGGTCTGGCTGCTGCGCTATCGCTTCAACTACAAGTTGCCGCCTGCCCAGGTGTATTACCTGCTGGTCTCCGCCCACTATGGGCTGTCCAGCGCCAGCCTCAAGGCACTCGCGGCCTTGGGCAGCCTGGAAGAGGTGCTTGCCGCCTTGCCGGAAAGGATGCAGCAAAGCCTCGCTGAGGCCACCACCATTCCTGAAGTATTCGCCCGCATGGAACAAGCCGCTGCCGCCGAAGCGGAGAAGGTGTTGCGCTCCAATGCTCCCGCCATTGTTCGTGCTTTTGCTTACCTGATCCTGCGTGAACGCCAACTGCGCGGTGTGCGCGCCATCTTGCGTGGCCGCCATCTGCGTTTGCCGAGCGCGATGATCGAGCAAACGGTCGGGCAGTTCGCGGAGCGAGGCCACTGATGTTCCGCGCCCAGCCCATGTCTCGTGTGACCCTCTACTGCCTCGCCAGCGAGGTGCAGGATGCGGCCCTGCTGCTGGCTCGACATGGCCTTTTCGGTCTGGCGGCGGACGAGAATGCGTCCTTCCCGGAGTCGCCGGGGGACGAGTACCGGGAGATTTACCTGGAGGCCGATTCCCGCCTGGCAAAAATCAGCGAACTCTGTGGCCATCATGAGATTCCCCCCCTCCCGGCGGCTGTCATCGCGCCGAATCTTCGGGAACTGAAAGGCATCAACAACCGTTTGCGGGAGTTGTGGCAGAAGTGCTCGGCCTGCGCGGATCAGGGACAGAAAATTGAGGAAGACCTCCGCCGTCTGGCGGCCTTGCGGGACACTTTCGAGCGCCTGAAAAGCCTGGATGTCGATATCTCCAGGCTGCTCAAAGCCGATAGCCTGCTCGATAGCCGAATCGGCCAGGTTCCCAAGGCCAATGTGAAACGCCTCAAGGAGGCGCTCCAGCTTGCCGGTTACATGCTCACCGTGTTCGACCAGACGGGTGAACAGGCCTTTGTCGTGGTCGCCGGCCCGCGTTCCGGCGGCGAACTGGGCGGTGTCCTTTCTCAGGCGGGTTGGCGTGAACTGGCGATTCCGCAGGCGTTGCAGACGCACCCTGAAATCGCCGGTCGATACCTGGAGCGGGAGACCGCACGACTGCAAGGCGAGGAGACCCACTACTGCGATCTGAAGGTGCAAAGCATCGGCGAGCAGGGGGATTGGTTGGCACAGGCCCGCCTTTTGCTGGCCCTTGCCCGGCCCTTGGCGGAAACCGCGTTGGGCGGCCTGCGCGGCAAGGGTCAACTGGTCTCCGTCTCGGGCTGGGTGCCCAGGGATGAAGTTGCGCGCCTCAAGCAGGCATTGGCGGAGCGTTTTACCAGCCGCTATCTGATTTCCAGCCGAGAGCCCGATTCCAGCGAGCGCGGGCGTATTCCCTCCTTCCTGAAATATCCCGCCTGGCTGCGCCCGTTCGTGCCCCTGGTGAAAAGCTACGGCATTCCGCGCTATGGCGAGTTCGATCCCACTTTGCTGTTCGCGCTGGCCTATCTCCTGTTGTTTGGCGCCATGTTCGGCGATGTCGGCCACGGCGGCGTGATTCTGGTCCTCGCGCTGCTGCTTTATCGCAAGCTGGGACAGGTGGCCTGGGTGGGCATCGCGGCCGGCGTGGCCTCGATGGGCTTCGGCCTGCTCTATGGCAGCATTTTCGGCTACGAAGATGTGCTCACCCCGATCTGGCTGTCGCCTTTGCATGACCCGATCCGCATCCTCACCGTGGCCATTCTGTTTGGCGTCGGCTTCATCGTCTTCACTTTGTTGGCGAACATCTGGAACAAGTTGACGGCGGGCCATGTGGCGGAAGCCTTGTTCGATTCCACCGGCCTGGCCGGCCTGGTGTTCTATCTTGGCGCGGTCGCCGGCCTGGCCGCAGAGGCCGGGATGGCGACGGTTTCCGGTCTGAGTGCGCAGGCCTGGAACCTGGCCCTGGTCGGCATCACCACGGTTGCCCTGTACAAGTGGGTGGAAACCCGCGCCAGCCTGGGCGAGCGCGCCCTGGTCACCGCCATCGAAACCCTGGAAACCGGGATCAACCTGTTTGCCAACACGCTGTCCTTCATGCGGGTAGCGGCCTTCAGCCTCAACCATGTGGCCCTGGCGCTGGCCGTGTTCACCATCGCCAACGGCCTGGGTACGACGGGCCACTGGCTCACCCTCTTCCTGGGCAACGTGGTGATCATCGTGCTGGAAGGCGGCATCGTCGCGATCCAGGCGCTACGCCTGATGTATTACGAAGGGTTTTCCCGTTTCTTCAGCGGCGATGGCACCGAGTTTGTCCCGCTGAAGCTGGTGGGTGTGAAGTAAGTAGAACCGTGAAACCAGCTTGGGTCGTCATTCCCGAGTGCTTTTATCGGGAATCCAGTTCGTTCATCAAAACAAGGGTTAAAAGCCAGTCAGATGGCGGAACTGGATTCCCGATAAAAGCACTCGGGAATGACGGATTCAAAACGGTTATGCGTGATTATTTAACGGTTGGATTGATCTAGCTTTTTAGGAGAAAAAAATGAGCTGGCTGATCGCATTGATGGGGTTTTCCGTAGTCGCCACGATAGGCGCGGGCGTCTGGTTGGAACTGAAGCCGCGCCGGCTGCCCCCGCCAAGCTGGCTGAAGGGGGGCGTGCTGGCGAATTTCCTGGTCTTCGGCCTGGCCCTGGCGTCCATGCTGATGCTGGGGGTTCAGGAAGTCATGGCGGCGGAGCCGATAGCCGGCGCCGCGATGGAGATTTCCCTGGGCAAGGGTCTGGCGCTGATCGGTATTGGCTTGCCCACCGCCCTGGCCGCCATCGGTGCCGGCATCGCCCTGGGCCCGGTCGGTTCCGCCGCGCTGGCGGTGATCGCCGAGAAACCCGAAATGTTCGGCCGTACCCTGATCTATATGGGCCTGGCCGAAGGCGTGGCGATCTACGGTCTGGTCATGTCCATCCTGATGCTGGGCAAGATCTAGGAGTAGGAGGTGAGGCGTGAGGCGTGAGGCGGAAATTTCATCCGGAGGTGCGCGCTTGGTCGTGCTCGGCAGCGCCGGTCTGACCGAGGGCTTCAGCCTGATTGGCGCCGAGGTGTATCCCGATGCCGATCATGCCAAAGTCGAGGAAGTCCTCGCGCTCCTGGTCAAGGACGGCAGTGAAGCCCTGGTCTTGCTGGAGTCAAACCTGGCCCATGCCGGTGGCCACTGGCTCAACCGCCTGCGCAACGAAGGCGGCCGCATCGTGGTCACCGAACTGCCCCCCCTGTCGGCGCCGCATGACTACGCCCCCGCCGTCGATGACGTGGTGCGCGCGGTGCTGGGGCCGGATGCGCTGAAATGAAGGAATGGGGAATGGGAAAAGCAAGCCAGCTACGCGCTGAAATAGAAACGTAGGATGTGGTGAGCGATAGCGAACCGCATCAGGCAGCCGGGTCGATGCGGTTCGCTATCGCTCACCACATCCTACGCAGGGCTTCGATGCTGGTTGTTTCACAGTAACCCAACTGGAACAGCCTGCTACGCGCTGAAATAGGGGCAAGGAGAGAAACATGGAAGCTGATGCACAAGTAACCCAACTGGAACAGGCCTTGATCCGCCAGGCGGAAAGCCTGGCGCGGGAACAGCGCGAACGTGCCGAGTCGGGCAAGGCGCGCATCCTGCACGAGGTTTCCGAAAAGATCCGTCTGGCCGAAGAGCGTGAGGTGATGGCCGCCAAGGTGGAGGCGGAGAAACACGTGCGGCGCCAGGCGCAGGCGGCGGAAACCCGTCTCGCCGCAGAACTGGACCGGCTCCGCTGGGCGCTCACCGAAGCCACCCTGTCCGGTGTGCAAATGGCGTTTCAGGAATTGGTGGACGACGACGAACGCTATCTGGAGGTGCTGGAACAGTGGCTTGCCGCCGCTGCCCAGGCCTTGCCGCCAGGCGATCTGGTGGCCGAAGTGCGGCCGGCGGATCAGCACCGCCTGGCGCGGGATTGGGCGCAGATCATCGAGCGTGCCGCACCGGGCCGCAAGGTCGAACTGAGCGTGCACAGCCAGATCAGCGAAGGGGGGCTCTGCGTGCGTTTGGCCGATAACCGCGCGCGTTACGACCAGACCTTCGAGGCGCGCCAGTCCCGGCAGGCGGACGAACTGGCGCGCGTGGCGATGGAACGCCTGTTTGCCAGTGCGCCGGATCTCGGGACATTGGTTCATGGCTGATCTCTGTAGGTTGGGCAAAGCGCAGCGTGCCCAACATGAAACGGTGCTGTTGGGCACGCTGCGCTTTGCCCAACCTACGTCCTGGGAATAACTGGAACCGAAATGGGCAAAATTCTGGAAATCAACGGCCCCCTGGTCAAACTGCAACTGCCGGAAACCGTAATCGGCGAGCAGGTTCGGGTGGGACGGATCGGATTGGTGGGCGAGGTGATCAGCCGTGAAGGCGACACCGCGCTGGCACAACTTTACGAAGATACGGCGGGGTTGCGACCCGGCGAAGTGGCGGAAGGGCTGGGCTGGCCGCTCTCGGTGGAACTCGGCCCCGGCCTGCTCAATGCCATCTTCGACGGGGTGCAGCGGCCCCTGCAAGCGGTTCGGGAAAAGAGCGGCGACCGCATCGCCCGGGGGGTCGCTGTTCCTTCCTTGCCTCGGGAGCAGCGCTGGCATTTCGTGCCCGACCCGCATCGCCGCAACGCGACCCATGTCGACGGTGGCGATGTGCTGGGCGCGGTGCAGGAAACCGAATCCATCCTGCACCGCATCCTCACCCCGCCCCTGATTCATGGCGAACTGCTGGAACTGGCGCCGGAAGGCGATTACACCATTGAGGAGGTGATCGGCCGGGTGAAACTGCCCGACGGCCGCATCGAGAAGTTGCGCATGTTCCACCGTTGGCCGGTGCGCATCCCGCGCCCGTTCAAGCGGCGTGACCATGCGGTGAAGCCGCTGATTACCGGGCAGCGCATTCTGGATACCTTCTACCCGCTGCTGAAAGGTGGCAAGGCGGCCATTCCCGGCCCGTTCGGTGCCGGCAAGACCATGTTGCAACAGCAGATTGCGCGCTGGTGCAACGCCGAGATCGTGATCTATGTGGGCTGCGGCGAGCGCGGCAACGAGCTGACCGACGTGCTCGAATTCATGCCTTTGCTTACCGACCCGCATACCGGCCGCCCGCTGATGGAACGCACCCTGCTGGTCGCCAACACCTCCAACATGCCGGTGGTGGCGCGCGAAGCCTCGATTTATGTGGGCATCACCCTGGCCGAATATTTCCGCGACCAGGGCTATGACGTGGTGATGGTGGCCGACTCCACCAGCCGCTGGGCCGAGGCCCTGCGCGAAGTGGCCGGCCGTCTCGGCCAGATGCCGGTGGAAGAGGGCTATCCCGCCTATCTCGGCTCGCGCCTGGCCGCGTTCTACGAGCGGGCGGGGCGGGTGGAAACCCTGTCCGGCGACCACGGTTCAGTCACCTTGATCGGCGCCGTCTCGCCCCCCGGCGGCGACTTCTCCGAGCCGGTCACCAGCCACACCAAGGAAATCATCCAGACCTTCTGGGCCTTGTCGAAAGAACTGGCCGATGCCCGCCATTACCCGGCGGTGGACTGGCTGGAAAGCTTCTCCGGCTATGTGCCCTCCGCCGCCAAGTGGTGGGCGGAAAACGTCGATCCCGGCTGGGAAAGGGCACGCGCCGAGGCGCTTGACCTGCTCGCCGCGTCGGAAGAGTTGCAGCGCATCGTCAATCTGGTGGGGGTCGAAGCCCTTTCCAGTGAACAACGCTGGACCCTGGAAGCCTCCGGCCTGATCAAGGAAGGCCTGTTGCAGCAGTCGGCCACCGATGAAATCGACAGCTTCGCCTCGCCGGAAAAGCAATACGCGCTGCTCGCGGCGTTGCTGGAAATCTACCGGCAAGGCATGAAGCTGGTGAAACTGGGCGCCCCGGCGAGAAGGCTGATCCAGATGCCGCTCCTGTCCCAGGCCCGGCGCTGGAAGAGCCAGCACAAGTCGGACGACCTCGCCGCGCTGAAGGAAAAGATCGCCCGGATTCCAGCCGAGTTCGAGCAGATTGCGCAGGATTACTAAACCACGCCGTCAGATGTGAATAGATGACCCAGCCCGGATATTGCATGAATGCTCACGCGCCCTCGCTGGCCCCTTATTTACTTGTAGCGCAGGCGTCCCCGCCTGCCGCCTCCAAAGACGCAGGCGAGACGCCTGCGCTACAGGGGTCTGCGCGATTATGGGTTTGCCAGGTATTCATCGGGACATCACGCGAATTCATGCAATATCCGGGCTAAGATGACGTTGTATACATTTTCATACAGAGGTCTCTCATGAGCAGCGTTCTCACCGTACGTGTTCCCGACGACATGAAATACCAGATGGATTCCCTGGCCGAAGCCACCGGTCGGACGCGGTCCTGGATTGCCGCCGAGGCTATTCGCCAGTATGTGGATAGCGAAAGCTGGCAGATCGGCGAAATCAGGAAAGCCTTGGCGGAGGCCGACGCGGGCGAGTTTGCCAGTGAAGAGGAAATGGAGCGGGTATTCAACAAGTGGTCCCCCGAGGGGCGCGTGAATGCGGGTTAAGTGGTTGCGCGAGGCGAGCCGCAACCTTGAACAGGAAGCGGACACCCTGGCCGACAAAAACCCCGACGCCGCCGATGCCATGCTCCAGAACATCCGTTCTTCCGTAAGCCTTCTTGCCCAACAGCCTGGCGTCGGGCGGCCCGGACGTGTGCCGGGTACCCGGGAACTGGTCATACAACGCTATCCCTATTTGATCCCGTACCGGGTGCGGGGCGACGTGCTGGAAGTCCTGCGGGTCTTCCACACTTCCCGCAAACCACCCGAAAAATGGTGAAACCATGAAAAACATTGAATTCCGTACTGCGACCTCCGCTCAGGGCGGCCTGGTCGTCATGGGCGGTGTGCCCGGCGTTTCGGCGGGTTCTCGGGTGTCATTGCGCGATCACGTCGGCAATTTGCGCAGTGGCCTGGTGATCCGCACCGCCGACGATGCCGTGCTGGTGGAAGTGTTCGAGGGCACCGATGACATGGACCTGGAGCGCACCTGGGTGCGCTTCCTGGACGAACCGTTCAAGTTGCCGGTGTCGCGCGACATTCTCGGCCGCGTGTTCAACGGCGCCGGCCTGCCGCGCGATGGGCGACCGCCGATCATTTCCGGTGACCGCCGCGACGTCAACGGCGAACCGCTCAACCCCGCCGCCCGCGCCTACCCGCGCGAGTTCATCCAGACCGGGATTTCCGCCATCGACGGCATGAACTCGCTCACCCGTGGGCAGAAGCTGCCGATCTTCTCCGGCGGCGGCTTGCCGCATAACCGGGTGGCGGCGCAGATCGTGCGCCAGGCCAAGTTGCTGGGCGAGGAATCCTCGGAATTCGTGGTGGTGTTCGCCGCCTTCGGTGCCTCGCACGCCGACGCCCGTTTCTTCCAGGAAAGTTTCGAGGAAAGCGGCGTGCTGAACAAAGTGGTGATGTTCCTCAACCTGGCCGACGAGCCGGTGATCGAGCGCCTGCTCACCCCGCGCGCGGCGCTCACCGCAGCCGAATACCTGGCCTTCGACCTGGACTATCACGTCCTGGTGGTGATGACCGACATGACCGCCTATGCCGAAGCGCTACGCGAAGTGGCGGTGTTGCGTGGCGACGTGCCGGCGCGCAAGGGCTATCCCGGCTATCTCTATTCCGACCTCGCGGAAATCTACGAGCGGGCAGGGCGGATCAAGAATCGGCGTGGCTCCATCACCCTGATTCCGGTGCTGTCGATGCCGTCCGACGACATCACCCACCCGATTCCCGACCTGACCGGCTACATCACCGAAGGCCAGATCGTGCTGGGGCGCGAGTTGTCCAACCAGGGCGTGTATCCACCGGTCACCGTGCTGCCTTCGTTGTCGCGCCTGATGAAGGACGGCGTCGGCAAGAACTTCACCCGCGAGGACCATCCCCACGTCGCCAGCCAGTTGTTCGCCAGCTATGCCAAGGCGCTGGAAGTGCGTGGCCTGGCGGCGATCATCGGCGCCGAAGAATTGAGCGATGCCGACCGCCGCACCCTTGAATTTGCCAACGCCTTCGAGCGCCGCTTCATCGGCCAGGGCGAAGACGAGGACCGCAGTGTCTATGAAACCCTCAACCTGGCCTGGGATCTGCTCTCCATGCTGCCGGCGGAAGCCCTGATCCGGGTTTCCGAAGAAGAGTTGGCGAAGTACCACAAGGGGGCAGCATGAATAAGCCACGCGAGTCGGGAAATATTGCCACCCTCGTAAGAAACACCACGCAACCTGTTGATCCAGTAGGGTGGATAAGCGATAGCGCATCCACCATCACCGCAGCCATTGGTGGATGCGCTATCGCTTATCCACCCTACGGGGTTTCTGCAACACGCTCCATGCTTCCGGCGGAAGCCCTGATCCGGGTTGGCGAGGATGAGACCGGACCAAGAGCCGGCTGGAAGCCTGCGCTACAACTGCCGTGAAAAAACACCTCTCCGTCCCCCCCACCAAGAGCGCCCTGTTGCAGGTCGGCCGCCAGGCCAAGTTTCTCGAACAGGGCCGCCAGATGCTGGAGAAGAAGCGCGATCTGCTGACTCGCCTGGTCTACGAACGCCTGGCCCAGTATCGGGAATTGCGCGCCCTGACCATCAAGGAACTGGCCGAGGCGTATCACTGGCTGGGCATTGTCCAGATGCGTATGGGCGGGCAGATGCTGCGCCAGTCCTCGGTCGGTTTGAAGCTCGCCGTGGCGCTGAAAGTGGTGGCCCGTTCCAGCGTCGGCGTGGAATATCCCAGCGTCTCCGCCGAGCCGCTGCCGTTGCAACCGGTGGGCCTGATGTGGACCGATGTCAGCTTCGACGAAGCGCGCCTGCGCCTGCGCGACCTCACCATCACCCTGGCCCGCCTGGGCGAAGCGGAAAACGCCCTCTGGCGCCTGCTCGCCGCCAGCCGGAAGACCCAGAAGCGGGTCAACGCCCTGAAATACAACATCATTCCCCGCTACCAGGCCACCGTGCACCACATCCGCGCCGCCCTGGAAGAAGACGAACGCAACACCCTGTTCCAGATCAAGGTGCTGCGCGCGCGGGCTGCGGTGTGACCTTGTAGCGCCGGCATCCTTGCCGGCTCGACTGGTTACGCAAAGACGCCGGCAAGGAT
>JAUYFG010000110.1 GCA_030690985.1 Pseudomonadota bacterium
GACCGGCCTGTCCGCCAGGGAGCAAGACACGGCCCGCCTGGTGCTGCGCGATCTGGCCATCATCGAGGAGCAGCGCATCGGCTTTCCCGCCCGCCTGCATTTTCGGCTGTGCCTCGATCAACTCGACGCACTGCTCAGCGACCGCATCGGCAGGCCTGCCGGGGGCCTCGACTGGGCCGATGGCGCGGCGGTCGCGGAACTCCTGGGGCCCTCGCTCGCCTATCACCGCCGGCTGGCCGGGATCGGCGGCGGGGTTCATGCCGGGCTGCTGCTGTCGCGCGCGCTTTACCTGACGCGATTGCAGGCGCGCAGGCAGTTGCAGGCCTGGGTCGGCAATTCGATTGCCGAGTGGACCCAGCAGATCGGCCTCACGCGCCGCGAACAGGAGACCGCGCGGCAGGAACTGGCGCGTGCCGGGATCTGGGAAGAAATCCGGGTCGGCGTCCCGCCGCAGCGACTCGCGCGGATCCGGCTGGATTGCCTGCTTGCGCTGCTGGCGGGCGATGAATCCGGGCATGCCGCACGCATTGCATCGCCGTCCTCGCCAGAGTGCGGCATTCCCACAATCAATGTTCGACAAAAAGGACAAACCAGTATGCAGGAATCCCACATTCATGTTTCGACAAAAGCGCCAATTCAGTTTCGACAAAAGCGCCAATACAGTTTCGACAAAAGCGCCACTTCAGTTTCGACGAAACCGCCACTTCAGTTTCAACAAAAACGCCATCCCAGTTTCGACAAAAGCGCCAAATTAAGTAAACAAAGAAGTACACGTGGTTTAGTACAACAACCACTCACACCGGAGATCATCCCTTGCGAGGGAGGCGCGCAGGGTGGTGGTGATCTGATTCTGCCGGAAACCTTGCTCCCCGAAGAACGGCAAGCGGCGCTTGTCCTGGTTCAGCGCTGCGCGCCGCATGCCCAGGCCTTGCTCGACGAACTGAGTGCCCGGATGCAGGCGAACGCGGTGCATACCAGCCCGGTGGCCTACCTGCGTGGTCTGGTCAGGCGAGCCCTGGCCGGCGAGTTCGTGCCGGAACTGGGACAGCGCGTTGCGGCGTCCAGGCGCAGGCATGGAGAGGAACTGATCTTGCGCCAGCAGCGCGAGACCGAGCAACAGCGTCTTGCCGCCGAGTGCACGACCCCGGAACACCAGGCCAGGGTCGCCGCACGCAGCGCCGAGATTCGACAAATGGTCGGCACCATGCGGGCCGGGCGT
>JAUYFG010000119.1 GCA_030690985.1 Pseudomonadota bacterium
GAATCCGATTTGATGCAATTGATCCAGCGAGAACGGCGTTATGCGGAACCCGAAAACTTCCTTCGTCACCGGATGTGAGTCAATGACGATATTCCCTTCGGTGCGCCACGTTGGCAATTGTCCGATCAGCCATTCGTCCCTTGGGGATCACCTCAAAACCGGCCAATGAGGGTCACTTCAAAACCGGCCAACGAGCGTGAGGCAGGACAAGGTTGTTATACCGCACCGAAGCCACCTTCGGCAATTCACTCTCGCGTTGCGGATTGAGGCCAGCCTATACTGAATCACCTGGGCGGAGGGTACGGCACCGCAGGGATGCGACCGGAGCGCCGTCCAGGGGCTGGCATGTAGCGGGGCGGCGGCGCCGCCCCGCTCGCCTCATGCTGGCCCCAAAGCGATAAATCCCGGGAGCGCGAGGGCAGCGCCCTCGCATCTGAAGAAAGTCTCCTTCCTTGTGCGTTCACTCGACCGCGGCGGTCTTGGTGCGCCAGCTGCGGGGGCCGCATTTGAGCACATGGCCGTGGTGCAGTAGCCGGTCGAGCATGGCGCTGACGGCAGCCACGTCGCTCAGCAGTTTGCCCCAGTCTTCGACGGGGCGATTTGAGGTGAGCAGTGTACTGGCGCGCTCGTAGCGGCGCATGATGATCTCCAGCAGGTCTTCAGCGGCTGTCTGCGGCAGTTTGCGCATGCCGAAGTCGTCGATGATGAGCAGAGCGACGGTGGAGATGGACTCCATGTACTGCTTGCGGGTGCCGTCGATAGAGGCATCAGCCAGCTCTTCCAGCAGGATGTGGGTCTCGCGGTAGATCACCTTGTAGCCTTGCTGGATGGCTGCCTGGCCGATGGCCTGGGCCAAGTGGCTTTTGCCGGCGCCGCCGGGACCGAGAAACAGCGCATCTTCGCGTCGCTGGATGAAGGCGCCGGTGGCCAAGTCGAAGACGAGGCTGCGGTTCATCTTCGGGTTGAAGGCGAAGTCGAAGTTGTCGAGCGTCTTGTGCGGATCGCGAAAGCCAGCCTGTTTGCGGCGCCGTTCGAGCAGGCGGTCGGAGCGGCGGGTGAGCTCGTCCGAGACCAGGCACGAGACCAGGTCGATGGGCGCCATGGCTTCGGCTTGCGCCTGCCGCAGGCGAATTTCAAGCACATCGGCCACGCCGCCGAGGCGGAGCTGGCGCAGTGCGCGTTCGAGTTCGATGAGGTTCATGTGGGGTTGTTCTCCTGGGTCTTGTTGTCGATGAGATCGCGGTAGAGGGTGAGTTGGCGGATGATGGGGTCCACCTGGCGCAGAGTGAGCGGGGGCTTGCGTTCGAGCCAGCGGCGGACGAAGCGATAGGGGTTGTCGAGGACGCCGATCTCCAGGGCGGCGGCGCAGCCGTCGTCGGTAAGCGCGGCTCCGTGGCGCCGGGCCAGGCCGAGGATGCCTTGAATGCGGCGGATGGCCACCACATTCTGTTCGCGGTACATCTGCTGGCAGAGCGTGCCGATGTGCGGGCCCACCTTCTCGCAGCGGGCCAGAAGTTGTTGGGTGGAGCGCGGCGCGTGCGCGGGGCGGTCCTCGTCCGGGATGCGATGATGGCCGCGCTGCTGGTGGAGGTGCTCGCGCAGCAGTTGGCCGGTGCGGGGATCGAGCACTCGCACGGTGCGCTGATCCCACTGCACCTTGACGTCGCGGCCGATCCAGCCCGGCGGCGCGCTGTAGTAAGCGGCGTCGACTTCGACGCAGCCGTCGAGGTTCACTCTGCGCTCGCCGAACTGGTAGAAGCGGAAGGGCTCGACGGGTAGCGCAAGCAGAGCCGGTTTCTCTTCGGCAAACATGGCGGCCACCTGGCGCTTGGTGGTGCCGTGAATGCGCGTGTCGGCCCAGTTCCGCTCCCAGCGGTCGAGGTAGGTCTGGGCGTCTTCTTGGCTCTCGAAGCGCAGGCCCTTGAGTGGAGTGTTTTTGGCGTGGCCGACGCTGCGCTCGACCTTGCCCTTCCGATCGGGGTCGCGTACGCGGCATGGCAGGGCGACGGCACCGTAGTGGGCGAGCATGTCGCGGTAGAGCGGGTTCAGCGCCGGGTCGTAGATGTCGGGTTTGAGGACACCTTCACCGAGGTTGTCGAGGACCACAGTGCGAGTAACGCCGCCCAGACGACGGAAGGCTTGCTCGTGGAGTTCGGCCCAGATACGCGTGCTCGACAAGAAGGTGAGCAGGCGCACGGCCTTGCGGCTGTAGCCGAGGGTGAGCACAAACATACGCGTGCGGCGGTAACGGCCGGA
>JAUYFG010000122.1 GCA_030690985.1 Pseudomonadota bacterium
GGCCGGATTCGTAAGCCGCTAAAGCGGCAACGACTCCGCTCCGTCGGGCGGATGAATAACTACGCCGCTCCTTCGCAAGATTCCCAGTGCAAACAATGGCCTGCGCGATCATCACGCGAATTCATGCAATATCCGGGCTAGCAGTCGTAGGTTGGGCAAAGCGCAGCGTGCCCAACAACCCGTCGCAATGTTGGGCACGCTGCGCTTTGCCCAACCTACGTAGCGCCGTATTTATCCGGATACCCCGAAAATAAAGTTCCACCGCAGCATTACACGCTCACCCCATGAGCCAGCCAGTGAATAACATTCGCCCATGCCCCGTATCCACACCTACTACGACAACCTGAAAGTCCCGCGCACGGCGACGCCGGAGGCGATCCGCGCGGCCTATCGGCGCTTGTCGCAAAAACACCATCCGGACCGCAACCCGGACAACCCGGCAGCCGCCCGCGTCATGGTGTTGCTCAACGTCGCCTACCAGGTGCTGTCCGACCCCGCCAAGCGCGCTGAACATGATTGCTGGATACGCCAGCAAGAAGATCTATATGAACCATTTCAATCGTCTTTCCCGCCCAGGCCGGAACCTGCAGCCCCCGATTATCGGTCCAGGACATCTCGGCCACCGCCACGGCGCAAGGAGCCGCCCGATATTACGGGTCGCCTGCGCGAAGTGGTTCGGGGTGCATTCGTATTCCTGGGCGTGATGGTCATCGGCGTGCCATTGCTGGCCAGCATTACCGCGCTATGGGAAGTTCCCGCCTGGCCAACCGCCCAGCAAACAGCGCATCGGCATGCCACCAAACCCACGTCAGAAGCATTCACCAAGCCGCTCGTCCAGATTCAGTCTCGCGACCCCTCCGGCACCTACCGGCTGGTGAAAAGCGACTACAAACTCGACGATGGCGAATCCATCGTCCACAGCAAAGGCAAACTGGTGATCAGGAAACTACGCAAGGACACGTATATCCTGCTTGAAGCCAAGACCTTCCGCGCCGCCGGCACCCAAGGAGACGCGGATATTTACCATGTACAGCCAGGCAAATTCGGCTTCGACAAGGTGGAACTTCGCAACAACAAACAGAAATGGGCGCTACTCGATGGTGATCAATTGGTGAAGCGCATCACCGGCGCAAACTTCGAGGAAACCACCTGGTGGCAGCGCGTTCCCGAGGGGTACTCGGAGAAATATCTGGATCGCGGCATCCATGAAGCGGAGCGGGTTTATAAGCTGCGTTTGGCGCGTGGAGGAGCGGACGAATGAACAGGAAAATCCATAGCGAAAGGCGGCTTCATGCGAATCTTTGACGGCCAACAACTCCACTCCGCCTCCGACCTCGCAAACTTCCTCGATTGCGAGCATCTGACCGCGCTCGATCTGCTGGCACTGACCCAGCCCGAAACCGCACCGGCACGCACGGCGGACAACGATGAAACGCAACTGGTCCAAGCACACGGTTTCGCCCATGAAGAGCGCTATCTGCAACGCCTATTGCAGGCTGGCCGTCAGGTCACCGACCTGAATACCGGCCCCGGCAATCTGGATGCTGCAGTGGCGGCCACGCTGGAAGCGATGCGGCGCGGTGACGAGGTGATCTATCAGGCGGCGTTGCGGCATGGCGCGTTTGCCGGCTATGCCGATTTCCTTGTTCGCGTGCCGGGTGCATCGAATCTGGGTGCATGGCATTACGAAGTGGCCGACACCAAGCTCGCCCGCTCGCCCAAAGCCAAGTTCCTGATTCAGCTCTGCTTTTACGCCGACCTGTTGCATCAGGCGCAAGGCCGCGCGCCGGAGCAGGTGCATCTGTATTTTGGTGATGGCAGCGAGCGCAGTTACCGCACCGCCGACTATCTGGCCTACTTCACCACCCTGCGGCAACGCTATCTGGCTTTCATCGAGCAGTCTGAAAAACTGACTTATCCCGATCCGGTTCCGCGCTGCGATCTTTGCCACTGGCGCGAAGCCTGCGCGGCAAAACGTCTGGCCGATGACCATCTTTCGCAAGTTGCCAACATCAGCCGCCAACAAACCGGCAAATTGCAGGCGGCCGGCATCACCACCCTGGCCGCACTTTCTGAACTGAGCGACGACGCCCGCATCGCCAAACTGCATCTGGACACCCTCGCGCGCCTGCGCCAGCAAGCCCGACTGCAACGCCACAAGCGCGACACCGGCGAAAACCGGCATGAACTGCTGCCGCTCGAACCCGGCCACGGCTTCGCCCGTCTGCCCCAGTCAGACAAGGGCGATTTGTTCTTCGACATGGAAGGCGACCCCTACGAAGCCGGCGGCCTGGAATACCTGTTCGGCGTCGGCGTCATCGAACGCGGCAAGTTCCGCTTTCACGATTTCTGGGCGCATAACCGCGCCGAGGAACGGCGCGCCTTCGAAGCCTTCATCGACTTCGCCATGCAACACCTCAAACGCCATCCAGCCGCGCACATCTACCACTACGCCGCCTATGAAGAGACCGCGCTGAAGCGGTTGATGTCGCTGCACGGCACGCGCGAGGCGGAAGTCGATCACCTGCTGCGCGCCGGCAAGCTGATTGATCTCTACAAGGTGGTACGCGAGGGGCTGCGCGTTTCCGAACCGCGCTACTCGATCAAGAATCTGGAAACCTTCTACGCCGAGCAACGCGCAGGCGAGGTGAAAAGCGCCGGCGCATCCATCGTCTGGTATGAGCGCTGGAAGGAAACCGGCGAGGCGCAATTGCTGACCGACATCCGCGCTTACAACGAGGACGACTGCCGCTCCACCTGGCAATTGCGCGATTGGCTGTTGAGCCTGCGTCCCGAATCGCTGCCCTGGGCCAGTCGAGAAGCGGAACCCGAGGCAGACGAAACCGCCGCCAAGCCCTGGGATATCCAGCTTGAAGCCTATCGGCAGGCGCTGCTCGGCGATCTGCCGGAAGATCCATCGGAATGGGACGACGATGGCCACGCCCGCGAACTTGCCTACCAACTGCTCGACTTCCATCGCCGCGAAGCCAAGCCGCAGTGGTGGGCGATGTTCGCGCGCATGGAAATGAGCGATGAAGCCCTGCTGGAAGATGCCGAATGCCTGGCCGGCCTGACCTGGGACCCGGCCAACCCGCCCCGGCCCGACAAGCGCTCAGTCATCTACACCTATCGCTACCCGGAACAGGAAACCAAACTGAAAACCGGCGACCCGGTGACCAATGCCGCCAACGGTGAAGCGCTGGGCGAACTCACGCTGGATGAAGACAACCGCCGCGCCATCCTGCGCGTCGCCGCCAAACGCCCGCAACCGGAAACGCTGTCCATCGGGCCGGGCAGTCCGTTCAGCACGGAAGACCAGAAAGCCGCGCTCAGGCGTGTCGCCGACAGCCTGATCGCTGACGATCATCGCTATCGCGCGCTGGAATCCGTTCTCTGGCGCAAGTTGCCGAACATCGCTGGCCGCGCTCCAGGCAGCACCATCGTCTCCGTCGCCGCCGAATTGCCCGAGATCATCGCCGCCGCAGCCGGCCTCGATCACAGCCACCTGTTCATTCAAGGCCCACCCGGCGCCGGCAAGACCTGGACCGGCTCGCGCGTGATCGTCGATCTGCTCAAACGCGGCAAACGCATCGCCATTGCCTCCAATAGTCACAAGGCCATCCACAATCTGCTGACTGGCGTGGAAAAAGTCGCGCTTGCGCAGAGTCTGAGCTTCACGGGCGTCAAGAAAGCCAGCAGCCGCAACCCGGACAGCTACTTCGATGGCACCTGCATCCGCAATGAAGACAGTGCCGATGGCATCGGCGACAACGATCAACTGGTGGCTGGCACCGCCTGGCTGTTCAGCAAAGCAGATTTCGACCAGACCTTCGACTATCTCTTCGTCGACGAAGCCGGCCAAGTGGCGCTGGCCAACCTGCTCGCGCTGGGCACCTGCGCCCGCAACCTCGTCCTGCTCGGCGACCCGATGCAACTCGGCCAACCCACCCAGGGCGTCCACCCCGGCCATTCCGGCGAATCCGGCCTGGAATACCTGCTCGACGGCCGCGCCACCGTCGCCCCGGAACGCGGCATCTTCCTGCCCACAAGCTGGCGCATGGCCCCGGCGGTCTGCCAATTCATCTCCAATGCCGTCTACGACGGCCGCCTGCACCCGGAGGCGGATAACGCCAACCAGAACCTCGTTTTTCCCCCTCTCCCGCAAGCGGGAGAGGGCCGGGGAGAGGGGCAGTTGACTGTTGTGCACAACCCCGACCCCACCCTCCCCGAAACCGGCATCCACTTCTCCCCCGTCAACCACGCCGGTAACAGCCAGAAAAGCCTGGAAGAAGCCGACCGCATCCGCACCCTGTTCGACACCCTGCTGCACCAGCACCACATCGACCGCCACGGCAAAAAGCACCGCATCGGCCTGAATGACATCCTCGTCGTCGCCCCCTACAACATGCAGGTCAACCTGCTCAAGCAAACCCTGCCGGCCGGCGCGCGCGTCGGCACCGTGGACAAATTCCAGGGCCAGGAAGCCCCGGTGGTCATCGTCTCCATGGCCACGTCCAGCGAAGACGATCTGCCGCGC
>JAUYFG010000123.1 GCA_030690985.1 Pseudomonadota bacterium
CGCTGCGCGTGCCCAACGAACCGTCGCGATGTTGGGCACGCGCAGCGACGCCCAACCTACGGCGCTCCATTAAGCCGCGATTCGTGTGGCTCCATTAGCCCGCGATTCAAATGGCTCCATAGGGGCGCGAGATAACATCAGCATTTGGTCAGCATTTTCTGGAATGCCAATACGGGCGCTGACTTTCGCAGGTTCGATTCCCGCCGCCTCCACCAAAAACCCTTCCGGAGCAATCCGGAGACTTCCAGAAACCCCGCCAAGCACCTGGCTTTGCGGGGTTTTTTTATTCCGGAGTGGTACGGTCACATCCGATTAAATCCCCCCATTCGTGGGGGTATTAATTCGGGGTAAGTAGAACCGTTAAACCAGCTTGGGCCGTCATTCCCGAGTGCTTTTATAGGGAATCCAGTTTGTTCATCAAACCAAGAGTTAAAGGCCAGTCAGATGGCGGAACTGGATTCCCGATAAAAACACTCGGGAATGACGGATTAAAAACGGTTATGCGTGATTACTTATGTGATTCCTGCGGCTACCCCGAATTCTTATCGTGCCGGATGAACAAAACTCGGCAGCCAGCGTTCGAGTTCATCCGCTGGAATCGGTTTGCTGAACAGGTAGCCCTGGTACTGGTCGCAGCCGTACAGGCGCAGGAAGGCCAGTTGCTGTTCCGTTTCGACGCCTTCCGCCAGCACCTCCAGATTCAGGCTGCGCGCCATGGCGATGATGGTGGCGGCGATCTCTCGGTCGTTGGGGTCATCGGCGAGGCCATCCACGAAACTCCGGTCGATCTTGAGTTTGTCGATGGGAAAACGCTTGAGATAGGCCAGGGACGAATAGCCGGTGCCGAAGTCGTCGATGGCCAGACGCACGCCCAGTGATTTGAGGGCATCCAGGGTGGCGATGGCCTGGTCCGCCTGCGCCATGATGACGCTCTCGGTCAGCTCCAGCTCCAGGGATTGTGCCGGCAGGCCGGTATCAAGCAGTACGGTGCGCACCAGTTCCACCATGTCCACGGCCTGGAACTGGCGTCCGGACAGGTTCACCGCCATCACCAGCGGCGGCAGGCCGGCATCGAGCCAGGCGCGCGCCTGGGCGCAGGCGGTACGCAATATCCACTCGCCCAGGGGCACGATCAGGCCGGTTTCCTCGGCGATGGGAATGAACTTGCCCGGCGGCACCAGGGCTTCCCCCGGCGGCTGCCAGCGCACCAGTGCCTCGACGCCGACGGCGCGGCCGCTATGGGCGTTGATCAGCGGCTGGTAGTGCAGGATGAGTTCGCCCCGTTCCAGGCCTCGGCGCAGCCGTGTTTCCAGGGCCAGATGCTCGTTGGCCGCCGTGGTCAGGGCCTCGGTATAGAAACGATAGGTATTGCGGCCCTGCTCCTTGGCCTGGTAGAGGGCGGCATCGGCGCTGCTCACCAGGCGCATGGCATTGTCGGCGTCGTCGGGGAACAGACTGATGCCGATGCTGGCGCCGATGAATACCTCGTGACCGCCGCTGAGCTGGATCGGCGCAGCGAGAACCAGCAATAAATCCTGGGCGACGATGGCCGCCATCGGCGCCGCATCCAGTTGTTCCAGAAGAATGACGAACTCGTCGCCGCCCAGGCGCGCCAGGGTGTCTTCGTCACGTAGCCGGGTACGGATGCGCTGCGCGACCGCGATCAGCAGTTCGTCGCCGGCTGGATGGCCGAGGCTGTCGTTCACCGTTTTGAAACGGTCGAGGTCAAGGAACAGCAAGGCGATGTGTTGCCCATGGCGTCGGGCTTGCTCAACCGCATGTTCCAGGCGTGAGGTGAACAGCAGGCGGTTGGGCAGGTCGGTGAGCACGTCGAAATGCGCCAGGTGCTCCAGGCGCGCTTCCGATTCCTTGAGGTGGGTGATGTCGGCGAACAGGGAGACATAGCGCACGATCTGCCCGCCGGCATCGCGCACCGCGCTGATGGACAGCCATTTGGGGTAGACCTCGCCGTCGCGGCGCCGGTCCCACACTTCACCTTGCCAGCGGCCGGTTTCACTCAGGGCGCGCCACATGGCCTGGTAGAAAGCAGTGTCATGCCGCCCCGACTTGAACTTGGCCGGCGTTTCGCCGAGTACTTCCGCTTCGTCATAACCGGTGATTTCGCAGAAGGCGGGGTTGACCGCGAGGATGCGCGCGTTGCGGTCGGTCACCATGACGCCTTCCTGGGCGTTGTCGAACACCACGGCGGCCTGGCGCAGTTTTTCCTCGGCCTGGATTCGCTCGCTAATATCCCGCGCTAAAGCCGGCATGAGCCGCTGTCCATTCACTTCGATGCAGCTCACCCGGACTTCCACCGGGAATACCGAGCCATCCTTGCGCCGATGACGCCCTTGTATGGTCACGTTCTGACCGGGCTGCAACGCTTCCCAAAGCGCTGTGGCTCTGACCAGATCAAAGTCCTGTTCCACATCCAGTACGCTCAAGTTCAACAGTTCCACGCGGGTGTAGCCCAGGGTATCGCAGGCGCGCTGGTTGACATCCACGATGCGGCCCTTCAGGTCGGTGACGAAAAAAGCGTCCGCCATCTGATCCACCATCAATCGGTAGCGCGTTTCGGTCTCCAGCAGCGCCTGGTGCGACTGTTCCAGATCGGTCAAATCGCGCGAGGCCACGATCACCCCGGTGATGCGGCCATCGTCATCCTGATAGGGGGTGTAGGTCACATCCACGAAGCGACGCCCCGTTGCCGGAAAATCGAACCAGTCGCTGTAATGCACCCGCTCGCCGGCCAGGCAGCGATCCAGCTTTTCCTTCACCCGCGTGTCGAACAACGCCTTCCCCAGCAGGTCGGCGACGCTATGGCCGACGATGGCCTCGCGCGCCAGACCGTGGTGTTGCAGATAGGTGTCGTTGACCGCGAGATAGCGGTAATCCCGGCCGAGAACGGAAAGGTGATCGGGCATACAGGAAACCATGCGCTCGTACAGGCGCAGGGCTTTGCCGGCCTGCCGACGTGCCCGCTCGTCGCGACAGGCCGCGACGAGTTGGGCGCAAGCCTCGACCACGGGGCGCAGTTCCGCCACCAGGGCCTCGTCGTAGCCGCCGGTTCGGTTGGCCAGGCCGATGCTGCCGAGAATCTCGCTGCCTCGGAGCAGCGGCAGGCCGAGGAAGGCGTCGAGGGAAGGATGCCCAGGCGGCAGACGGCCGCAACTGCGCGGATCGTGGGCGGGATCGTTGGCGATCACCGGGGCGCCGCTTACCACGGCGGCGGCAGCCAGGGAATCCATGGCGTTGAAGCGAAAGCCGGAGGCGGCCTGCTCGTCGTAAAGCCGACGCGATGTCTCGTCCCAGGCGATATTGGTGATGGCCGGCGACTGGAGATAGGGGGTGCCATCCGTTTCATGCCCCAGGCCCGCGATAAAGCCATATTCGCTGCCGGTGAGACGCAGGATGTCGCTGAGGGCGGCGGTGAACACCGTGTCCGCGTCGCTGTCGCCGACATAGAGGCCGAGCAGGCGGCTGACGCATGCGAGGATTTCATTGCCGCGCCGCAGTTGCGCCTCGGCCTGTTTACGCTCGGTGATGTCCACGGCCAGGCCGCTGACATGGCGGCGACCGTCATGCTCCATTGGCAGGCCGGTGCCATAGAAGGTATGGCGGCGACCATCGGCGGCGATCAAATCAAACTCGATGG
The DNA here is from genome assembly GCA_030690985.1 of Pseudomonadota bacterium. Classification (GTDB taxonomy): domain Bacteria; phylum Pseudomonadota; class Gammaproteobacteria; order Burkholderiales; family Thiobacillaceae; genus PFJX01. The sequence continues at coordinate 3,656 of JAUYFG010000123.1, forward strand.
TCGTCGGGGTGCCGTCCAGTACGGCGGCGATGGCCTGCCGCACATGCGCCATCTGGTCTGGTGGTACGACATCGAGCGCGCGAAAACGCGCCATGTCCGCCGCAGTAAGCCCGAAGGTTTTCAGGAAGGCACGGTTCCAGCCGGCGAAGCGGCCTTCCGCGTCGAACAGGAAATAGATGCCGGGGGCGGCATCGAGAATGGGGTCGGCCCGATTCGACGTCATGTTTTATCTGCGGCCCGTTGTGCCGACGTCGTAGGTTGGGCAAAGCGTAGCGTGCCCAACATGGCGGCGGGTTGTTGGGCACGCTGCGCTTTGCCCAACCTACGCCTGACTTCGTGAGTTGCGGCAGTCATGCTTGCGTGCCCCGTTGTGCCAGCCACTGTTCCAAAGCCGGCGCCGGGATGGGCCGGCTGCACAGGTAGCCCTGGTAGGCATCGCAACCGTGAATCTGCAGGAAGGCGAGTTGATCTTCGGTTTCCACCCCTTCGGCCAGCACTTTCAGGTGCAGGTTGCGCGCCATGGCGATGATGGTGGCGGCGATCTCCATGTCGCTCCGATCCTGGGGGATGTCGCGGATGAAGCTCTGGTCGATCTTGAGTTTGTCGATGGGAAAGCGCTTCAGGTGGGCGAGCGAGGAATAGCCGGTGCCGAAGTCGTCGATGGAAATCGTGATACCCAGATCCTTGAGGGCTTGCAGCGTGGCGATGGCCTGGCCGGGATTTTCCATGATCGCGCTTTCGGTGATTTCCAGTTCCAGCAGCGCGGCGGGGAGGCCGCTGGCATCCAGCACGGCGCGGACATGCGCGGCCAGATTGTGTTGCCGGAATTGCCGTGGCGAGAGGTTCACCGCCACGCTGAGATTGGGTAGGTCGGCGCCATCCAGCCACGCCCTGGCCTGGGTGCAGGCGGTGAACAGTACCCACTCGCCGAGGGGAACGATGAGGCCGGTTTCTTCCGCCAGCGGGATGAAGCGGTCCGGCGCGATCAGGCCGGAGGCGGGATGATCCCAGCGCACCAGGGCTTCCACCCCGAGGATGGCGCCGCTGCTCACATCGACCTGCGGCTGGTAATACACGAGAAATTCCTGCCGCTCGATGGCGTGCCGCAGGTTGGTTTCCAGGGTCAGGCGCTCACGCGCCGCGCGGGTCATCGCGGCGTTGTAGAAGCGGAAGGTATTGCGCCCGTCGTCCTTGGACTGGTGCATGGCGGCGTCGGCATTCTTCAGCAAGGTGGCGGCGTCCTTGCCGTCCGTCGGATAGATGCTGATGCCGATGCTGGCGCCGACGAACACCGCCTGCCCATCCAGGTCGAACGGGAGGGTCAGCGCGGCGAGCAGTTTGTCCGCCATGCCGGAGGCCAGGGCGGCGCTTCCCTGCCCCTCCAGCGCCATGGCGAACTCGTCGCCACCCAGGCGGGACACGGTATCTTCCGCCCGCCCGCAGTTGCTCAGACGACGCGCCACATCCTGCAACACGCGGTCGCCGGCGGGATGGCCGAGGGCGTCGTTGATGTTCTTGAAGCGATCCAGGTCGATGAACAGCAGCGTCAATAGCGTGCCATCCCGCTCGGCGCGCTGGAGGGCGTGATCCAGGCGGGCATTGAACAGCAGCCGGTTGGGCAGTTCGGTCAATGGGTCGAAATGCGCCAGGCGGTCCCGTTCGGCCTCGGATTGCTTGATCTGGCTGATGTCGCTGAACACCCCCACGTAATTGGTCAGCTTGCCGGCCGCGTCGGTGACGCCGCTGATGGTCAGCCATTCAGGATAGATCTCGCCGTTCTTGCGCCGATTCCAGATCTCGCCGCTCCAGGAGCCGGTCTGCGCGATGCTGTTCCAGATGGCCTGGTAGAACGGCTGGTCCTGGCGTCCGGACTTGAGCATGCGCGGATTCCTGCCCAGCACTTCCGCTTCCGTGTAGCCGGTGATGACCGTGAAGGCGCGGTTGACGGCGATCATGTTGCCCGCCACATCGGTGATCGTGACGCCGTCGGTGGTGCTTTCGAATACCTTGGCCGACTGGCGCAGCCGTTCTTCCCCCCGGCGGCGTTCGCTGACGTCGCGCAGGATGCCGATGAACTGGCGCTGGCCGGCACCGCCGCGTTCGCCGATGCTGACCTCGACCGGAATCTCGTGCCCATCCCGATGCCGCAACATGAAGGCAAGCTCGCGCCAGGGCATGCTGGGTTGACCACAGCTTAGATAGCGGTTGAATCCGGCCTCATGTTGGCTGCGATAGCGTTCCGGCATCAAGTCGGTGAGCGGGCGATCCTGGAGTTCCTTGTCGCCGTAGCCGGTGAGCCGGCTGATGGCCGGGTTGGCGAACACCACCCGGCTGGCTTCATCGACCACCAGGATGCCGTCCACGGCGGTATCGAGGATGGCGCGTATGCGTGCCTCGCTCTCGACCAGGGCGGTCTCGGCACGGCGTTGTTCGCTGATGTCCAGGCCGGAACTGAGCACGCCGGTGACTCGGCCCTCGGCATCGTGCAGCGGCGTGTTGTGCCAGGTCAGGTGGCGTTCTTCGCCGGCGCAAGTGAGCAAGGGGTTGTCATAGGCGAGGGAGGAATCGACATCGCCGGCGAGCACCCGCTGGAACAGCGCGTGGAGATCGGCGCGCACACGTTCGGGAATAAAGCGTTCGATCCAGTCTTGCCCGAGGAGGTCGGCTTCGGTACCGCGCAGGATGGCGCAGCCCGCCGGATTGATCCGGGTGACGCGGCCCTGGCGGTCGAGCACCAGCAGCATCGCCCCGGATACGGACAGCAGTTGCTCGGCGTAATCGCGTGATTCGTGCAGTGCCGCCAAAGCCTGTTTGCGCACCGTGATGTCGCGCACGATCGCCTGCAGCAGCGGGCCATCGGACCGTTTGATGAGATTGAGCCGGATCTCCGCCTCGAAAATACCGCCATCCGGACGTTGGTGCCGCCATTCGAACAATTGCGCCGCACCGTCGTAAGCCCGCTTGATATTGGCGCGTGCCGTCGCTTCCGAGTCGCCGCCATCCGCTTGCCGGGGCGGCGAAAAATCCCAGGGTGTCTTGCCCAGGATGTCCCTCTCCGTACAACCAAACAGCGTCAAGGTGCTGGGGTTGCACGCCACGAAGCGCACCCCGTCGAGCAGAAAAATGGCATCCCCCGACGCCTCGAACAGGGCGTGGCAATCCGGCGCGCAAGTCCGGAAAGTGGAAGTGGGATGGGACGAATCGCTCAATGGAGTTCCTGAAACGCATCCCGGAAAGAAAATACCCGTAGAGGCAGGCTGGGATTGGGCCGTGCCTTCACGGATGCGTTAACGGCAGGCGGCCCTATATCTTTAGTCCAGGGGCCAGCACGCGCAGGGCGGAAAAGCGGCTTTATCGCGCCTTCCGCCGAATGTTCGGCATTCGGCGGATAACGCCGGCAAGAAGACGCCGGCTCATCCGCCCTACGCGTGCTGGTTGTGGCAAGGGTCATTCCTTGTTTGAGCCGTCCCGCCCCAGGCGCGTATATTCGACCGTTTCGATTCACCGGCCTCAACCATGATCCGCGTTCGCGGCGCCCGCACCCACAACCTCAAGAACGTCAACGTCGATCTGCCGCCGCACAAGCTGGTGGTGATTACCGGGCTGTCCGGCTCGGGCAAGTCTTCGCTGGCGTTCGATACCCTCTATGCCGAAGGCCAGCGGCGTTATGTCGAGTCGCTTTCCGCCTACGCGCGGCAGTTCCTGCAACTCATGGAAAAGCCGGATGTGGATCTGATCGAAGGCCTCTCTCCGGCGATTGCCATCGAGCAGAAGGCGACCAGCCACAACCCGCGTTCCACCGTCGGCACGGTGACGGAAATCCACGATTACCTGCGTCTACTGTTCGCCCGTGCCGGCACGCCGCGCTGTCCGCATCACGGTATCGAGCTGGCGGCGCAGACGGTGTCGCAGATGGTGGATACGGTGTTGCAACTGCCGGAAGACACCAAGCTGATGATCCTGGCGCCGCTCATCGTCGGCCGGAAGGGCGAGCAACTGGGGTTGTTCGACGAATTGCGCGCACAGGGTTTCGTGCGTCTGCGGGTGGACGGCGAGGTGTTCGACATCGACAGCCTGCCGCCGTTGGAGAAGAACCGGAAACACACCATCGAGGCGGTGGTGGACCGCCTGAAAATTCGCGCAGACGTTAAACAGCGCCTTGCCGAGTCGTTTGAAACTGCCTTACGCCACTCCGATGGCAAGGCGCTGGCGGTGGAAATGGATACTCAGCGCGAGATGCTGTTCTCCGCCAAGTTCGCCTGCCCGGTGTGCGATTACGCGCTGCCGGAACTGGAGCCGCGCATTTTCTCGTTCAACAACCCGATGGGCGCCTGCCCGAAGTGCGACGGACTCGGCCAGGTGACTTTTTTCGACCCGGCGCGGGTAGTGGCCTTCCCGCATCTCTCGCTGGCGTCCGGCGCCGTCAAGGGCTGGGACCGGCGCAATGCCTTCTTCTACCGGATGCTGGAAGGGCTGGCCATGCACTATGGCTTCGATCTGGATACGGCCTACGAAGACCTGCCGCCCGGCATCCAGCAAACCATCCTGCACGGCAGTGGGGCCGAGGAAATCACTTTCCAATATTTGGGCGAAGCGGGCCGAAAAGTCGCCCGCAAACACCGCTTCGACGGTGTGATTCCCAGCCTGGAGCGGCGCTACAAGGACAGCGAATCACAGCTCATGCGCGAGGAGCTATCCAAGTTCATCGCCACCCGCCCGTGTCCGGAATGTGGCGGTTCGCGTCTGCGCATTGAATCGCGCAACGTCACCATCGGCGGCTGGACCCTGCACGACCTCGCGCGCCTGCCGATCCGCCAGGCTCTGAAGTTTTTCCAGGAACTGAAGCTGGAAGGCAACCGCGCCCAGGTCGCGGACAAGATCGTCAAGGAAGTCGCCGCCCGTCTCACCTTCCTGAACGATGTCGGCCTCGATTACCTCTCGCTCGACCGTTCCGCCGATACCCTTTCCGGCGGCGAGGCGCAGCGCATCCGCCTGGCCTCGCAAATCGGTTCCGGCCTCACCGGCGTGATGTATGTGCTCGACGAACCTTCCATCGGCCTGCATCAACGCGACAACGAGCGCCTGCTCGGCACCCTCAAGCACCTGCGCGACCTGGGCAATTCGGTGATCGTGGTGGAACACGACGAAGACGCCATCCGCCACGCCGATTACATCGTCGACATGGGGCCGGGCGCCGGCGAACACGGCGGCGAGATCGTCGCCGAAGGCACGCTGGCCGACATCCTCGCCTGCGAGGCCTCGCTGACCGGGCAATACCTTTCCGGCAAGATCGCCATCCCGATGCCGGACGACCGCCGCGAGCCGCGCGAAGGCCGGGTGCTGAAGCTGATCGGCGCCCACGGCAACAACCTGAAAAACGTCACCCTGAATCTGCCGACAGGGATATTCGTCTGCGTGACCGGCGTCTCCGGGTCCGGCAAATCCACCCTCATCAACGACACCCTCTACACCATCACCGCCAACCAGTTGAACGGCGCGGCACACGAAACGGCGCCCTACGAGGCCATCGAGGGCGTGGAGTTCTTCGACAAGGTGGTCAGTGTCGACCAGGCCCCCATCGGCCGCACCCCGCGCTCCAACCCCGCCACCTATACCGGCCTGTTCACCCCCATCCGCGAGCTCTTCGCCGGCACCGTGCAGGCGCGCGAACGCGGCTACGAGCCGGGCCGCTTCTCCTTCAACGTGAAAGGCGGGCGCTGCGAAGCCTGCCAGGGCGACGGCATGATCAAGGTGGAAATGCACTTCCTGCCCGACATCTACGTCCCCTGCGACGTCTGCCACGGCAAGCGTTACAACCGGGAAACCCTGGAAGTGCAATACAAGGGCAAGAACATCCGCGAAGTCCTGCTGATGACCGTGGAAGAGGCCCACGCCTTCTTCAACGCCGTGCCCACCGTCGCGCGCAAGTTGAAGACCCTGATCGACGTCGGCCTTTCGTATATTCGCCTGGGGCAGTCCGCCACCACGCTCTCGGGCGGCGAAGCGCAACGGGTGAAACTGGCGCTGGAACTCTCGAAACGCGATACCGGAAGAACTCTCTACATCCTCGACGAACCCACCACCGGCCTGCATTTCCACGACATCGACATGCTCCTGAAAGTGCTGCACCGCCTGGTCGGCGCCGGCAATACCGTGGTGGTGATCGAACACAACCTCGACGTGATCAAAACCGCCGACTGGGTCATCGACCTCGGCCCGGAAGGCGGCGAGGGCGGCGGCCGGATCATCGCGGAAGGGACCCCGGAACGGGTGGCGGCCAATCCGGAGAGCCATACCGGGCGCTATCTGGCGCCGGTGTTGGCGCGGGGGTGAGGTCTGGCCAAGCCCGCTACCCACTCTCGGTAGTGGGTGTCTGTGACAACCCGATAAGCACGCGTAGGGCGGATGAGCCGGCGTCTTCTTGCCGGCGTTATCCGCCGAATGCCGAACATTCGGCGGAAGGCGCGATAAAGCCGCTTTTCCGCCCTACGCGTGCTGGAATACACGAGGAATGGTTCACCGAGGCGGTGAACCAGGGCTTCGAATCGGGAGACAGGAGGGCTGGATCAGCCATGAGGAAGCGGCCGTGCGCCCAGTCGCCGCATAGGTAGGCTTGACCCACATCATGGCTGTTGCATATGCTCGGCCTATGCCAACCTCGGAGCCGCCCATCATGCAACCGCAACGACATGCCAGATTGTTTCGCAATGGCCGCAACCAGGCTTTGCGCATTCCGCGTGAATTCGAGATGCCCGGCAACGAAGTCATCATCCACAAGGATGGCGACCGCTTGATTCTCGAACCGTTGAAGAAGCATCGTCTGCTTGAGGTATTGGCCACGCTGGAACCTCTGGACGAGGTGTTTCCGGATGTGGATACCGGCTTGCTGCCATTGGACGACATCACGCTGTGACAATCAGTCCGCTCTATCTGCTGGATACGAACATCGTCTCCGATCTGGTTCGGCGCCCCGGCGGGCCTGTGGTTCAGCGGATTGCCGAGGTCGGGGCGGATTGCATCGCCATCAGCATCATCGTCGCGTGCGAAATTCGCTTTGGCCTGGCGAAAAGTGGTTCACAACGCCTGATCCAGAACATGGAACGGGTGTTGGAACAGATCGAAGTTCTGCCGATGGAGGCGCCGGTCGAGGCGCATTACGCCGACATCCGAACCGCGTTGGAGCATGCCGGCACCCCCATCGGCCCCAACGACCTGTTGATCGCCGCCCACGCCCGTGCGCTGGGTCTGACGCTGGTCACCCACAACGAGAGCGAGTTCGCGCGGGTGCCGGGGCTGAAAGTCGAGAACTGGCTGCGCTGACGGGGCTCTACGCGGCGGCCGGCAGCCGTTCAAACGCGTTCTGCGGGGATCATCGGGTTACGCTTCGCTAACCCGACCTGCGAACTACAAAGCACGCGTAGGGCGGATGAGCCGGCGGCGTTATCCGCCGAATGCCAAACATTCGGCGGAAGGCGCGATAAAGCCGCTTTTCCGCCCTACGCGTGCTGTGATGTCGCCGGCGATGCAGGGCAGAGACGTAGGATGTGGTGAGCGCAGCGAACCGCATCGACCACGGCTGCGCTATTTGAGGCGGTTCGCTGCGCTCACCACATCCTACGCGACCTACGAACTACAAAGCCTGTCAGGGCGACGGCAAGATCATCGCCGAAGGGACGCCGGAGCGGGTGCCTCCGGTTCAGAAGGTATGGTTGTAGTTCACCCGCAGCGACATCTGGGAATGGTAGGAGGTGATCCCCGTGACGCTGCTGGTTGCGCTCACTTCCGGGGCGTAGGTCACCGCGCCGGCGAGACTATTGGCCGGGTCCAGGCGGTAGCCGACGCCGGCCGTGTAGTGGCGCTCGACGATGGCCGGGAACAGCGGGTTCAGGGTGTCGTTCGGCACCGGGTTGCTGGACTGGTTCGCCCCGAAACGCAAGGCCAGGTCGCTCGTGGGTTTGTATTGCACACCCACGGCCACCACGGTCTGGTCGCGCCAGTTCTGCGGCATGGTGACGTCCAGGTCCATGCCGGGGCCGGCCACGAATTGCATCCGGAAATCCTTCATCGCATCCGACCAGCCGATGTGTTTGATATCGGCCGCCCACATCCATTTCTCGTTCGGGGTCCAGGCCAGGCCGATGCCATAGGTTTCCGGCCACTGGAAGTTGAGTACTTTCAATTCGCCGGTCATGGCCTGGCTGCCTCCGCTGCCCACGGCGCTGAGATGGGCGTCGTCGGTCTTCATGTCGCCCATCCGGGTCTTGGCGTGGTAGGTCAGTCCCAGATTGAGCCGATCCGTGGCCTTGAACACCGCGCCCAGTTTGTAGCCCCAGCCGTAGGATTTGGCTTTGCCGGTCATATCGTTGTTGTCGGAGAAATCGAAACGGGCATAGTGCAGGTCACCCAAGCCTGCCAGGGCGCCGGTGATGCCGCCGGTCGCCAGGCCGGAGCCCATCATTCCGGCCAGGGTATTTCCGTCCATGTCCATCTGCAGGTCCATGCCCGCCCAGACCAGGTCGATCTGGCCAGCCAGGTTCAGACGCTCATTGGCTTTCCAGGCCAAGGGAAACATCAGGCGACCAAAACCCACCTCGGAGCGGATTTCCTGGCCGCTGAGTGCGACAGGATTGCCCAGCGCTGACATTCCGCCCGCGAACAGCGACGAGCCCGCTCCATATTCCGTGCCCATCCCGCCCTGGGCCATCATGGCTACGCCGTAGGCGAAATCGCCCTGGTTGCGGATATAGCCGATGGTCGGCATCCAGTACGCGGTGCCGTTGGAATCCACGCTCCCTGCCGCCGGGTGGCTGGCGCTGACGTTGGGAGCCAGCAGGGTGAGGCCCAAGCCGAAATCATTTTGCTTGTCGGGGCGCAGGGCCAGGGTGGCGGGGTTGTTCATCACCCCCGAGTTGCCGGAGTCGTAGGCGAAGGCGGCGCCGCCCATGCCGCCGGCTTTGGCGCCATAGGCTTCCAGGTTCATGCCGTTGGTGGCGTGGCTGGAATCGGCGGCCAGCAGACACAAGGCTGCCGGCAGGAGGAAGCGGATGCGGGATGGCAAACGAGGGGCAGTGGGCGTGCGATAGGTCATGTCTCTTCCGGTTTTTTTAGCGTGAAACAACCACGCCCCTGTAGCGCAGGCGTCCCGCCTGCATTCAGCGCAAAGAGCAGGCGAGGACGCCTGCGCTACAGGGGCGTGGATAAATTGAGGGTTAATTGAAGCTGCCGGCGAGCGGGTTCATGCCGCTTCGAGCAAAGCGATTGGCGTGGGCGCCCGATGCGCCCGGTCGCGGCTGTCCGATAACTCGGCCACCGCCTGGTGGGTGCTGGTGAAGATTCGCCCCGGGTTCAGTAGCGACGGCAGAGCGCTACGTTCCAGGCGATCGCGCAGCGGTCCCTTGATCTCGGCCAGGTGCAGGGTCACCCCGGCCTCGCGCAGGGACGGGATCAGCTTTTCCAGGCTGCTCAGGGCGCTGCTGTCGATGTGGTTCACGCTGCTGGCGATCAGGACCAGGTGGCGAATCTCCGGCTGGGCGGCAACCAGGTCGGTCAATTCCTGCTCCAGGTACTCGGCATTGGCGAAGTTCAGGTTCTCGTCGATACGCACCAGCAACAGGTTCGGGGAGGTTTCCACGCTGTGGCGCACGACGTTGCGGAACTGCTCGCTGCCCGGGATGCGACCCACCACGGCGACATGAGGTTGCCGGCTACGCCAGACATAGAGCACCAGGGATGCGCCGATGCCGGCCAGGAGACCGTGCTCGATGCCCAGAATCAGTACCCCGGCGAAGGTGGCCAGAATCACGGAGGCATCCATGCGGTCGTAATGCCAAGCCTCTTTCAAGGCTGAAAAATCGATCAGCTTGGCCACCGCCACGACAATGATCGCGCCCAGGGCGGCTTTGGGGATGTACTGCAACACGCCGGTCAGGGTCAGGGCCACCAGGCCGACCAGCACGGCGGTAATCAGGCCGGCCATCTGGGTGCGGGCGCCGGCGTTGAAGTTGACCATGGTGCGGGAAAATCCCCCCGCCACCGGCATGCCACCGGTGAAAGCGGCGCCCAGGTTGGCCGCGCCCAAGGCCAGCAACTCCCGGTTCGGCGCCACGGTCTCGCGGCGACGGTGGGCCAGGGACTTGGCGATGGCAATGCTCTCCACGTAGCCGACCAGGGCGATCAGCAGGGCCGAAGGCAGGAGTTCACCGAAGTGAGCGTTCCAATCGACCATGCCGAGAAAGCCGGATTCAAGCCCCGGCAGGCCGGCGGGTATGGCGCCGACCAGCGGAATCATCGGCCGCAGGGTCGGCAGCAGTGCGAGGCCGGTGGCCAGCAGAACGACTGCCAGGGGGCCGCCCCTGCCGATCAGCCGGGCCCGCTCGGGAGCAAGACCCAGCCGGACCAGTCCGATCTCCAGTGGCCTGCCCATGAGCAACAGGGCGGCGGCGCTGACCAACCCCAGCATCAGGATGGCGGGTTGGATGCTGAACTGGAACGGCACGCTCAGGCTGGTGAAGCTGTCCAGATGCAAGCCGGTGAGGTTGGGCAACTGGCTGATGATGATGACCACCGCCGCCGCGCTGGTGAAACCCGACAACACCGGGTGTGACAGCAGGCTCACCAGTACCCCGAGGCGCAGCCAGCCCATGAGCAACAGAATCAGGCCGCTGAGCAGGGCCAGGGCCATGGCGTGGGCCAGGTAAGTCTCCGGCGTGGCATGTTGACTCAAGGCGTGGGCCACCATGATGGCAGCCACCGAAACCGGGCCCACCGCCAGGGTGCGGCTGCTGCCCAGCAGCGCATAGACGAGGGGCGGGACGATGCCGGCATAGAGACCGACCTGGGCGGGCAGTCCGGCCAGGAGGGCGAAGGCCATGCCTTGTGGTACCAGGAGGATGGCGGTAACGAGGCCGGCCACCAGATCATGGGGCAAGTCGCCGCGTTGGTAATTGCCCAGCCATGCGGGCAGGCTCGGACGCAGACGCGTGGCTAGACGGGACAATAGGTTCATGTGATCAACCGATAGGCATGGCGCTGTTCGTGTCTTCCGTTGGAATGTCCTGGACGTAGGAGCGGGCTTGCCCGCGATAGCCGCCGCCATATCGCTGGAATGGCTACCGCGGGCAAGCCCGCTCCTACGGGGGACGTCCTCGAATGAATCCAGGTCCAACGGAAGACGCGAACAGAGCCTGAAAAAACCGGCCTCGGGGCCGGTTTGCTGGGATGGCTGCTTAGTTGGCCGGCGCCGGGCAGGCACTGGCGTTCTGATTCCAGGGTGCCTTGGCCAGCATCATGGCCATGCCGCAGGTATCGGTGATCCCGGCGTAGACCATGCCCAGGCCCATGAAGGCGATCAGGGCGAGACCCGCAGGCTGGCCGGCCAGCACGACACCGGCGCCGGTCAGGGCCATGCCGCCGACGATGAGGCGCACCTGTTGTTCCAGACCCAGGGCCTTGCGGCCTTTCTGCACCGGCAACTTGGCCTTGACCCAGGCGTCGGTGCCCCCTTCCACTTCGATCATGTTGGTGAAGCCGGACTCGGTCAGTTTCTCCATGGCCTTCCTGGCGCGGATACCGGATTTGCAGACAAAGTAGACCGGGTCGCCGTTGCAGTAGGCCAGGGCGCTGGGCTCCAGTTTGTCCAGGGGGATGTTGACGGCGCCCTTGGCATGAACCGCGCCGTACTCGGCGGGGGTGCGCACGTCGATGAGGTGAATCAGGCCTTGTTGTTGCATATTGGCCAGGGCGTTGGCGGCGATGGTTTGCATGTTCGTTCTCCTAGGGCTTGGAAATCAGGCGAGGCCGCCGACCAGATTGGCGGGCACGGCGATGTCGATCAGTTTGGGTTTGGGCAGGACGAGGCCATCCATGATGGCGACGAACTCTTCCTTGCTCTTGCCGGCCAGGCGCGGGTTCAGCGCCTTTTCTTCGGCGATGGAGCTGACCCGGCGGCCGTTGTAATCGTGGCCGGGGTAGACCAGGGTTTCTTCCGCCAGGGCGAACAGCTTTTCGGTGATGCTGTTGAACAAGGCATTGGCATCGCCGGCCTGGAAGTCGGTGCGGCCACAGCCGCCGATCAGCAGGGCGTCACCGGTGAAGACGCGGTCGCGCCAGGCGAAGGAAATGCTGCCGTGAGTGTGGCCGGGGGTGGCGATGACGCGGATGACTTCGTTGCCGAAGCGCAGTTCATCGCCATCGTTGAGCTGATGGTCGAAGCCGCTGGCGTTGCAGCCGTCGCCGACGGCGGTCTGGGTGCCGGTGGCGGCCTTGAGGGCATTGGCGCCGGTGACATGGTCGGCGTGGACATGGGTATCAAGCACCCAGGCCAGCGTCAGATTGTGTTCACGCAGCACGGCCAGATCACGCTCGACCTGCTCGTACACGGGATCGATCAGGACCGCCTCGCCGGAGTCGGCCGCCAGCAGATAGGTGTAGGTGGAAGAAACCGTATCGAAGAGTTGCTTGAATAACATGTCGTCTCCTTTCAGTGCCATGAACAAGGGTTCCGGAGAACCGTTTCCAGGGGCTGCGCCGGGATGGCTCAACCGATGGCGTGCATGCTAAAGAGACGGGAAATGCGTGTATGCGACATTGGTCGCACAATATTAGAAAATACTAATACAACAGATTGCGCCCTGATCGGGACTCAGTTACCGCGTTCGGCGACCTCGCGCAGGCCCTCCGGATCGACCACCCGGATGCGCTCTCGTCCCAGGGTCACCAAAGCGCGCTGCTCGAAGTTCTTCAACAGGCGCCCGACGATATCCCGCACCGTGCCCAGGCGGTCCGCCAGTTTCGCGTGGGAGGTCTTCAACTCCGGGCCCTCCTCCAACAACAGCGCGGCCAGGCGCTGATCCAGCTTCTGAAAGGCGATAGCCTCTACCAGCAGCATCAGATCGGCCAGGCGCTGGCTGAACTGACTGAACACGAAATCGCGGAAGGCCTCGTTGCGCGCCATCAACTGCTTGAACATGGTCGGTGGAATGGTGAACACCAGCAGGTCGGTCTGGGCCACGGCGGTGGCGGAGTAGTTGGCCTTGCCCAGCATGCAACTCGATGAAATCAGGCAGCTTTCTCCTGGTTGCAGGCGATACAACTCCACTTCGCGTCCGTTGGGTGCCAGCTTCACCACCCGGATGGAGCCGGACAACAGCATGGAAAACCCCATGCATGGGCTGTTGCTGCCGAACGGCGTGGCGCCTTTGTCGACCCTGCGCACATGGGCCGCACCCAGGGCCTCCTCCAGGTCCGCCGTCGGCAGGGTATTGAAAATGGGAAATTGGGCCAGGAATTCCTTGCGGATGTCGATGTTTCCCTTGGGCATCCGGTTCTCCCCGGGCTGGGTGGCTGGCTTGGTGATGGCCATGCTAGACCGGGTCCGCTTGGGCGGTGTAATTGTCCAGCATCATGACGTAGCCCTCCCGAGTCAGCGCCGAAGTGTCGGTTCCGGGTTGCTGGCCCAAGATGCCCTTGAATTGCCCCAGGGAGTCATAGCCCTTCGCCTCCATCCAGGCTTCGATGCCGGCCAGAATCTCGCCCAACCGGGCCGGGCCATGCTGCAGCAGGGCGCTGGCCAGGTTCACCACATCGGCCCCGGCCAGCAGCATCTTGACGGCATCCTGCCAGGTATAAACGCCGCCGTTGCCGGCCAGGTCCAGGCCGCTGCGGCCGTGCAGCAGGGCGATCCAGCGCATCGCCAGCAAGCGTTCAGCGGGGCCGGACAACAGGTGCCGGTCGATGGGAGCCAGGGTCTCCAGGTCGATATCCGGCTGGAAAAAGCGGTTGAACAGCACGACGCCTCCGGCGCCGCTGGCCTCCAGTTTCTGCACGAATGCGGGCAAGGCACAGAAATAGGGGGAAATCTTCATGGCGATGGGCAGAGAAACCGCTTCGCGCAGGGATTCGAGCAGATAAAGGAAGCGCCCTTCGATGGTCTCGGGCGTTTGCGAGGCATCGGCGGCGATGTAATAGACGTTGAGTTCCAAGGCATCCGCGCCGGCCTGTTCCAGTTCCCGCCCCACTTCCACCCAGCTGGTCATGCCGATGCCGTTGAGGGATGCGATCACCGGGATGTCCAATGCGGCTTTGAGTGCGGTGACCTGTTCCAGGTAAAGATCCAGGCCGCTGCGGTAGCGAAAATTGTTCGTTTTCAGGCCGGCGGCGGCGGCCTGGGCGATGGCCTGGTCGATCAGGTGGCGTTCCAGATCGACCGACTCGGCTCGCATCTCTTCCTCGAACAGGGAATACATGACCAGGGCGGAGGCACCCGCGTCCTCCAGGGCGCGCGCCTGGCCAACACTGCGGCTGAGGGGGGATGCGGAAGGCACCAGGGGATTTTTGAGTTTAAGTCCCAAGTATTCGGTACTGAGATCAACCATCCAGGCCTCCGTGTCATCGCTTAAGTGGGGGGCCGATTCTAGTAGTCAGTCATCTTGAAACGCGAGGGCGCAAGCGTGCCCCAATCGGACGTAGGGTGCGCCGTGCGCACCGAGCCAGATAGTCGTTGTAGCCGCCAATTTGCATCACCGCGCCATTGACCCGGTAGTCGCCGAACAGGGTCGCGCTCTGCAAATCCTGGGATACGAAGGTATCGCCCCTGCCCAACATGCCCGACAGTTCCGCCCGGCTCATGGCCGTGAAAGAGGGCAATGCCGCAATGTCCAGCTCCCGGTGCTCAAGCCGCTCCTCGGCCTCGCGCAGGATGAAGGGAATGGCGAAATCGAATTCCTCGAAACCGGGGAGCAAACCGACCGTGAGCATGTCGCCGGCGCTGCTTGTGCTGTCGCTGTCCTCGCTCGTCGTGCCGGCCAGCCCCTCCCGCATCAATTCGTCGTAGAAGGACTGGAAGGCCGGATGTTCGACGATGGAGAGAATGTCGATCAGGCTCGAAGGCTCGCGGCCCTGGTTGATCCGTTCCCGGTTCTCGCGCTTGCTGTCGGCGAATTCCTCCTCGCGCCACATCAGGCGCAGACCGCGCCCGAGGGTCTGCTCCAGCAGAATTTGCGCCTGGCTGGAACGCAGCGGCACGATGACACAGATGTTGTTGACGTCGAAGCCCTCGCGCAGCATCAACACGCTGACGATCACGCGCGGCGACGCATGGCGATCCACGTCGAACAGGCGCTCGCGGACCGGTGCCCATTCCTTCTCGCCTAATTCCGCCTTGCGGCCCGAGTCGATGGCCATCACCTCATCGTCACTCAGACCCTCATCGAGCAGAAAACGTGTAACCAGAGGCGAGACCGTCGTGTCTTCGCACACCACCAGCATTTTCGGGGGACGCGCGGGATCAAGCAGAGCGAAATCCACCTCCAGTTTCTTCAACTTCTGCAAGCCGGCGCGCAGCATCACGCGCTGCCCCTCGGCCAGGGTCGGGTTGCCGTCCGCGTCGCGCTCGGCCTTGAACTCCAGCGGCAGCGCGCCGATTTCCTTGCGCCGATCCAGCACCAGCGACTTTACCAATCCGGCGCGCATGGCGGCCTTGAGGTCGAAATCCACCACGATGTGCGGGAAATACTGCTTGCGTTTGTTTTTCCCCGAACCGACGTCGTTGTAAGGCGTGGCGGAGAAATCCACCTGCACGAAGCCACGGCCCTTTTTCTCGGCGATGCGCGAAAGGCTTTTCTGCCATTCGACTTCGCTGGCCTCGCCCTCCTTCTTTACCTCGTGGATGTGGTGGGCCTCATCGTTGAACACCATCAGCGCCGGCAGATCGGCGAGATAGTCGAGGATGCCGCCGCGCGCGTAGCGGCGATCCAGGGTTTCCAGGCTATTTCCGGCCGACTTGCCCGGCGTCAGCGGCAGCACCTCGGCAATCACCCGCTGCGGATCGGGCAGCGCACCGGGCGCATCGACCTCCGGCTCAACATCGTCCTCGACATCCGCCAGCGCATGCCAGTTGGTTACGGCAATCAGGCCGTTGCCCGTGGCCTTCACTCCGATATCCCGCTTCTCGCAGACATTGCCGCGCACGAAGCCGAACACCAGTTCGCGCTCGCCTTCGGGGATGAACAATTCCGCGTAGCGCGCCACGTCGGAACTCGCGAAATCCCGCACGCCGTTTTTCAGCTTGCCGCATAGCGCGTCCAGCAGGCGCTCGTAGACGATCAGACCGGGCGCCACGATCAGAAAATGGCGGGTGAAACGCGGATCGGCGATGCCTTCCGCTTGCGCCGCCGTCCTGTTGAGCAGCGACCAGATCATCAGCGCCTGCATGACCCAGGTTTTGCCCGTGCCGGTCGCCATCTTCAGGCAGTACTTGGGATGGGCATGCTTGGACTGCGCAACCTCGGCCAACCGCCCGCCTTCCAGCAAGGCATCCGGCGCGGCCTGCTGGTACAGACTGACGAGATCGGTCGCGCCCAGCACCTCGTGGGCGACGATGCTGTTCAGGAGCGCCTGGCGCTGCCCGGCGTGAAAATTGAACGGCCGCGTCGCGCAGATGTCGGCCAGGAACCACCAGCGCAGCAGTTCCGCCGTCGTCGGCGTCACCAGCTCGTAGAGGTCGGCAACGCCGTCTTCGAGGCCGATGCAGAGTTGCTCGGTCTTGGCGGTCAGCCCGGCGGCGAGGGCCAGCGGATTATTCGCGCCGGCTTTCACGAACAGACCTCGATCAGCGCGGTGGCTTCCGCCTCGAAGCCGAATACGTCCACCGCCCGCACGCACACACGGCGCGGGCCGTCCTTGGCCGGCAGGGTCAGCAGCGCCTGGGTCACCACCCGCAGCGGATCGCCGTCGTTCTCGGTATTGCCGCGATAGTCCTGCCACACCGAACGGAACACCTGTCCGTCGTAATCCGGGTCCACCGCCCAGTACTCGATCAGCGCCAGCGGCTCCTTGTTCGCCACCGCTTGCAACTTGGCGCGGTTGGCCTCGTCGAGATTGATCGCCTCAGGCGAGAGCAGGACATAGTTTTGCAGGCTGACCGTCAGTTGTTCCTCCCCTCGCCCGCTGGCGGGAGAGGGGCCGGGGGTGAGGGTCCGCACTACCGGCTTGATCGTCAGGTATTGCAGGCTGGCAAAGCGCACCGGGTCTTTTCCATTGGCGCGCAGTTTTTCCAGCCCGCCTTTCTTCTTCAGGCGGTCGAGCAGGTCGGGCGGGATCACCAACACGTCGAGGCGCGCATCGTTCATCGCCGCGATGGTTTCGCCGATGGACGGCTCGAAGTTCCAGCCCAGCACCACCACCTTGTCCCAGCCACCCATCAGGCTGTCGCGCAGGGCCACAGCCTTCTTCAGGGTCGCCGCGCCAGTTAGTTTGTTCGGCGAATCGGCCAGCACCAGCGTCTTGCCGCCGCCAGCAACGATCTTGCCGAGGTTGCGATTGGCGTTGTCCTCCGGCGGCAGCGGTAGCGCGCCGTAGAGCGAAAGCACGATCTGCGACAGGTCGCCGACGCGAAAACCGCGCCCCAGGGACGCCTTCGCCGCTTCCACCTGGTAGTCGCCGATGGCCTGATAGAGAAAGGGCCTGGCGTTCTGGTCGATCAGGCGCTTGCGCATGACCATGCAGGCCGGTTTGCCGAGATCGCTGGTGATCCAGCGGCGGCCGAGTTTTTCGGCGACGGCGGCGGTGGTGCCGGAACCGCCGAAGAAGTCGGCGACCAGGTCGCCGTAGTCGCTACCCATCTTGATAATCCGCGAAAGCAGCTCCTCCGACTTTTGCGTGCCGTAATAGAGTTTTTCCGGGTCAGTTGGGCTTGTGATCTTCTTTACGTCTGACCACCAATCATTGATCGGCGTGCCTTCTTCTCGGAGCGTAGCGTTCTCACCTTTAACCGCAGTTCGACCTCGCTGCATTGTTCCTTCAGAGTAAGGTCGATATTGCGCATTGAATTTCCATTCGGCGCCTTTTGAGTACCAAAAAATCACGTCGTGTTTTCGCGGCATTTCCCGGTCCGGAATCCCACCGCCGCTGTAGCAATAGATCACCTCGTTACGAAATCCTTGTCTCCCAAACACCTCATCCATCACGATCTTCACGTAATGCCCGACGTGCCAGTCCAGATGCACGTAGATCGAGCCGGTCTCCGCCAGCAGTTCCCGCATCAGGATCAGCCGTGGCGTAATCATCGCCAGATACGAGGCTGTGCCGTCGGACCAGGTGTCCGAGTAGGCGAACTGCTCGATGACGGTGGGCTTCTGTTCCAGTTCGACGCCAGGCAGCGTGACCTTGGTGCGGTAGTCGGCCTTGGAGTCGAAGGGTGGGTCGATGTAGATCAGGTCGATCTTGCCGCGCAGGCTCGGCGTCTGTTCGTCGCCGGCCAATAGCGCCGCCATCGCCAGCAGGTTGTCGCCGTAGATCAGGCGGTTATGCCAGGGCAACACGCCGGCGCCGCCGAGATCGCCCTGAACCGGTTCGATCAACTCCGATTGCACTGCCGACAAACCCGCCAGCGCCTGCCGACGGCCATCGGCACGGATCCAGTCCTGTACCGCCGTGTCCTTGGCTGGCAGCACCCACTCGCGGGTTTGCAGGGCAATTCGGTGGCGGCCTTCCAGGCTTTCGAGGATGCGCTCAGCCTCCTGTTTTCCCTTGGCGACGATTTCAGGCAACTGTTCCAGCAGGCTTTTCGCCATGGCTTACCGCCGCGTTAATACGTAACCATTAGTCTAACTAGATACTTAACTTCACGTTATTCATAGTTACGTAACCGGGCAAGGGAACACCGTAGCTTTCCCGCATGGATGACACCAAGAAAAAATTCGCGAAACGCCTCTCCGAGGCAATGAAAAGCGCGGGATACGAGCCGCTGCCTGCGGTTCTTGAGCGCGAGTTCAACCAACGTTACTGGGGCAAGGGCATGACCCTGCACGGTGTTAGGCGCTGGCTGCGTGGTGAAACACTCCCAACACAGGACAAATTGCTGGCGCTTGCGGAGTGGCTCCGCGTCCCACCACAGCAGTTACGTTATGGCATCGAGGTAGATCAGCGTATCCAGCAGCAACGCAAGCGCTGGGATGAGGAAATCGGCTACCAAGAGCGAGAAATATTCGAGGCATTCCTGCAATTGCCTGTCCCGCAGCGCAAGGTGATTCGCGAGGTGATCCTTGCCTTCTCCCGGGCCTACGCATTGCCCCTGCCCAGAGAGGGTGAACAGACGGATCGAAACTTATAGCGTCGCCGCAATATCCGACCAGGTGCAACGTGTCGCTGCCAATCTCACCGGAAGATCGGCAAAGACATCGGCAAATTTCCAGCGACAAATAACGATAACCATATGATTAATTGGTTACTATAATCGTCACAGACATCGGCAGAACAGGGGAAGCAAATGACTGAGTTATACGACGATCCGGCTCAGATGGAACCGCTGGTCATCGATAGCTCTCGCCCTGTCTACGCGTCGCTGATCGGGCTTGCTCACGAACTGTCGGAAGCGTCCGCCTGCCTGGACGCCGCGCTTGTCCCCGCGACCGCAAGAAGCCTCTCCGAGCTTGTCTCGGGGATGAACTGCTACTACTCGAACTTGATCGAGGGACATCACACCCTGCCGATTGATATCGAGAAGGCGTTGTTCGAGGTCAAGGAGACGATGGCGCAGAAGGACTTGCAGAGCCTTGCGTTTGCGCACATCGAGGCGGATCGATGGGCGAAGTTGCAGTCGGTCGACCAAGACTCTCTACTCGCCTTTCTCCTCGAAGTTCACCGGCGCTTCTGCGCGCATTTGCCGAGGGAAATGCTGTTGCTCAAGGACGGCAGCACCATGGAGGCAGGCAAATTCCGTGAGCGGGATGTCCAGGTAGGCAACCATGTGGCGCCAAAAGCAGACGCACTCAATCGCTTTCTGGAGCGCTTCGCAAAGGTCTACGGCGTTCGCCTCGCATCGTCCAGAAAGGGTGGCATCAGCAAGCTGGATGGCATTCTTGCGGCATTCGCGGCGCATCATCGCCTGGCATGGATTCACCCCTTCCTCGATGGAAACGGTCGTGTGGCGCGGATCGCCATTGACGCAATGCTGCGCGAGTGCGGCGTCAATGGCGCAGGCCTCTGGTCGATGTCCCGAGGTTTCGCGAAGGCAACGGAAGAATACAAGGCGAAACTGGCCGACGCCGACCAGCCGCGCATGGGCGATCTCGATGGACGCGGAAACCTGTCCGAAAAGCGGCTGGCGGAGTTTTGCGAGTACGCCATGCAGACTGCCATCGATCAGGCCAATTTCATGGCCCGGATGTTTGCACTCGACAACTTCAAGTTCCGCGCCGAGCATTTTTTCCGGAAGGTACGCTTCGACCTCAAACCTGAATCCGCATACCTCTTCATCCATGCTTTCAGTGCCGGGGAGTTTGAGCGGATGGAAGCTGGTCGCCTTTGCGGCCTCCCGGAGAGGACGGCGAGAGACGTGCTTAACGCGCTCGTCCTCGAAGGATTCCTGGTCTCGGACACCCCGCGCGGCAAGGTTCGCGTCGGCTTCCCTATGCATGCGCTCGGCTCGCTCTTGCCTAACCTCTATCCGGCGGGCGATCTGGACGTGGACCCGCAAGCGCTGCGACAGCATGTCAAAGCGGCCAAAGCCAATGCCGCCGCGAGAAATACCCTCACTAACAAGACGAAGCTCACATAACGAGCGGATGCCCAAGCTTTAACAGGGTGTTGAAAAACGTGAAATTCTTGAAAATTACCGTCATACCACCCCGGATTACCCAACTCCGGGATATCAGAAAGCCGGTATCCAGAACGCGTTGAATTCATCCTGAAAACCTCAGTTGACGGATAAATTCATTACGATTCAATATGTTGCGAGATGGCTGTAGATGCGAATCCATTCGCACCGAAGTCCTTGATTGTGCGAATGAATTCGCACCTACGAGCGCTTCAACTGAGGTTTCTAGCCCGGATATTGCATGAATTCGCGTGATGATCGCGCAGGCCATTGTTTGCACTGGGAATCTTGCGAAGGAGCGGCGTAGTTATTCATCCGCCCGACGGAGCGGAGTCGTTGCCGCTTTAGCGGCTTACGAATCCGGCC
>JAUYFG010000137.1 GCA_030690985.1 Pseudomonadota bacterium
CGTATTCGGCGATGTCGATGCCGTCACCCCCGTCCAGACGGTCATCGCCCTGTTCGCCCTTGAGCACGTCGTTGCCGGCTCCGCCTTTGAGCTGGTCGTCGTCCTGCCCGGCAAAGAGAAGGTCGTCGCCGCTGCCGCCCATGAGCTGGTCTTGCCCGCGTCCGCCGCGCAACAGGTCGTTGCCGGCGCCGCCGTCGATCAGATCGGCACCGTTGTCACCACTCAGGGCGTCGTTGGCGGCCCCGCCCAGGACGATGTCGTCGCCGTCACCCGCGCGCACGAAGACGGAACTGCGTCCGCCGCCGATGAAGAGGTCATCGCCCGTGCCGCCGATGGCGACTTCGACCTCCGCCTGCGCGAGGTTGAGGGTGACGCCGCCGCTACCCACCACCTGCACCAGGTCGAAGCCGGCGCCGGCGTGGATGTTTTGTTGAAGATCGGCGGCGTCGATGAGCAGCACGTCGTCGCCCGCCCCGGCGTTGAAGCGGTCCGCCCCCAGCCCGCCAGCCAGCCAGTTGGCGTGGGCGTCGCCGATGAGCACGTCGTTGCCGCTGTTGCCGGTGGCGTTCTTGACGCCCTTTTGTGCGACGTCGAGGGTTTCGCCGGTGCTGAGGCTGGAGATGTAGGTGCTCTGGCCGTCTTCGGCGCGCACGGTGGTGCCGGTAGCGCTGGCGGTGACGGTGTTGCCGGTGGGGTTGGCGATGAAACGCGCGGCCTGGGCTTCGCGGGTCTGGTTGTTGATGACAAAGCTGCCGCTGGCGAGCACTTCGTTGCCGCCGTTGACGAGGCCGCTTTGCGTCGTGGCGGCAAGGTTGATGCTGCTGATGCCGAGACTGGCGAGGCTGCGGAGTTCGCCCGCATCGGTCTTGCCATCGTGGTTGGCATCCACCCACACCTTGACGTTGTTCCAGGCGGTATCCAGCGCGGTGAACTGGTTGTCGTTGTTGGTATCCAGACTCTTCAACGCGGCAAAGCCGTTGGCGTAGCGCTTTTCTCCGGCGTTGCCATTCGTACCCACCGCGCCGTTGAAGTACTCGGACATCGCTTCATGGATGCCGTCGATCTGGCCGTTGCCGTTCAAGTCCATGACGACGATGCCGTCCTGGGCGGACACCCAGCCGGTGAGTTCTTGGGTACCCAGTCCGGTCAGCGGATCGCGGTCGTGGTCAATGTCAAACAGCACGGGCGCTTCGGCAAAGCTGGTGAGCTTGACGCCATCGCCGTTCAAATCCAGCACGAGGGGGTCGACCGGGAGGGTTTGTGCCGCACCACTGGCCTGCTGGTTGCTCCATGCGCCCAGGTTGTCGAGCAGGGTTTGGCCTTGCGGTACCGTCACGCCAACACCCCAATCGTCAAAGTGCAGCACCTCTTGTGCGCCAGGGTGTACCCCACCCGTGACGATGGCGTTGGCGACGTTCTGGTTGCCGGTGGCGGTGTTGACGTTGCCGAGGCCGTCTACGTCATAGGTCGCTGTACAGATCAGGCTGCTGTTGTCGGCGCTGGTCGCTTGCGTGGGGTCGGTGGGGGTGGTTTGCGTGGTGCTTTG
>JAUYFG010000146.1 GCA_030690985.1 Pseudomonadota bacterium
ACACCTGACGGCTCTCGACCACCACCACATCAGTCAGCGGACGGTGGCAGGCATCGCAATGGCCGGGCGGAAGGTGCGTCTCGATGTGATCCGGGTGCGCAACCTTCTTCAGCGTATGGCCCCGGTGCCCTGTTTGGCCGACTTCAACCCCTTCTGGCGTTGCGACTTCGGATTCGGTCGGCCCAAGCCGTCCGAAGAGGGCGGCTTGCTGGAATTCTGGCTGTTCAGGGACAACCGCCCTTCAAGTTCCGCAACCTTCGCAGTCAAGAACGCCACTTGCGCATACAGCGCACGGATCAGGTCGTCTTTTTCGCCAACACTGAGTCGGTCAAGGTCGGGCAGGGCTTCCATGAACCGCATTATCCACTTCAACAACCATTTCTAACACTCGGAATAAACAGGTTTTTTCTGCCTACCTGAGTAGTTACCCAATGTCGAGTAAAGCGGCGAATCCGGCAAAGCACGGCGCCTCTTTGTTCCATGCTTATCCGGTTGTCACCCAAACCCACTACCGAGAGTGGGTAGCCCGGGGGCAGCGGAGTCGTTGCGCTTTAGTGCCTACGAATCCGCTGCATCCGGGCTACGAATCTTGGGCGCTAACCGGATAAGCACGCTTTGTTCCGTGCGCGCGCCGGATCAATCCGGGATTCCAGCCATGCGCATGTAAAATCGCCGGTTGATTTTTCAGGTGTCTACCCATGCTTACCGCTTCCAACCTCACCATCCAGTTCGGCGCCAAGCCGTTGTTTGAAAACGTCAACGTCAAATTCGGCGGCGGCAACCGCTATGGCCTGATCGGCGCCAACGGCTGCGGCAAGTCCACCCTGATGAAGATCCTCGCCGGAGTGCTGGACTCGACCGCCGGCAATGTCTCGATCGATCCGCACGAGCGCATGGCCTTCCTGCGCCAGGATCAATTCGCCTTCGAGGACATCCGCGTGCTCGACGTGGTGTTGATGGGCCACGCCGAAATGTGGCGGGTGATGCAGGAGAAGGACGCCATCTACATGAACCCGGAGGCGACTGAAGCCGAGTTCCTGCACGCCGCCGAGCTGGAAACCCAGTTCGGCGAGATGGGCGGTTACGACGCCGAGGCGCGCGCCGGTGAGTTGCTGCTGGGCCTGGATATTCCTTCCGACCAGCACCAGGGGTCGATGCGCGAAGGGGCGCCCGGCTGGAAGCGGCCGGTGTTGCTGGCACAGGTGCTGTTCGGCAATCCGGACATCCTGCTGCTCGACGAGCCGACCAACAACCTGGACATCAACACCATCCGCTGGCTGGAGAACGTGATCAACAATCGCAACTCCACCATGATCATCATTTCCCACGACCGCCACTTCCTGAACCAGGTCTGCACCCACATGGCCGACCTGGATTACCAGACCCTCAAGGTCTATCCGGGCAATTACGACGACTTCATGGAAGCCGCCACCCAGGCGCGTGAACGGCAAAGCTCGGCCAACGCGCGGGCCAAGGACAAGATCGCCGACCTGCAGAACTTCGTGCGCCGCTTCTCCGCCAACGCCTCCAAGGCCAAGCAGGCCACCAGCCGCCTGAAACTGATCGACAAGATCCGGCCGGAAGACATGAAGCCTTCCAGCCGCCAGTACCCCTGGATTCGTTTCGATTACGACGAGAAGGACAAGCTGCACCGCCTGGCCTGTGAGGTGGAGGGCCTGAACTTCAGCTACGAGCCGTCGCAGCCGGTGCTACGCAACCTCAGTTTCAACATCGCCGCCGGCGACCGGATTGCCATCATCGGCGAGAACGGGGTCGGCAAAACCACCCTGCTGCGCCTGCTGGCAGGGGAACTGAACGCGCAGAAGGGCATCCTGAAATGGACGGAGAAGGCCAAGCCGGGCTACTTCGCGCAGGACCATTCCGCCGATTTCGATTCCGACGAACCGCTCACCGAATGGATTTCCGGCTGGGTGCGCGCCGGGGGCGAGGTTACCCAAATAAGCGGCAACGACGTGGAAACCCTGATCCGCGGCACCCTCGGCCGTCTGCTGTTCTCCGGCGACGACGTGAAAAAGGCGGTGCGGGTGATTTCCGGCGGCGAACAGGGTCGCATGCTGTTCGGCAAGCTGATGCTGCTGCGCCGCAACGTGCTGCTGATGGACGAGCCGACCAACCACCTCGATATGGAATCCATCGAAGCCCTCAACACCGGCCTGGAAAAATTCCCCGGCACCCTGGTGTTCGTCTCGCACGACCGCGAATTCGTGTCGTCGCTGGCCAACAAGATCATCGAACTCAAGCTCGACGGCAGCCATGTGGTCTATGACGGCGGCTACGAGGAATACCTGGCCAGCCAGGGGCTGGATTAAGACCGGGGCTCTATGTGATTCGTAGTGGGTAACGCGTTGCCGTAGGAGCGCCTCCGTAGCGTGCGCTGTGCGCACGATTTTTGTCCCGCTGGGCACGGCATCCCATGAGACACGTCCTGATCCACGCGGTTGCGGTCCACGTCCACCACCTCGAATTCCCACTCATCCCAGGTGAAGCACTCCGCCTTGCGCGGACTGTGGCCCAGCCGGACGTAGGCTGCGGCTTAGCGTGCTCCCGCCAACGCGCCGCTCAGCACGGAAGCTGCGGTGACCCCGGCGGCGAGCACCTTGGGGTCGCCGAGCGTGATGAGCGCTTCCGCGAATTTGGGTTGGGTCATCGCGGCCAGCATCCGCGACAGGATGTCCACGCTCTTGGGATCGGCCAGCGTCGCCGCCAGCTTGATGAAGGCATCCACCGTGCGCGGATCGGCCGCGACCGAGGCCAGCTTGACCATGCCCTCGATAGCCGGTGGATTGGCCAGCAGGGGGGCCAGCCGCATGATGCCGTCCAGAGCCTGCGGATTCGCCAGCCCCGCCAACAGCGCCATGCGCGGGTCGGGAGGCGCGGACTGCTGCTGCGCCGGTTGTGGCAGGAGTTGCGGCAACAGTTGTGAGAAGGGTTGCGGCATTTGCTGCGGCATTTGTTGCGGCATTTGTTGCGGCAGGAACCAGCCGAAGGGCATCTGTGCCTGCTGGGCAGCCCAGTAGGGTGTGTCGGCAACCGCCGGCGCGCTGGCCAGGGCCAGGGACAGTAATAGGGTCTTGATCGAACGCATGACGACACTCCTGAAAAATGGGGATTGCTTGCGTGTAGCGCCGGCGAGCCCGCAAGGGATACCGTCCCCGGCGCTACATGAACGAAGCCTAGCCCTTCTCCGACCGGATCAGTTTGCCGCGCCGCATTTTTTCTCCCGCGTCAGCGGTTCCATGAAGTTGCCCGGCATCGGGAGCCCACGCCATGACCCGGCACTTTCTCCTCTCCGCCGCCGCCCGCACGGTCTCTGTGCTGGAAGTGGCGACCATGAGCGACGACGACGCCCTTGCCCTGTTCAAGCTGCTGCGCTGGGGCGACCGAGAAGAAGTGGCGTGCCCGCATTGCGGCCTGATGCACCGGCACTACTTCCGGCCCGCCCGGAAGATCTGGCGCTATGCCGGCTGCCGTGAGGATTTTTCGGTGACAAGCCAGACCATCTTCGCCTTCCACAAGCTGCCGCTGCGGGTCTACCTGACTGCCATCGCGATTTTCACCAACGCGGTGAAAGGCATTTCGGCCCTGCAAATGGCGCGTGACCTGGGCGTCCAGCACAAGTCGGCCTACGTCCTGATTCACAAGCTCCGGGAAGCGTTGATGGTCGCTCGGGACGAAACGCCGCTGTCCGGCGATGCCCATGTGGATGGCGCCTACGTCGGTGGGCCGGTGCGGCCGGAGAACCGGAAGGAAGGCCGCGTCGACCGGCGGCTGGCGGAGAACCAGAACCCGGACAAGCGCTGCGTCCTGGTGATGCGGGAGAACCCCACGGCCGAGGAGAGGAAGCAAGGCTTTCAGGGCGCAAAGCGCACCCTAATCTGGTGTCTTGAAAACGGGGTCCACAATAGTCGCCATAACGCTCCGCCGCTGCATCATCAAATGGCAAACGAGGCCAGCCACCGAATGCCGCTTTGATGCGTTGCTTTTCCTGTTCTTGGTTGGTCAGCAGGCAGGCCCCGCAGTGCAGTTCCGCCCAGACAATGCTGCAAAGCCTCAATTGATCGAAACCTGCCGACTCAAGGCGTTGCTTCAGGCCCGGATTTCGCCCGCGCAGGATTTCGATACAGACGTTGGTATCGAGCAGGTAGCACATCCCAGCGCGCATCACAGCGACTCGATGTCATCAATGACCGGTTGCGCGGGGCGATCCGGAAAATTGGGCGACGCCCCCCAAGCTCGCTCGATCCAATCGGCGGGAGCCTGACGGGCACGCTTGTCGCGCAGATACTCGACAAAATCCAGCACTTCCCGCTGGTACTCCAGCGGCAACGCGCTGACCTCCTGGTCGATGACGGCAACGTAGTTCATCGTGGCATCTCCTTTTACTGACGGTTTTGGCTCGGGTTCGTCATGGTTCAGCGTCGGCTTATCACAAATAGCGCTGCATGATGGCCTGCTTTCTGGCGGGGGCGTGGGTCACTGGCGGTAGCGTAGCGGTTGAATGCCAATTCAAACGTGGATTGGGTCATCGTCAGTGTCCTTGTGTGCCGTGGCCCACACCGGGAAATCCCGCCAGTCGACAGAAAAGCCCATCGCTTCCGTCGTGCCGGCCGGCATCTGGGCGATCAGCCGGACAAGCCGCGATTTCCAACTGGAATCCGGGCAAACGCGCTCCAACAACAGGGTCAGCATCAGCAGCGTGTTGTAGACCTTGTGGTCTTCCTGGGCGTTGAACCAAGGGGTGACATGGTTTGGGTGGCGCGGCAGTTTCATGCGGATGGTGAACTTGCGGTTCCATACCCGGCTATGGTGGGCGCAGAGGTTGCGCACCGTCGCCAGATGGTGGGCAAAGGCGCAGATAACCACCTCATCGAAGCCCAGCGCCTGGGCGATGGCCTGCCGATCCGGGCGGCGTTTCAGGTTATCCAGCCATTGCGAAAGCTGGCCCAGGCTCAGCACCTCGCATACCGCCCAGATGGGTGGCAGCGCCGGGTTGGTGTAGGTGTTGAGGTAATGTTTGATGGTAACTACTCAGGTAGGCAGAAAAAACCTGTTTATTCCGAGTGTTAGAAATGGTTGTTGAAGTGGATAATGCGGTTCATGGAAGCCCTGCCCGACCTTGACCGACTCAGTGTTGGCGAAAAAGACGACCTGATCCGGGCG
>JAUYFG010000158.1 GCA_030690985.1 Pseudomonadota bacterium
CATGGTCAGCGACGTAGGTTGGGCAAAGCCGAAGGCGTGCCCAACATTTGCGGCACCTGCATGTTGGGCACGCTACGCTTTGCCCAACCTACGGTGGTTACGGTGATGCGCGCATTCATCCGCTTACACCTTGTACAAACCCGCCACGGCCGACAGCCGTTGCGCGAGGTGGGAGAGTTCGTCGGTGGCGGCGCGGGTCTGCTCGCTGGCGGTGACGAAGCGGGTGGTGACGGCGTGGATGTCGCTCATGGCGGTGGCGATCTGTTCGATGCCGGCGCTTTCCTGGCGCACGGCGGCGACGATCTGGCGGCTGCCCAGGCTGGTGTCGCGCACCACGCTTTCCAGCCCGCGGATCGCCTCGCCCGCGCGCTGCACCAGAGCGAGGCCGCGCACCACGCCCTTGGCGCCGTCCTCGGTCGCCATCACCGCGCGGTCGGTGGCATGGCGGATTTCTTCCAGGATGTGCTGTACCTGTTCGGTGGAGGCCTGCGATTGTTCGGCGAGCTGCTTCACTTCGGCGGCGACCACGGCGAAGCCCTGGCCGGCCTCGCCGGCGCGAGTCGCCTCGATCGCCGCGTTGAGCGAGAGCAGGCGCAATTGCCGGGCAATGCCGCCCACCACCGAGGTGATTTCGCCGATGCGCTGGGTCTGTTCGTTGAGGGACAGGATGGTGCGGGCGATGGCATCCACCTTGTGGTTCACATCGGTGATGCCGACGATGCTTTCCTCCACCACCAATCGCCCATGTTCGCCTTCGCTGCGCGCCCGTTCCGCCATCTCTCCCAGACGCTGTGCTTTTTCCAGGGTTTGCCCGGAGGTGGCGCGGATCTGTTCCAGGCTGGTCATGGTCTGGCTGACCGAGGCGGCCTGTTCGCTGGCGCCCGAGGATTGCTCCGCCACCGCGCTCTGCATCTGCCTGACGGTCACCAGCAGGCTGGAACCGGTCTCGCGCACCCTTCCGGCGAGGCCGGCGAGGCCGGCGGCCATGTGGTTGAGGCTGCCGGCCAGGCGGCCCAGGGTGTCGTCGCCTTCCGTCAGGCGCCCGGCCAGGTCGCCGGCGGCGATGCGCTGGGCGAAATGCTGGATTTCCAGACTGTGCCGTTCCAGTTCCGCGCTCGTCTCCCGTTCGCGCTTCAGTTGCCGCGCCTGTTCGTCGACCAGGCGGGAAAGTTGGCCACGCAGGGCGTCCAGGCCCTGGGCCAGTTCACCCAGTTCGTCGCGGCTTCTGGGTGGCAGGGAGACATTGAAGTTGCCGCCGGCGATGCCGTGCATCGCGGTGAGCAGCCAGCGCGAATTGCCGCTGACGTTGCGCGCCACCCGCACGATCAGCCACAGACTGAGCGGAATCGGCAGCAGGGCAAACAGCAGGATCAAGGCCAGGCGCAGGCGGCTGGCCGCTTCCAGTTGGCCAGTCAGATCGGCGAGGTGGCGTGCGTAGGCGATTTCCACGTCGTGCAGGCGTTCCATGCGGCAACTGGCGTGGTCAAACCAGATTTCCGGGCGGGGACGCGACTTGGCCTGGGTCGTGCTCATGGCCAGGCGTAATCCTGGTATGGCGCGCACGCAGTCGGCCTGCTCTGCGTCGCGCCAGGCGCGGCGCAAGGATTCCGGCGCCTGTGCCTGGAACTGGTCGAGCAGCAGGGATTGCTGGGCGGCAAGCTCGATCAATCGCTGCCCCAGTTTTGGGTCCGCATCCCCCGCCAGCCAGCGACTGCCTTCAGCGCGTTCCTGGCCAGCCGTTTCCTTGGCCTGGACCAGCCAGCGGTAGGCGGCGAACTGGCGCGTGACTTCGACATCGGGGGTATGGATGGCGAGGTCTTCGAGCGCACCCAGCAACGCCTGTATCGACAAGCTGTAGCTTTCCACGGCACGCACAGCGGGAACCGTCATGCGATCAACTTCTGCGCGCAAGCGGGTGAGTGCATCGCGGCGTTCACCCATCAGGCTGGCGGGCAGGCCGAAGTTGTTTTTCGCCGCGTATTTTTCGACTGATTCCAGCGTCTGCCAGGCCTGGTCGGTCTTCGCGCGCTGGCGCACCAGTTCCGCCGCGAATTTTGCTTCGAAGCGTTGCCCCTGGCTGGACAGGAACAGGCTGCTGCGGCCGCGCTCCGCCTGCAATTCGTGGACCAGGTCGGCGATCGCCAGCGACAGGGTGCCGGCGCGCGCCAGCTCCGCCATGCCGGACTGCTGCCGGGTTTCCTGCCAGAGCGCGTGTCCGGCGAACAAGCCGAGGGCGAGCAGGGGCAAGACCAGCACGGCAACCAGCTTGCCGCGCATGGTGAGATTTTCCACATGGATCACGTCAGGCTCCCGGGGGCAGGCGTAGGTAGATGCGTAGGGTGAGGCGTAGGTTGGGCAAAGCGAAGCGTGCCCAACATGGCAACGGTTGCATGTTGGGCACGCTTCGCTTTGCCCAACCTACGTCCGCTCATTCCGCCCGCCCCCGGTTGCTATCCACCGCGCGCGATTTCGCTTCGATGGCGTCGAGCAGTTCGATGATGCGGGCCGACAGGGCGCGTACCCGGACCATGACCTGCGCGGCGTTGGGGCGATGGCCTTTGTGTTGCACTACGTCGTGGATCAATTCATGCAGTTCCCGGTGCGGTGCGTCCAGGGCGAGCATTTCCGGGATGTGGCCGTAGCGTTGCAGCCCTTCGCCGTCGTACCAGCGGCCCAACTGGCAATGGTGGTGGGAAACGGCTTCTTCCTCGGTGAGCGTCTCGCGTCCGCCCAGGAAGGCTTCCAGCCGGGCCACCCAGGTGTGGTGCAGGGTGCGCGCGCGGTCGAAGTCGAAGCGGGCGCCACCCACCTGGAACAGTTTCACCATGTTCTGCAACAGCGCGGCGTAGTCGGTGAGCTGGTCGGTGGCGGCCTCGGTCTGGTGGGTGGCGGCGACGAACTGGCTGGTGACCTGGCTGATGTCGCCCATGGCGATGCGGATCTGGTCGATGCCGGCGGCTTCCTGGCGCACGGCGGCAACGATTTGCTGGCTGGCCAGGGCGGTGTCGTGGATCACCCGGTTGAGGCCGTGCAGGGTTTCGCCGGCGCGGTCGGCCAGGCTGGCGCCGCGGTCGGCGCCCTCGTTGCCTTCTTCCACGGCGCGCACCGCGCGCGCGGCGGCGTTACGGATCTCCACCAGGATGCCCTGCACCTGGGTGGTGGCCTGGCGCGACTGCTCGGCCAGATCGCGCACTTCTTCCGCCACCACGGCGAAACCGCGTCCCGCGTCGCCGGCCTTGGCCGCCTCGATCGAGGCGTTGAGGGCGAGCATCTTGGATTGCGACGCGAGTTCGCCGACGGCATTGGTGATCTCGCCGATCTGTTGCAGACGCTCGTTGAGCACGCCGATGTGGCCGGCGATGGCCTCGACCTGGCCGCGCGTGTGGCGCATGGCGTTCACCGCCGCCTCCACCACCGTCACCCCCTGGTCACCCTCGGCGCGGGCGCGGTCGGCCACTTCCTTGAGGGCGGTGGCTTTTTCCAGGTTCTGCTGCGAGGTGGCCTTGATCTGTTCCAGGGTGGCGGTGGTCTCGCTGACCGAGGCGGCCTGCTGCGCGGCGCCGCTGGACTGGGCGCCGATGGAGGCGCGCACCTGCTCGACGCTGACCAGCATGGCGTTGCTCGATTCGGCGACTTCGCTGGTCATTTCCGCGAGGCGGTCGACCATCTTGTTCAGATTGCCGCCGAGGCGGGCGAGGTCGTCCTCACCTGCCAACCCTCCCACCACTTCCACCCGCGCGGTCAGGTCGCCGTGGGCGACGCGGTCGATGAGATTGTTGTAGGCGTTCAGGCGCTGCTCCAGTTCTTCCTTGGACAGGCTGACCACCTTGAGTTCGGCGGAGAGGCTGTGGATATAGGTGTCGATGGCGAGCTGGGCATCCAGCGACAGCACCTTGTCCAGCGCCAGCACGGCCTGCACGGCGCGGCCGCGTTGCCAGCGCCAGTGCTTGAAGATGATGGGGGCGAGCAACTGCATGTAGACGGAATAGCTGCCCAGATACCAGCGCGGGGTGAGGCCGATCTTGTGATGGATCACCCCCACCCGCAGACGCCGCTCGAAGTATTCCGGCCCCAGGTCGCCCTTGAACAGTTCCAGCAGATAGGCGCGCTGGGTGCGTTTCAGGCGCTCCCAATTGGAACCGACGCCACGGATCAGTTGCTCCAGTTCCGGGTAGTGCTGGAGGTTGGCGTAAAAGCCATCCACCACCGCGTCGGCATGGCGTTCGATCACCGGCGCCAGTTCCACCAGCAAGGCCAGGTCCGCTTCGGTCAACCCGATGAAGGCCTTGTGCTGTGCCTGTTGCGCCGCGTCCAGCCCCATCAGTTCGGAGAGATTGGAGCCGGCGGCGTCGTGCAGGAATTGTTCGATCATTCAACACCTCGGTAATTTTCTATTTGAGCGTGCGTAGGTTGGGCAAAGCGCAGCGTGCCCAACATCACCGGTAATTTGTTGGGCACGCTGCGCTTTGCCCAACCTACGGCTCCACGGAAATCCGCAATCCGAAATCGCAAATCCGAAATCACCGCCGGTCTCTCCATTCCATCGCTTCGCCGCTGATGTTGTGGAACAGGTCGGCGTCGCGGCCGCGCACGGCGTTGGCGGGGATGTCCAGGCGGCTGGGGTCGTGTTCCAGGATGTCCAGGAAGATGGCGATGATTTCCGGGTCCCAGAAGCCGCGCGCGGTTTCTTCGCGCAGGATGCGGATGACTTCGTCGCGCGGCAGGGCGGGCTTGTAGGGGCGTTCGCTGGAGAGGGCGTCGTAGACATCCACCACCTGGAAGATGCGCGCCAGCAGTGGGATGTCGGGGCCGGCCAGGCCGGAGGGATAGCCGCTGCCATTCCACTTCTCGTGGTGGTAGCGAATGATGTCCACCGTGCGCCGCATGGTGCGCAGCGCGCTGCACAGATAAGCGCCGATGGTCGGATGTTGGCGCATGACCGCCCATTCCGCCTCGTCGAGCTTGCCCTTCTTGAGCAGCACGGCGTCGGGGATGGCGACCTTGCCGATGTCGTGCAGGATGCCGCCACGGCGCAGCGCTTCCAGATCGTCGAACGGCAGGCTGAGGGCCTCGCCCAGCACCACGGAGAGATGTGAGAGGCGGTCGCAATGGTCGCCGGTGGTGCCATCCTTGGCTTCGACCACGCGCGCCAGCGCGAACAGCACCGATTCGGTGTCGTCGAGGCGGTCGGTCAGGCGTTTCTTGTCCACCGCCGCGCGTACCCGCGCGGTCAATTCCACCGCGTTGAACGGCTTGGTGATGTAGTCGGAAGCGCCCACTTCCATGCCATGCACCACATCGTCCGGACTGCCCAGGGAGGTGAGCATGATGATCGGCAACAGGCGGAATTCCTCCTGCTCGCGCAGTCGGCGGCAGACTTCGATGCCGTCGAGGCCGGGCATCATCACGTCGAGCAGTACCACATCGGGATGCAGGGCGGCGATGCGCGTCAGAGCGGCCTCGCCGGAATCCGCCTCCAGCACCTCGAACTCCTGTGAACCGAGTACGGCGCGAATCAGGGCGCGGTTGGTGGCCATATCGTCCACCACCAGAATGCGGGCCCGGCCGCCGCTTGCGTGATTGCTTTGCATTGCGTTCATGAATGTTCCTCGATCCTGATTCGCGGGTCGCCCAGCAGGGCTTCCAGATCCAGCATGGCCAATCGGCCGGCATGAATGCCGGTAATCCAGTTTTCTTCACCGGCGGTGACGCCGGGCAGGGTGGGGCCGAGCGACTCGGCCCGATAGCGGTCGTTGCCCAGCACTTCGGCCACGCGCAGGCCGACGCTGTAGCCGGCGGCGCTGACCATCACCAGCCGGGTTTCTTCGCTGTTCGCGGCGGCCTCCGCGTTGTCCGCCTCATTTCCATCCACCCGCAGCAGGCGCGCCAGATCGAACACGGCAAGCAACTGGCCGCGCCGCGGCATCACGCCGGCGACGAAGGAGGGGGTGCCGGGAACCTTGGTCAAGCCGCGCGGCCGCACGATTTCGTCGAGCCAGCGATAGGGAATGCCATAGTGCTCGCGCGCGCCCAGACGCACGGCGAGAAACAGATCGCCGCGCGGCGTCTGCCGGGCCTGATCGGTTTCGCTCGCCAGCCGCACCGCGCGGCGATGCAGAACGGCGCGGGCGTGATCCGATTTGCCGATTTCGGATTTGCCGATTTCGGATTTCGGATTTCGGATTTCGGATTTGGGCATTTCCTGTTTCCTGTTCACGGCGTCAACCGGCGCACCGAGCGGGCTCGGGGCAAATCTCCGAAATCCGAAATCCGAAATCCGAAATCGGCAAATCCGAAATCATGGCTTATCGGGTTCATACATGCGCAGTTCGTGGCGCAGGATGGCCGCCATCCGTTCGTGGTCGCGCCCGGCGGCATCGTGCAGGCGGCGATCCGGTTGCGCGCGCTCGGCGATGGCGAGGGCGTTCTTCATCGACTTGAGTCCGCCCAGGTGCGCGCCACGGCGCATCTGCAACAGGCCGAGTTGGTAATGCGCTTCGACAAAATAGCGGTCCAGGAACAGGGTGCGGCGCAGGGATTCCTCAGCCGCCGGCAGGCGATGCAGTTCCAGCAGGATGAGCGCGCGCAGGAAGTGGCTGTGCTTGTCGCCGGCCTCGCGTGCCAGACTGG
The DNA here is from genome assembly GCA_030690985.1 of Pseudomonadota bacterium. Taxonomy (GTDB): domain Bacteria; phylum Pseudomonadota; class Gammaproteobacteria; order Burkholderiales; family Thiobacillaceae; genus PFJX01. The sequence goes on from JAUYFG010000158.1 coordinate 6,631, forward strand.
CATCGCAGGCTTCCAGCGCCTCGTGCGTGCGTCCCAGGTTGGCCAGCGCCTTGGCGCGAAATTGCCGCAGCAGCGCGCTGTCGTCGCCCCGCATCTGGCGGCTGGCGGCCGCTTCCAGGGCCTCGCGCCAGGCCTCGCGTCCCAGTAGCCGGGTGATGTCCTCGTAGCTTGTCGCCGCCGCTGCGGTGGCGGTAGGTGCGGGTTGGGAAACCGAAACGACTTGGGGGGCGGCCTGGGGTGGCGGTTTCGGCCGTGCTCGCTGGTCGGCTCGTGCCGGTTCGACCGCCGCCGGCTCGACCTTTGCCGGGGCGGGCGCATGGCTTTGCAGGGTGAAGGCGTTGTCCAGGTTGTGCAGGGAAAAACCGTCCAGCGTGCCGCTGTCGATCAGGTCGGAGGCACCCAGCAGCAGGTGGCCGCCAGGCACCAGGCAGGCGTGGAACTTGCGCATCACCTCGGCGACGATGGCCGGGTCGAAATAGATGAATACGTTGCGGCAGAGAATCAGATCCAGCGCGTTGGTTTCGCTCAGCATCGATGGAAAACTGTCTTCGCTCAGGTTCAGGTAGGCGAAGTGGACATGGCCGCGCAAGGCCGCCGAGATCGACCACGCGCGGTCTCTTTCCTGGCGGAAATGACGCTGCCGGGCAGCTTCCGGGGTGGCGCGCAGTGACCATTCGCTATAGCGCCCACGCAGGGCGCGCGCCAGGGCCTCGGCGTTGATGTCGGTGCCGAGCAGGTGCAGGTTCCAGCGTTCCAGGTCGGGCAACTGTTCCGCCAGCAGCATGGCCAGGCTGTACAACTCCTGGCCATCGGAACTGCCCGCGCTCCAGATGCGCAGGGAGAGGGTGTTTTCCGCGCGCCGCCGCGCGATCAGTTGCGGCAGCCATTGTTCGCGCAGCCAGGCCATCTGCGCCTGGTCGCGGAAGAAATAGCTCTCGCCCACGGTGATGCCGGCGATCAGGTGTTCATGCTCGGGTGAACTCGCCCGCGCGGCGCGCAGGCCGGCCAGGTAATCCGCCGCTTCGGTATGGCCGAAGCGGCTGAGGCCATCAGCCACGGTACGGCGCAGCGTCTCCATCTGGTGGTCGAGGATGCGGATGCCGGTGCGCTCGCGCACCAGCAGGCAGAGCTGCTCTTCGATGGCGGCAGGTAGGGCGGGTGCCGGCATCAATTCGCTTCCCGGTAAAGAGGCGTAGGTTGGGCAAAGCGAAGCGTGCCCAACATTGCAACGGTGGCTTGTTGGGCACGCTTCGCTTTGCCCCCGCAAGGGGGACGCCGGATTCGTAAGCCGCTAAAGCGGACAACGACTCCGCTGCCCAACCTACGGATGAGCGGGGGGTGAGCCGGCATCAATTCACTTCCCGGCACAGCGAGAGCAGTTCGTCGTCGAGGGTGAGCGGCTGCGACAGGCCGGACAGGTCGATATCCAGAATGCGCAGCGCGTCGAGCAGGAGGGCGGTGCCGTCGTTGCTGGTGACCGCCGAGAGCACCGGCGGCAGGCCGTCGCGGAACAAGGCGTCGCCCCGCAGGGCCGAGCGCGGCACCGCCCGCACGCCCAACACTTCATCCACCACCAGACCGGCACGCAGGCTGCCGATGGCCGCCAGCACCACCGGGGTATCGAGTGCGTAGTCCGCCGCCGTGGGGAGATTGAGACGGCAAGCCAGATCGAGGATCGGTACCGCCTCGCCGCGCAGGTTCATCACCCCCAGCAGATAGTCCGGCCCTTCCGGCACGCGCTGCACCTGCATCAGCGGCAGCAGGCGTTCGACATCCCCCAGGCGCAGACAGAAACGATGCCCCGCCACCGCCATATAGAGGAGGCGATGCAAAGTGTCGGTGTTCGCTGCGCGGTTCACGGTCGGAAATGCCCCAGAAAAAGTCCCCACCGTTAGCGGCGAGCAGGAAGAGAACTTTAGGGAAAATGCACGCTGAATTTTGATTTGGCCCGGCACGGGGGCGTCGGGGCTACGCGGGTTTGCGAAAGCTGTCCCAGCGGCGTAGGTCGGAAAAGCCGGCGTCTTTTGGCCGGCGCCCTCCGACAAATCTGGCGGAAGGCGCGATGAGGCTGCTTTTCCGCCCTACGGTGTTACGCGGGTTTGCGGAAGCTGTCCCGGCGGCGTAGGTCGGAAAAGCCGGCGTCTTTTGGCCGGCGCCTTCCGACAAATCTGGCGGAAGGCGCGATGAGGCTGCTTTTCCGCCCTACGGGGCTACCTGTTTGGTTCCTGCTTGCGGAAGCTGTCCCAGATCAGGAGCGCGGCACCTACCGAGATGGCGCTGTCGGCCACGTTGAAGGCCGGGAAGTGCCAGGCGCCCAGGTAGAAATCGAGAAAGTCGATGACGTAGCCATAGAGGACGCGGTCGATCACATTGCCGACGGCACCGCCGAGTATCAGGGCCAGGGCGGCTGAAAACAGGGGGCGGCCGGCGGTCTTTTTCAGGAGATAAATAATGACGATCGTGGCGATGATGGCGATGGCCAGGAAGAACCAGCGCTGCCAGCCGGGTTGGTCGGCGAACAGGGAAAACGCTGCGCCGCTGTTGTGGACGTGGACCAGGTTGAAGAAGCCGGTGAGAGGGATGACGTCGATATAAGCGTCGAGCCGGTCGATCACCGCCAGCTTGGTGAGTTGGTCGAGGAGCAACACCACGGCGGACAGCCAGAGCCAGAACAGGCCGAAGCGGGGGGCGGTCATGACCGCCCCCTTGTAGCGCAGGCGTCTCGCCTGCACCCACCGGCATGCAGGCGAGACGCCTGCGCTACATCAAGCGTGTTCACGTTGTTCTCCCTCGCCATACAGGTTGCTCACGCAGCGCCCGCACAACCCAGGATGTTCGGCCACGGCGCCGACATCTTCGCGGTAATGCCAGCAGCGTTCGCATTTCTCATGGCTGGAGGCGCTGGCCTCGACTCGCGTCTCGCCATCCGTTCTTTCCACGCGCGCGGCGGAAGTGATCAGCACGAATTTCAGGTCGTCGCCCAGGCTGGACAACAAGGCGTAGTCGTCGCCCGCCGCGAACAGCGTGACCTCGGCTTGCAGTGAGGAGCCGACCTTGCCCGCCACGCGCAAGTCCTCGATTTGCCGGGTAGCCAGGGCGCGCAGTTCGCGGATGCGGCTCCAGCGCGTGAGCAGTGCGTCGCTGCCGGGTTGTGGCGGCAACTCGTGCCAGAGGCTTAAAAACACGCTCTCCGCCTGGCAATGCGCTTGCAGTGCCCAGATTTCCTCGGCGGTGGCGGACAGGATCGGCGCCAGCAAACGGGTGAGCGTATGCAGGATGTGCCACAGCACGGTCTGCGCGGCGCGGCGGGCGGTCGAATTGGCGCCGCAGGTGTAGAGGCGGTCCTTCAGCACGTCCAGATAGAAGGCGCCGAGGTCTTCCGAACAGAACCCATGCAGGCGCTGGACGGCGGTGTGGAAGCTGTAATTGCGATAGTCGGCCAGCACTTCTTCCTGCATCGATCGGGTGAGCGCCAGGGCATAGCGGTCGATTTCCAGCATTTCATCCAGCGCCACGGCATTTTGCGACAGCTCGAAATCGGCGCTGTTGGCGAGCAGGAAGCGCAGGGTGTTGCGGATGCGCCGGTAGCCGTCTACCGCGCGCTTGAGGATTTCATCGGAAATGGTCAGTTCGCCCGAGTAATCGGTGCTGGCCACCCACAGGCGCAGGATGTCGGCGCCGTAGGTGTCCATCACCTTCTGCGGCGCGATGACATTGCCCGTGGACTTGGACATCTTCTTGCCCTTGGCGTCCACCACGAAGCCGTGGGTGAGCAGCGCCTTGTAGGGCGCGATGCCGTCCGTGGCGCAGCCGGTGAGCAGGGACGACTGGAACCAGCCGCGATGCTGGTCGGAACCTTCCAGATAGAGGTCGGCCGGGTGCGCCAGGCCTTCGCGTTCCTTCAACAGGCAGGCGTGGGTGACGCCGGAGTCGAACCAGACATCCAGGGTGTCCTTGTTCTTGACGTAGTTTTCGGCTTCCTCGCCCAGCAACTCGGCAGGGTCGAGGCTGAACCAGGCTTCGATGCCGCGCTGTTCCACCCGTTTGGCCACGATCTCCAGGAGTTCCGCCGAGCGCGGATGCAGTTCGCCCGTGGTCTTGTGCATGAAGAAGGCGATGGGCACGCCCCAGTTGCGCTGGCGCGAGACGCACCAGTCCGGGCGGTTCTTCATCATCGCTTCCAGGCGGGCGCGGCCCCAGGCGGGGAAGAACTCGGTTTCTTCGACGGCGTGCATGGCCTTGTCGCGCAGGCCCGCCTTGTCCATCCCGATGAACCACTGCCGGGTCGCCCGGAAGATGATCGGCGTCTTGTGCCGCCAGCAGTGCGGGTAGCTGTGCTTGAGGTTGCCCTTTGCCAGCAGGTGGCCGTTCTCCGTGAGTACCTCCAGCAGCTTCTTGTTGCCGTCCCACACCGACAGCCCGCCGACGAGGGGGGTGTCGGCGTAGAACTTGCCGTCGTCGCCGACCGGGTTGGCGACTTCCAGGCCGTATTTCAGGCCGGCGATGTAGTCGTCGTGGCCGTGGCCGGGGGCGATATGGACCAGGCCGACGCCGGCCTCCGTGGTCACGAAATCGGCCAGGATCACCGGCACCTGGTAGTCGTAGAACGGGTGGCGCAGTTGCAGGCCGGCCAAAGCCGCGCCCTTGACCTGGGCCACGGTTTCCACCGTCTCGAAGCCGTAACGCTGGATCGCCGCCTCGGCCAGATCGCGCGCCAGGATCAGCAGTCCTTTCGGGGTGCGGATGACGTCATAGGCGAAGTCCGCATGCACCGCCACCGCCCGGTTGGCCGGCAGGGTCCACGGCGTGGTGGTCCAGATCACCGCGTAAGCGGGGGTGTCGAGGTTGGCAATGCCGATGCGTTTGGCCAGATCGGCCAGGTCCGCCACCGGGAAGGCCACATCGATGGCCGGCGACACTTTGTCTTCGTATTCCACTTCCGCTTCCGCCAGCGCCGAGCCGCAATCGACGCACCAGTGCACCGGCTTGGCGCCGAGATACAAATGGCCATGGGCCTGGATTTTCCCCAGCTCGCGAATGATGTCCGCCTCGAACTGGAAATCCATGGTGCGATACGGATGTTCCCAATCGCCCAGCACGCCCAGGCGGATGAAATCGGCCTTCTGCCGTTCCACCTGAGTGGCGGCATATTCGCGGCACAGTTCGCGGAACTTGGCCGGTTCCATGTGCTTGCCGTGCGTCTTTTCCACCACCAGTTCGATCGGCAGGCCGTGGCAGTCCCAGCCCGGCACATAGGGCGCGTCGAAGCCGTCCAGGGTCTTCGCCTTGACGATGATGTCCTTGAGGATCTTGTTCACCGCATGGCCGATGTGGATGTCGCCGTTCGCATAGGGCGGGCCGTCGTGCAGGATGAACTTGGGCCGCCCTTTGCTCGCCGCGCGGATTTTTTCGTAGAGCTTGTTCTCCTGCCATTGCTTGATCCAGCCCGGCTCGCGGCGGGCGAGATCGCCGCGCATGGGGAAGGGGGTGTCGGGCAGGTTCAGGGTGGTTTTGTAGTCAGGCATTTTCTTCGCGGTCGGTGATGAAGCCGATGGGACGTTTTTTCGGGTTGGGAGGCGCGGTCAACTGGCGGATGGCGTCGATGACACATGTAGGAGCGGGCTTGCCCGCGAATGGCCGCGTCGCATCGCGGGCAAGCCCGCTCCTACGGCCACAGTCGATGACGCATGTAGGAGCGGGCTTGCCCGCGAAGCGGCCGTTGATTATCGCGGGCAAGCCCGCTCCTACGGCCACCGCCTTGGGTGAGTTGAGGATGGTGGCGGCCATGATGGCACCGTGTTCGGTGAAGGCGTAGGGGGCGTGAGGTGAATATTTCAGCCGGGCGAGGTGGTCGCAATTTGCGACCACCTCTTTCTTCTCTGCCGCCGTGAGCTGGAACATGAACTCCAGCGGAAACCGCGCCAGGTTGCGTTTGACCTGCTCGTTGAAGCGCTTGGTCGGTACGCCATAAAGCTCCGCCAGGTCGGCGGGTAGGATGGGTTGAGCGATAGCGAAACCCATCAAATTGCTGGTGGCGTGGGGGTGATGGGCTTCGCTGCGCTCAACCCATCCTACTTTGTTACACATTCAACATTTCCCGCGCCTGCCTTGCATCGAGGTCGATCTGGGCGATCAGTGCGTCGAGGTTGGGGAACTTGGCTTCGTCGCGCAGTTTGTGCAGGAACTCCACGCGCAGGTGTTCGCGGTAGATGCTGCGGTCGAAGTTGAACAGGTGTACTTCCAGGGTCGGGCGGCCGTTGGTATGGACGGTGGGGCGGGTTCCGAGGCTGGCGACGCCGGGCCAGTCGGGCTGGTTTTGCCCACCTCCCAGACCCTGCACGCGCACCGCGAAGATGCCCTGCAACGGTGGCTTGTTGTGCTTCAACTGGATGTTGGCGGTGGGGTAGCCGATCTTGCGGCCCAACTGGTCGCCGCCCACCACGCGGCCGGAGATCGAATAGGGCCGGCCCAGCAGTTGCGCGGCCATCGCCATGTCACCCTCGGCCAGCGCCTCGCGCACGGCGGTTGACGATGCGCGCTGACCGGCCGCTTCGACGGTGTGCAGCGCTTCGGCCTGAAAGCCGAATTCGCGGCCCATGCGCTCCAGCAGGGCGAAGTCCCCCACGCGTTTGGCGCCGAAGCGGAAATCGTCGCCCACCAGCACATAACGCGCCTTCAGGCCTTCCACCAGAATGCGGCGCACGAAATCCTCGGCAGAGAGCGCGGCGAAGGGTTTGGAAAAGCGGCAGACATGGACATGCGCGACGCCCAGGCCGCGCAGGATCTCCAGCTTCTCGCGCAGGGAAGTCAGGCGGGTGGGGGCGGATTCCGGGGTGAAGATTTCCCGTGGATGCGGCTCGAAGGTCAACACCGTGGGGGCCGCGCCCACCGAGGCGGCGCGCGAGGTCAGCCGCGCCAGCATGGCCTGATGGCCGAGGTGGATGCCGTCGAAATTGCCGATGGTGATGGCGTTGGGGCGGGTGGCTTGATGCTGCATACGATTTTGTATACCAAACCAGCCATGGGTCATCAGCATGGTGGGTGTTACTCCGAAAACCAGCAGCGTAGCCCGGATGCAGCGCAGCGTAATCCGGGGAGGAAGGTGGCCTCGTAAGCTCCCGGATTCCGCTGCGCTGCATCCGGGCTACATGGCTGCATACGATTTTGTATACCAAACCAGCCGTGGGTCATCAGCATGGTGGGTGTTACTCCGAAAACCAGCTTGTGCTGGACAAGCCTTGGAAATGTTGGAAATCGGCCAGATTGCGGCTCACCAGAGTCAGATTGCGGCTGGCCGCCACGGCGGCGATCTGGCCGTCGCGGAAGGGGGGCGCCAGCCCGGCCGCTTCCAGGCGCGCCCGCTCGCGCGCATGCCAGAGCGCGGCGTCCAGGTCGTAGGGCAGGATCACCATGCCGCAATCCACGAGGCCGCTGACAAAACTCTGCAAGCGCGTTTTGCGCGCGCCGTCAGGAAGGCGCGCCACCCCATAGGCCAGTTCGTGCATCACCACCGTGGTGGTGGCGCAGGCGGCGCGATGCCGCGCCAGTTGTTCCATGACCCCGGCATTGGCTTCGGCCCGGGTGAGCTCCGACAGCACATTGCTGTCCAGGAGAAAACTCAGGCTTCCCATGTGAAGGCCTTGCCCGCCGCGCGGTCGCGGGTAGCGTCGATTTCAGCGCTGGTGAAGCCCTGCCAGTCGCCGGGTAGCGCGCCGCGCCAGCCCTGCACGAACTCCAGCAAGTCACCGCGCGGCGCCGCGTGCCGGCGCAGTACCTGATATTCGACTTCGGAAAGAATCACCGCCACCGGCCGGCCATGCCGGGTCAGATGCACGACTTCGCCGCCCTCGACCTGATGCACCAGGGCGGTGAAGGTGTTTTTGGCTTCCGTGATCGGGGTTTCCAACATGCTGGCGTGGTTAATCTGGCTATTGGGTGGCCATTTTAGACGCCAGGGGAAGTGCGTGGCAATGGCCCTCCGCTATGAAGCCAGGCCGGGCTTGAGTAGAAATCCCGCTATGGGTCGGGGTGGCGCGCAGTGATTTCCTGACCTACGCCACTCAACCTTCCTTCGCGACAATCAACTCCTGGAGTGCATGGAGTCGTCCCAGCAATTCGTCGCGCAGCGCGAACAGTTCCGGCAGGCGTTTGCGCGCCACGTCATATTCGCCGACGTGGAGCAGATTGTGCAGTTCGCCGCCCAGTTCGTGTACCTGGTGGTGCACCGCATCGATGACCTTGAACTCAGGCAGCGTGCCATAACGAACCTGACCCGAGCCGTGATACCAGCGCCCGAAGCGACAGAGATCCGGATCCAGCGTGAGGGAAACGCTTTTTTCGCTGCCACCTTCGCTTTCGATGCGCTCAGCCAGGTTGTCGATCCAGTCGCGGTGGTTGTATTCGGCCAGCAGCAGGGCGAAATCCTCGCGGTGCCAGCGGCGGAAGTTCTCTTCGCTCCAGGCGCGGGGGGTGTCCCACTTCACCACCCAGGCGGGCAAGTCGGCGGCCGGCATGGGGCGGGCGATGCTGTAGCCCTGGGCGACCGCGCAGCCGAGTTGCAGCAGCAGCAGGCCCGCTTCCAGGCTGTCCACCCCTTCGGCGACGATGTCACGGCCGAAGGCCTCGGCCAGGGCGATGACGCCCTCGACGATGGCCAGGTCGTCGGGATCGCGCAGCATGTCGTGCACGAAGGACTGGTCGATCTTCAATATCTGCACCGGCAGGTGCTTCAGGTAGGTGAGCGAGGAATAGCCGGTACCGAAGTCGTCCAGGGCAAAGTCGCTGCCCATCTTCTGACAGGTGCGGATCACCTCGGAGACGCGCTCCAGGTCTTCCAGAGCCGCCGTTTCCAGAATTTCCAGTTCCAGGTGCCGTGGGGAAACCTCGGGATGTGCCGCCAGACAGGCCATGAGCTTTTCCAGGAAATCGGGGCACTGGATGTGCTGCGCGGAGATGTTGACGCTGACGGTGATCTCCAGACCTTGCTTGCGCCAATCGGCCAGTTGGCCCAGCGCCTGTTGCAGTACCCACTCGCCCAGGACGATGTCCAGTTCAGTGTTCTCGATCACCGGCAGAAAAGCGGCCGGGATGAGCAGGCCGCGCTCGGGATGGCGCCAGCGGATCAGCGCCTCGGCGCCCACCACCTTGCCGCTGCGCATGTTGACCTGGGGTTGATAGAACAGTTCGAATTCCTGGTTTTCCAGGGCCAGGCGGATGCGCTCCTGGGTTTCCCGGTGGCTGCGCGCGCGGCGGTCGCCTTCCACGTCATGGAAGGTGTAGCGTCCGCGCCCGGCCTGCTTGGCGGCATACATGGCCTGGTCGGCGTGGCGCAGCAGGGTGTCCGGGTCCTCGTCGTCGCTGGGGTAGAGGCTCACGCCGATGCTGGCGGAGAGATTGACCATCTGGCCGTTGAGCGGGACGGGCTGATTGATGGCGTGGAGCAGCCGGTTCAGGGTGATCTCGCATTCCGCCAGATCCTTGAGGCCCTGGAGCAGGAACACGAACTCGTCGCCGCCGAGACGCGCCACCGTGTCGCCGCTGCGCAGCGCTTCGCTTATGCGCCGGGCCATTTCCACCAGCAGGCGGTCGCCGGCCTCGTGCCCGTAGGTGTCGTTGATCGGCTTGAAACCGTCCAGATCGAGATAGCCGACCGCCAGCAGGTCGCCGCTGCGGCTTGCCTGGGCAATGGCCTGACGCATGCGGTCGGCCAGCAATACCCGGTTGGGGATGCCGGTCAGGGCGTCGTGCTGGGCGAGATGCTGCAACTGCTGTTCCTGTTGCTTGGCCAGGCTGATGTCGGAGAACACGCCGAGGTAATGGCTGATGCTGCCCGCCGGATCGCGTAGGGATGCGATGGACAGGTGCTCCGGGTATTCCTCGCCATTCTTGCGCCGGCTCCAGATTTCGCCGATCCAGTACCCCTGTTCACGGATCGCCCGCCACATGTCGCTATAGAAGGCCGGGTCGTGGCGGTCGGAGCCGAGCACACGCGGCGTTTTGCCGAGAACTTCCTCGCGCGCATAGCCGGTGATCTGGCTGAAGGCCGGGTTGGTATCGACGATGTTGCCGGCGGTATCGGTAATCATGATGCCTTCGCGGGCATGCTCGAACACGCTGGCGGCCAGGCGCATGTTCGCCTGGCTGTGCTGGATGGCGCGCGTCATCTCGTTCAGGCTGTGCGCCAGTTCGGCGGTTTCGTCCGACCCTTCTTCCGCTGCCCGCCAGGTGTAGTCGCCCGCCGCCAGGCGTCGGGCGCCGTTGCGGAGAACACTCAGCCGGCGCACCACCAGCAGGTGCATCAGGCCGCCGGCCAGCACCAGGGCCAACGCCACCACGGCAAGATGGATGGCTTGCTCCTGCCACCACAGGCCGAGGATGCGCGCCTCGGTTTCCGCCGCCGGCAGTTTGGCGCTGAGGATGCCGCGTAGGTCGCCCACCTTATAGCCGTAAGCCAGTTTGTAGTTTTGCCGAATGGTCGCCGGGGCGTCCTCGGGATTGCCGTGGCATTTCAGGCAGTAGGGTTCGGTCCAGATCGGGGTGGTGTAGTGGTAATAACGCCGCCCTTGAACGTCTGCATAGGTGGCAAGCCGTTCCCTGGCTTGTGGATTGGCGCGGAAATGGCGGATCGCGGCCATTTCCAGCGCATCCGCCTGGTTGGCGGGATTGCGGGCACGGTCGCTGACATTGTTGAAGCGCACGCCGCGCCGGTCGAAAGCCTGGAAGTCGTGGGCGATGCGCGACATGGCGTGAGCGGGCAGGAAACCGACGGCGCGTGAGTCGAGATCCAGGCCGCTGGCCAGGTACTGGCGTTGATAAGTGCGCCGCACGGCCATCAACACGCCATGCAGCGAACGGCCTTCTTCGAGCAGCGCGCCCTCCACGCTGCGCTGGGTGTGCTGGTAACCGAACCAGGCCATGACCGCCAGGGCGGCCAGCAGCGCGACGCCGATGCCGAGCCAGAGCTTGAAGACCAGTTTCATGGACGGTTCCCCGTAGGTTGGGCAAAGCGAAGCGTGCCCAACATGGCGACGGGTTGTTGGGCACGCTTCGCTTTGCCCAACCTACGGCCTTCACCGCCCCTCATATCCGGAAGCGCCCGACCAGGCGTTGCAGTCCCGTCGCCAACGCTTGCAGGCGTTTGGCCCCCGCCGCGTTTTCCAGCACGGTTGCCGCGTTCTGCTGTGCCATTTCGGCGATGTTCTCCACATGCCGCGAGATGTCGCCGCCGACGGTGCGTTGCTTCTGGGTGGCGCCGGCAATCTCGACCGAGCGGCTACGGGCGTCGCTGGCGCTGACATGGAGGCGTTCGAGCAGGCGCGCGGCTTGCTGGATGGTGGCGACGGCGGCGCCGGCCTGGGTGCTGGAGGCCGTGGTATCCGTGGCCGCGCGGTGGCTCGCCTCCTGCAAGCTGGCGATCATGGCGCCGATTTCAGCGGTGGCCTTGGCGGTGCGCTCGGCGAGTTTGCGCACTTCGTCGGCCACCACCGCGAAGCCACGCCCCTGTTCGCCGGCCCGCGCGGCCTCGATGGCGGCGTTGAGCGCGAGCAGGTTGGTCTGCTCGGCGATATCGTGGATCAGGCTGACGATGCCGCTGATTTCATCGGTCTTGCGGTCGAGCGAGTCGATGTTGCGGGCCGTTGCGCCCAGCATGGCGGCCATGCGGTCGATATCCCTGGATGCCGCCAGCATGGTGCGCACACCTTCCTCGGCCAGGTCGGTGGCCTCCTCGGTGGTACGGCTGGAGGCGCGCGCGTGTTCGGCCACCGAATCGAAGCTGGCGCTGACTTGTTCGACCGCTTCCGCCGTCGAGCGGGTTGCCTGGTGTTGTTGCTCCGAACTCTGCTTGACCGACTCCGCGCTGCGCATGAGTTCAGCCGCGGCGGTCGAGACTTCCTGTACGTCCGCCAGCACTTGACGCACGATTTCTTGCAGATGTTGCGCGAACTGGTTGAAGGCGGCGGAGGTGGCGCCCACCTCGTCGCTTGCCTCGGCGGGCAGGCGCCGGGTCAGGTCGCCATCGCCTCCTGCCAGGTCGGCCATTGAGACTCTCAGGCGTTCGATGCCATGCAGTTTTGCGAACAGCAGCAGGGCGGTGGCGACCGTGACGACCAGCATGGCGAAGAAGGTGACGATGTAGCCCCCGGCCTGAAGCCGGCGCCAGGACGAGAATTCGCGCGCCTTCTCGATGCTCGCCGCCGAAAGCGCGGTGGAAACGGCGAGGATGCCGTCAATGGACTGGGTGGCGGCGGCGAACCATTGTTCTCCGTCGACCGGGAAGTCGCCCGTGGCCGCCGCCGTATAAATCCGGCTCCTCACTTCAGCGAAGCCTTGCAGGCGCTTTTCCATGCGGTCCACCGCCTCGATCACGCTGCGGTCGGCACCGGGCACCTGGCGCAGAAACAGTAATTCCCTCACGGCGCCATCGGCGATCTGGCGATAGGCTTGGAGCCGTTGCAACGCGTCGGGTGCGATGGGTTGCCGGGCATTGATGAGGCCGACCAGGGTGCCGCGTTCCAGCCCGGCGTATTCGCTGGCGAGCCAGGCCTGATGTTTGACCGTGAGGCTGTCGAAAGCGGCGGCGGCGGGCAGGCTTTCGCCGGAGAAGGCGGCCATGCGCACGCGGGCGCCGTCGCCGATGTGCGCGCTGATCGTTCGTATCCATTCCTCGGGGGTGAGGTCGTTCTGGCCGGCCAGAGCGCGGTCCACTTTCTGGCGCGCGGTCACGAGATCGCCGTAGGATTTTTCGGCCTGCGCGAGCGATGCCGCCAGCGCCGGCCCGGAAAACGAGGTGGTGACCAGGTGTTGCGCGATCACGCGCGCCTTGCCCTGGCCCACCTCGCCTTGCAAGCGCCAGTTCGAGATCTGCTCGCGCAACGCGGCCCGCCGTTCCGGCGGCGCGGTCAGCGCCGCAACCGTGGTGCCGCGCTCCAGCGCCAGCTTGCCGGCGGCGTCGATGACCAGGTCGGACAACTGGTTGGCCTCGATGGTGCGCTCGGCATAGCGATGATCCTGCCAGCTCGACCAGGTATAGAAGCCCGCGATCCACAGCAGGAACAGGGGCGCGCCAAGACTGGCGATGATGGTGGCGCGCAGGCTGATGTTGCCGAGTTTTGTTTCGATCCAGGTTTTCATGATTTATCCCTTTTTTCGCCGACACCAGCCAGCCCGTAGCCCGGATGCAGCGCAGCGGAATCCGGGAGCTTACGTGGCCACCTTCCTCCCCGGATTCCGCTGCGCTGCATCCGGGCTACGGGGCTACGTTTAGTGCGTAGGATGTGGTGAGCGATAGCGAACCGCATCAACCACGCCCGCGTCGCATGGTGCGGTTCGCTATCGCTCACCACACCCTACGTCCTTGTTTCATAAGACGGGGGCGGCTCGTCGAGCCATGAACGTTTAGACCGCGCCATGTTGCCCACCCAGCGTCTTGTCCGGGCGGCCGATGTAATAGCCCTGGCCCAGTTCCACGCCCATTTCGCGCAGCGCCTCCAACACTTCCCGCGATTCCACATGCTCGGCGATGACCCGGATGCCGAGGCCCATGGCGAGTTGGTAAATGCTCTGGACGAAGGCGCGGTCCTTGTCGTTGTCCAGCATGTTTGCGACGAAATCGCCCTCGATCTTGAGGAAGTCCAGCGGCAGGCGACGCAGGTACTGGAAGGAGGAGAAGCCGGAGCCGAAGTCGTCGATTGCGAGTTTGAAGCCGGCCAGTTTCAGTTCGGCGACCAGGTGTTCCAGGGTGGACAGATTTCTCAGGGTGTCGCGTTCGGTGATCTCGAACACGACGCGGGCGGGGTCGATGTCGCACTCGGCGACCATGCGCTTCAGTTCCTGCATGAAGTTGGCCAGGGCAAGGGCGCGCGGCGACAGGTTGATGAACACCAGGCCGTCGTATTCGCACACGGACGCCGCGCGTAGTGCCTTCTCCATGACCAGGAGATCGAGCCGGTGGATGATGCCGGCCTTCTCGGCGAATTCGATGAAGCGCGCCGCTTCCAGGTGTTTGTCCGGCAGGATCAGGCGGGAGAGCACCTCGTAGCCGACGATGCGCCCCCCCGCCAAGTCCATGATCGGCTGGAAATAGGGTTCGATGCGGCCTTCGTTGACCGCGTCGACCACCAGCGCGGCGGTCTCGGTCATGTCGCGGAACACGGCGGCGACATCTTCCTCGCTGGGGGCGCCGAGCTGGTTTTTCCCGGCACTCTTGGCCTTGAACATCATGGCGTCGGCGAACAGGAACAGATCTTTGGCATTGTCCGCATGCAGCGGGAAGACGGCCATGCCGATGGAGGCGCCACCGGAAATGCTGCCTCCGGGCACTTCCACCCGCATTTCATCAATGGCCTCCAGCATGCGCCGCGCGACGGTCGCCGCCATTTCCGGCATCACCTCCGGCAGCAGGACGACGAATTCGTCGCCGCCGTAGCGGGCGAAGATGTCGCCCGGGCGCAGCACCTGTTTCACCGTGTGGGCGAAAGTCTGCAAATAGCGGTCGCCCGCCACATGGCCGTGGCCATCGTTGACCAGCTTGAAGTTGTCCAGATCGAGCACCAGCAGGCCGAAGCTGTAGCCGTGGCGTCCGGCACGCGCCACTTCGTATTCGAACAGCTCCCAGAACACGCGGCGGTTGTAGAGATCGGTGAGGGGGTCGCGGGTGGCGTAATACTCCATGTCGTGGGTGTACTTGTGGATCGCCTTCACCGAGCCGACCACATTGATCATGGTCGAGAGGATGCTGTCCATCACCAGGCGCAAGGTTTCGTCATGCACCGCCGAGGCATGCACGCCGATGCCGACGATGCCGCCGATCTTGGGTTGGTCGAGGATCAGCGCCTTGGTTTCCAGCACTACGGAACGGTGATCCAGTTCCAGTTCCGGGCCGTTCGTGGCCGGCGCGTGATGGTGCAGGCTCACCTGGGCCAGGCCCGAGAGACGCGCATCCGCCGCCACCACCGCGCGGATATGGTTTTCCATCGCCTCCCGCGTGGCTTTGGAGGGCGGCTGGTTCCAGAAGATTTCCAGATCGAATATCTCGTCGCCGACCTGGAATACCGAGAACAGCACATGGGTGGGCATCACCGTGTTGATCTCGGCCAGCAGGCGGGCGATGTACTCGCCCCAGTCGCGCACCACATCCGAGGTGATGATGAATTTCTCCAGCAGGCCGATTTCGAAACGCAACACGTCCTTGTCCACGGCTACGTCGCGCAGTTTTTCCACCAGTTGGCCGAGGCGCCCGAACAGGCGATTGAGTTCCTCGAAACCGAGGTCGCGGCCGCTGAATTCGACATGCTTCAGGTCGGCGACGGCGCCGACCTCCGCCACGGCGGAATCGACGATCTCGATCGCCTGCTCCAGGCGGCGGTTGACCCGCCACACCACCAGGGCGGCGCCCGCCAGGAGCAGCGGCGCGGCGAGCAGCAGCCAGCGCAGCAATTCTTCGTGCGCGCGGGCGAGCAGCGGCGTGAAGTCCTGCTTCACTTCGATGATGCCCAGCACCTCGCCTTGCTTGGCGCCGGCATGGCAGCGCAGGCAGTTCGCGCCGGCCAGGAGCGGCATGAGGTGGCGCACGCCGCCGGCGGGCGATTCGGTCAGCGGCCGGCCGTTCGCGAACACCGCGCGCAGGCTCGCGTCCAGCGGCGGCTGTGTGATCTCGCCGTAATCGGCCGCCGCCACCGGGCCGCGATAGATTTGCAGTTCGGTCCCGGAGCTTCTCGTTGTATCGCGCATGGCGACGATGTATTCCTCCGCCTGTTTGCGGCTCCAGCCGGTACTCATGACCTGGACCATGCCGGTAAACGCGGTCTCGGCCAGCACTTCGGAGGCGGCAAGGGCATTTGCCCGGACGCTGTGGTCGAGGATGCGGCTGACCGTGAAATAGCCGATGCCGAAGAAACCCAGCGCGACCGTGGCGGAAGCCGACAGGATGAAGGTGCGGATACGCATGGCGGGTTTTGCAGGCAGGGTGGGTTGCGGGGGGGACATTGCTTAATGCGAAACAGCAGCCACGTAGGTTGGGCAAAGCGTAGCGTGCCCAACAGATAACCGTTGCATGTTGGGCACGCTACGCTTTGCCCAACCTACGCCCATGCCGGGGTTGCTCGCGGCCGTCATGGGTTTTCCGCTTCCGTCACGGCCTGCTCCAGCGCCGCCAGTAATTCGTCGCCATCCACCGGCTTCAGCAACAGGCGGCGGATGCCTTGTTGCCGGGCCGTCGTTTCGTCGAGGCCGTCGCTATGGCCGGTACACAGGATGGCCGGCAGATGGGGGCGCACTTCATGCAGGGTGCGGATCAGTTCGCCGCCGGTCATGCTGGGCATGGTCTGGTCGCTGATGACAGCGACGAAGTCGTCCGGTGCATCGCGAAATACGGCGAGTGCCTGGCGCGGGCTGGAAAAGCAGCTGGGATGCCAGCCTGCCGATTTCAGGGTGATGTGCAGCAGATGCAGAACGGCTACCTCATCGTCCACGATCAGCACCTGCCCCCGCTGCCCACTGGCGATGGGCGGCAAAGGCATCGCTCGCGCCGGCGTGGCATCTCCGCTCGTCGGCATGGCCACCGGCAGATGGATATGGAAGGTGCTGCCCTGGCCGACGCTCGATTCCACTTGAACATGCCCCCCGGCACGGTGGGTCAGCCCATGCACCATCGCCAGGCCCATGCCGGTGCCCTTGCCCACCGGCTTGGTGGTGAAGAAGGGCTCGAAGATGTGGGGCAGGGCTTCCGGCGCGATACCTTGGCCGTCGTCGGCCACCGATAGTTCCAGGGTGTCGCCGCTGAATCTCTCCCGGCAGGCGGAGCAGATTTGTTGTTCCACTCGCCGATGGGTCAGGGTGATGCGGATGCGGCCCCGACCGTCCAGGGTGTCGCGGGCGTTGATGGCCAGATTGACCAGGATCTGTTGCAGGTCCACCGGGTCGATGGCGACGTCCGGTACCTCGGTTTCGATATGGGTGTCGATATGGATGCCCGAGGGAATGGTCGCGGCCAGCATCTTCACCACCTCCTTGATGAGAGGACGCGGCGCCAGCGGCCGCGCCGTTCGTCCGGGCTGGGCGCGGCTGAAGGTCAGCATGCGCGCCACCAGGTCGCGCGCGCGTTCGCCGGCGGTGACGACTTCGCGCAGATATTCGGCCAGCTCGCTGTTCGGGTCTGGCGCATGGCGGCGCAATGCCAGTTTGGCGAAACCCAGCACGGCGGCGAGGATGTTGTTGAAATCATGGGCGATGCCGCCGGTGAGCTGGCCCAGTGCCTCCATTTTCTGCGCCTGCTGCAATTGCGCCTGGAGATGTTCCTGTTCTTCCCGCAGGGCTATGTTTTTGGTGATGTCCACGATGACGCCGTCCAGCCAGGCGGGATGGCCTTCGCCGTCGTAGATGGTCTGGCCCTGTTCATGTACCCAGCGCCATGCGCCGTTGCACCGTATGCGGTAGGCGCAGGCATAGGCATGGCGATGGGCGACCCCTTCGGCCACCGCCCGTTCCACGCCGGCCAGATCGTCCGGGTGGATGAGTTCGCCGTAGCGCACGGAATGGTCGATAAAACGATCCGCCGCGATGCCGGTGATCTCTTCGACCTGGCGGCTGATGAATTCCATGTGCCAGGGGTAGATGACGGCACAGCGGTAGACCACGCCGGGAATGTTGTCCACCAGGGCCTGGTAGCGGTTGCGGCTGTCCAGCAAGGCTTGTTGGGTTTGCCTCACCTCGGTGATGTCCTCGCCGGCGCAGAGCAGACCGATGACACTTCCGGATGGGTCGGAAAGTGGCGAGGCGTGCCAGGCGATCAGTCGTCGCCGGCCGCTGCTGGTGAGGATGCGGCTTTCATGGCGCTCGACCGGAGGTTCCGTACCGGCCAGGTGGCGCGCGAACACGGCGCGTGCCTGTTCCCGGTTCTCGCTGGGGAGCCAGATGTCGAACCAGTTGCTGCCCACGCAGGTGTGCGGCTCACAGCAGCCAAGTACCTCGCAGGCCTTGCGGTTGGCCAGAACGATGTTGCCCTTGCCGTTGAGCACCAACACCATGACACCGACGACATCCAGGTACGCCTGGGCGCGGTCGCGCGCTTCGGTGAGGGCCTGGTCGCGCCGTGACAGGGCCTCGGCCATGCGGTCAACTTCGTAGGCCAGCTTGCTGATTTTGTCGTCGCGCGATCGTTCCGGCTGGGTGCGCGCCGATAGATCGCCGTCGGCCACCCGCTGCACCGTGGAAATCACCGGTTGCAGGGCGTCCATGAGGTAGGCCGCGCCGACCTGCCAGCCCAGGGCCAGGATGGTCGCCGTCGCCAGGGCCGCGAGCAGCAGCACGGGTTGCTCAAGCGCCCCCGCCGGCAGTTGCAGGGCGACATAGGCCAGGGCGGCGGTGGCCGGTAGCGCCGCCGCCAGCATCAGCAGCAGAAGGCGAGCGCGCAGTGACGTAGGTTGGGCAAAGCGAAGCGTGCCCAACGAACTGTCGCGATGTTGGGCACGCTTCGCTTTGCCCAACCTACGGAGCTGGCGGTTCAAGAGCGCACCGTATTCCCGTGCATCCAGGCCAGCGCCCCGGTGCGTGTGATGTCGTCGAAGATGGACTGCCCCAGATCGTCCATGTCGGTCGAACGCGGTTCCAGGTCCTGCGGCCTTTGGCGCAGCAGTTCCAGAAATACGCCGGCGAGCTGCGGGTCGCGCCAGCCCAGTTCGGCTTCCCGCTCCAGAATGCCGGCCACCTCCGCCGCAGCCAACGCGGTCTTGTAGGGGCGCTCGTAGGCGAGGGCGTCGTGGATGTCCACCAGTTGAAATACCCGCGCCAGCAGGGGAATGGCCTCGCCGCGCAGGCCGTCGGGATAACCGCCGCCGTCCCAGCGTTCGTGGTGCGATCGGATGATCTCGGCGGCCGGGCGCATGCGCCGCATGCCGCTGACCAGGCGTTCGCCGATGATGGTATGGCTTTGCATCACCAGCCATTCCGATTCACTGAGTTTGCCCGGCTTGAGCAGAATCGCGTCGGGGATGCCCAGTTTGCCGATGTCGTGCAGTACCGCACCCCGGCGCAGCACCTGTAAGTCTTCCGCCGGCAGCCCGAGCGCGCGACCGAACACCAGGGCATTGCGCGCCACCCGCGCGACGTGGTCGCCGGTGTGATGGTCGCGCGCCTCGGCCATGCGCGCCTGCGCGAACAGGATGGATTCGGCATCTTCCAGTTGGTCGGTGAGCCGCTTGTGGGCGACGGCGGCGTCCACTCGCGCCATGAGTTCCAGCGGATCGTAGGGTTTGCGGATGAAGTCGGTGGCGCCCAGGCCCAGCGCCTGGCTGATGTCGTCGCCGCCGCCGCCGAAGGCCGTCACCATGATCACCGGCAACAGGGGTTCATCCATGATGTCCCGGATGTGGCGCAGCACGGCATGGCCGTCCATACCCGGCATCCGCCGATCCAGCAGCACGGCGTCGAAGTCCTCGCCGTGCAGGCGTTCCACCGCCTGGCGACCATCGGCGGCCAGGACAAGCTGATATTTCGGCGCGCGCAGCGTGGCCTGCGCCAGGCGTAGCTGGGCGGCATCGTCGTCCACGACCAGTACCTTGTACGGCTGGATTTCGTGGCCGGCTGATTGGGTCATGCCTGGCGTTCCCGTCGCTGTGGTTCGAGCAGGGCCAGCAGTTTTTCTTCGTCCAGCGGTTTGGCCAGGCAGATTTCCGCGCCCGCCGCGAGGATGCGTTCGATGTTCTCCGCTGAGGGATAGCCGGTGATGGCGATGATCCGGATGTGGCGGGTGGCGGGGTCGGACTTGATCTGGCGGCAGACATGAAAGCCATCCACTCCGTCCATCATCAGATCCAGCAGTACCACATCCGGGCGAAAGGTATGCACCAGGTGGCCGGCGCTGAAGCCGTCGCCGGCGCCGGCGGTGTGGATGTCGGGGATGTCCTTCAGCAAGGCGATCAGGTAGCGGGTGAGGCTGGCTTCATCGTCGACGATGAGAATGCGCAGCCCCCCGTTGGCGGAATGGCCATGGTCATGGTCGCGTCCGCGCTGGAAGTTATCCACGTCCTCGCGCAGGAAGCGGCGGTGGCCGCCGGCCGTGGTGTGCGCCTTCAACAGGCCCTTGTCCGCCCAGACGCGCAGCGTGGCCGGCGCCACCATGAGCTGCGCCGCCGCCTCGTTGGGGGTGAGATAGGGTTTCCCGGATGCCACGCTTGCCATGACGAAGTCCCTTGTGGTGCGTGTCCAAGGAGAAAAAGACACTGAGGTCAACATAGGGTATTGCTTAAATCCCGGTCAAGCGATTTATGCGATTTATGCGATTTCCGTGTTTTAACTGTGCGGCTCATCGCGTAGGTTCGGATTTCCTGATCCCGGCCGGGTTAAAGCCGTGCATTCCGGAAACATGAATGGCACGAAGCGACAGTAGGGTGGACCAAACGCGGCGATCAAACCCCAAACAGCGACGCGGGCTATTTTCGTTGTCAGTGATATTGCAACGAGAGAACCAGCCCGCGTAGGGCGGATGAGCCGGCGGCTTTTTGCCGGCGTTATCCGCCGAATGCCAACATACGGCGGAAGGCGCGATAAAGCCGCTTTTCCGCCCTACGCGGGCTGATCAGAAGTACGAGCCGGCGAGACGCCGGCGCTACAGGGACGGCTAGGCCGCGCGCCGCTTGAACTGATGCAGCCGGAAACCGAGCAGCCAGAGCCCGCGTAGGGCGGATGAGCCGGCGGCTTTTTGCCGGCGTTATCCGCCGAATGCCAAC